>NZ_BJTG01000005.1:0-300000 GCF_013340205.1 Anaeromyxobacter diazotrophicus
GGCGCGGCATCGGGCATGGAGACCTCCAGTGCGTGTTCGCTGACGGTAACACGCACTTTTCGAGCCTCCGGGAAGGCCTCTGGCCGCCGCGCCTGCGCGTCTTCGTGAGGTGCCCGCCGACTTCGCCCTCGACGGCGCCGAGCACCCCGCAGGCGCAGGGCGCGGCGCGCTAGCGGGCCATCCTGTTGCATTGCCGGGCCGCGCGCGCGATTCAGCCGTGACTCGGTCAAGCGCGAAAGCGTTCACCGTTGGGGTGTGCGCCGCCGGCCGCACCATGGGTTCACCCTCAGGGCACCATCGTGAGCCGGGCACGCGCAGCCGTCTCGAACGCGCGGCTCCGCCGCGCGTGGAGCGCCCGCCGTCCGAGGCCGGGCCACCAACGCGGGCCCGGCCGCCCATCCTGCCGCGCCCCTCGACCGCTTCGCGGCGACGAGGCCGCCTGCCGGCGCGGAGCGGACCGGCGCCGAGGACTGCTGCGGCGCGACCACCTGACGAAATCGCGGCTCAGCCCCCGAGGAGCGCCTCCGCCGCCTCCGGGCCGGCCCAGCCGAGGAGCCTCGGGTCCTTGGGCTCGAAGAAGACGGCCGAGGTGAAGAAGAGCGCGAGCTCGTCGCGGACGCGCGCGGGGACGTCGGCGAAGGTGCGCAGCTCGCCGCCGCGCGGGTGCGCGAGCGGGACCGCGAGGAGCCGGTCGTTGCGCTGCCGCCCGCCCTCGCCGTCGCTCTGCTCGAGCTGGAGGACGCCGAGCGCGCGGCACGGCACCACCACCCCGGGGAAGGTCGCCACCTCCCAGTAGACGAGCGCGTCGACCGGATCGCCGTCCGGCCCTTTCGTGCCCGGCACGAAGCCCCAGTCGAACGGGTAGACGAGGCCGAGCGGCAGCGGCCGCGAGACCGCGATGCAGCCGAGCTCCGGGTCGAGCGCGAGCTTCACCGCGGAGCCGCGAGGCGACTCGACGACCACGTGGAAGCCGCCCTCGGTGCGGGGAGGGAGGCGATCGAGGCGCATGTGGGGAAATTGCCGACCTCCACGGCGACCGACAAGCAGCGGGGAGCCGGCGGGCGGGGCAGAAAGGGACGGCGCGCTCGCCCGGTGGGGACGCTCTCCCCGGAGGGGCGCGCGGGCCTCCAAAAAAGCGCCCTGATCTCGCGGGGCCGCGTCGGCATGTGCCTTGCGAAAGGGGCAGGGCAACGCGCGGGCGCTCACCGCCCGCCTGAAACCCAAGGAGCTACCCCATGAAGAAGATCCTGAGCGCCCTCGTCGCCGTCGCCTTCGTCGCCGCCGCCACCCCGGCCTTCGCCGAGGAGCCGGCCGCCGCCGCCGCCCCCGCCGCCGCCCCGGCCGCCACGGAGACCAAGACCGTGAAGACCGAGAAGAAGGTCAAGAAGGCGAAGAAGGGCGCGAAGAAGGCCGAGAAGAAGGTCGAGGAGAAGACCGAGGCCGCGAAGTAACCAAGCCTCACCGCTGCTTCGCAGTTTCGAGGGGCCGGCGCCGCGAGGCGACCGGCCTCTCGCTTTTCGCGGGCCCGCCCGGCCGCGCGCCGCGTTGCGGGGTGCCGCCGCCGTACGGATCGTCAGCCGGTGACCCGCCCCGGGCTACTGCACCTCCTGGCCGTCTCCGCGGTGGTCATGGGCCTCGCCCAGACCATCGCCAAGGAGCGCATCTTCCAGCCGCTGAGGGAGCGGCTGGGGGGCAAGGAGACGTGGCTCGGCTACCTCGTCTCCTGCCCGTACTGCCTCTCGCACTACCTCGCCTTCGCGCTCGTGCCGCTCACCGGCGCCTACTACCTCGACGCCACGCCGCGGCTCGGGGCGCTCGCGCCGGTCGCCACCTGGTTCCTCTCCTCCATCCTCGTCGTGACCGTGGCCGCGTTCCTGCGCGTCGCCTTCTGGTTCGTGGACGAGACGCAGGGGCTCGTGCGCCGGCGGCAGCGGACCGAGGACGAGGAGACGCAGGTCCGCCGCGTCGAGCGCCGCAAGCTCGAGCGCGAGGTGGTGAAGCTGCAGGGGGAGCAGGACGGGCGGCACCGGACCCACTGATCTTTTCACCCGCAGGAGAGGAGCACCACCGATGGCCTACGCGATCACCTGGAAGCACGCCGCGAAGGACGCCGCGCTCATCCCCGCCCGCGTCGCGCTGGGCTCGACCATGCTCTACCACGGGGCCTCGAAGCTCCGCGGGGAGGGGCCGGACCAGACCGGGCAGATGTTCGAGGGACTGGGGCTCAAGCCCGGGAAGGCGCTCGCCGTGGCCACCGGCGTGGCGGAGGTCTTCGCCGGGGCCGCCGCGGTGCTCGGCATCGCGACCCGGCCGGCGGCGCTCGCCGTCCTCGTCACCCAGGGCATCGCCATCGCCAAGGTGCACGCCCCGAAGGGCTTCAACGTGATGAAGGGCGGCATGGAGTACAACCTCGCCCTGATGGCGATCGCGGCCGCCCTGCTGCTCGGCGGCCCGGGCCGGATCTCGGCGCACGAGGCGCTCGAGCACGCCGTGGACGGCCGCGGCCCGCGGCGCCTGTGGCGCAGGGCGCGCCCCACCGGCCTCTCGCGCGCGGTGCGGCTCCTCAAGTAGGGGCGGCGCGACCGCTCGCCGCCGCGCGGGACCCGCGCTTCCGGGTATCCTGCGGGGCTCCTGGAGCCGCCCTCGGGCCGGCGCGTGAAATACGCGCGGCGGCCCCGCGTTTGCTCCAGGCAAGCGAGCCCTCATGCCGACCGCCCAGCTCTTCTCGGACACCCTGCTCGCGCCCGGCCGCGGCCTCGCCGCCGCCGCCGAGCGCCGGAGCATCCTCCCGGCGCTCCTCGCCGCCACCCTGGCCTCGCTGCTGGCCGCGGCGGTGCTGGCGCCGCGCGCCGACTACCGGCGCACGGTCGAGGAGCAGCTCGACGCGCACCCGGAGGCGGCGGCGCAGATGTCGCCGCACGACCGCGAGGTGGCCTTCGCCCAGGCGCAGAAGCTCGGGGCGGTGAGCACGTACGCGCAGGGCCTGCTCGGCCCGGCGCTGCGCACGCTGGCGGTGGCGTTCTGCCTCTTCGTCGCCTTCCGCCTGGCGAACAGCCCGGTCCCATTCGCCCCCACCTTCGCGGTGGCGGCCTGGGCCACCCTGCCGCTCGCGCTGAAGGACCTGCTCTCGGTGCCCGCGCTGTGGCGCCTGCCCGGGCCCTCGATCCAGGAGGCGGAGCGCGCCCTGCCCTCGTCGCTCGCCGCCCTCCTGCCCGCCGGCGCCTCCCCGCGCCTCGCTGCCGCCGCTGGCGCCTTCGACCTGTTCGCGCTCTGGTCGCTCGTCCTGGTCGCGGTCGGGATGGCGGGGGTGGCCGGGGTCGACCGCCGCCGGAGCTTCACGGTGGTGGTCCTGCTGTGGGTCTCGTTCGTCCTCCTCCAGCGCGTGGCGGCGCCGGGGCTCGCCGGCGGCCGCTAGCGATCGTCCATGCACCTCCTCCTCGCCACCCTGCTCGCCGCCGCCCCCGGCGCCCCGCTCACGCTCGACGAGGCGCTCGCCGAGGCGGCCCGGAAGAACCTCGACGTCGAGCTGTCCCGCGCCCAGGCGCTCTCGGCCGGGGTGGACGTCTACGGCTCCTACGCGGGCGTGCTGCCGCGGCTCGACCTCACCGCCAGCTTCGGCCACGACTTCTCCGGCGCGCGGAGCGCGGTGACCGCCTTCCCGACCGGGCTCGACGCGAGCGGCAAGTTCATCTTCGAGCAGCAGGTGGTCTCCATCCCCTCCAGCGACGCCGCCGACTACGCGCTCGGGCTCACGCTGCAGCTCCCGCTGTTCGACGGCGGCCGCAACTGGAAGACCATCGCCCGCGCGGAGGTGGCGCGCCGCGCCGCCGACCGGTCGCTCGACGAGACCACGCTCGGGGTGGCCTACGAGGTCACCCGCCGCTTCTACGAGGTGGTGAAGGCCCAGGAGAGCCTGCACGTGCTGGAGGAGACGGTGGCGCGGTCCGAGGAGTTCCTGCGGCGGTCCCAGGCGCTCTTCGAGGCCGGGCGCGCCGGCCGGCTCGAGGTGCTCACCGCCCGCGGCAACCTCGGCACCGACCGCATCGCGGTGGAGCAGGCCCGCGCCCGGCTGACGCAGGCGGGGGGCGACCTGGCCGTCATCCTCGGCCGCGACGCCGGCGAGGCGCCGCCGGTCGTCGCCCCGGCGGCCCTCGGCGCCCCGGCGCGGCCCGCCGGCGAGCCGCCCGGCGAGGCCGAGCTGCTCGCGCAGGCGCGGCGCGCCCGCCCGCTCCTCTCCGGCCAGGCCGAGAACGTCCGCGCCGCCGAGCTGTCGCAGGAGATCGCGGGCGGCGCCTGGTGGCCAACCGCCGGCCTCCAGGCCACCTACAACCGGCAGGGCCCCACCTTCTCCGGCCGCGAGGGCGTGTACGGCGACCCCGCGCGCCAGTACACCGCCACCGCCGCGGTGGTGCTGCAGTGGAACCTGTTCGCCGGCCGGCAGACCCTGGCCGACGAGCAGCGCGCCGCGCTCGCCACCCGCCGCGCCCGGGCGCAGGCGGCCCAGGCCGAGCAGAACGTGTCGAACGAGATCGCCCGCGCCCGCTCGAACCTGCTCGCGCTGCGCGGCGCCGCGGCGCTGGCGCAGGAGAACCTCGCCGCGGCCGAGCAGGGCGTCGCGGTCGCCCGGGATCGGCTCGAGGCGGGCGTGGCGAGCCAGCTCGAGGTGCGCGACGCGAGCCTCAAGCTCACCCAGGCGAAGCTCACCCTGGTGCAGGCGCGCGTGGACGAGGTGGTCGCGCTCGCCGACCTGAACCGCGCCGTGGGCGGCGCGCTGGCCCCGTGAAGGACCTCCCCATGACCCCTCCGCCCGACCGAGACCCGCTCGCCCTCGACCTCGAGCCGCGCCCCGAGCCGGAGGCGCGCGAGGCCGCGCCCACGCCCGCCCGGCCGCCCGCCCGCCGGGGGCCGGCGCTCTCCTGGCCGCGTCGGCTCGTCGTCGCCGGCCTGCTGGCGGCGGTGGCGGCGGTGACGGCGCTCTCGCTCCGGCCTCGCCGCGAGCCGCCGCTGCCGGTCCAGCTCGCGACCGCGCAGAAGAGCGCCATCACCCGCAAGGTGACCGCGGCCGGCAAGCTCCAGGCGGCCACCACCGTCAAGGTGTCCTCCAACATCTCGGGCGACCTGCTCGAGCTGCCGGTGCGGGAGGGCGACCGGGTGCGGAAGGGGCAGCTCCTGGCGCGGATCGAGGCGCGCCGCTACGCCGCCCAGGTGAAGCAGCAGGAGGCGCTCCGCGCCGGCGCCTCGGCCGACCTCGCCGCCGAGCGGGTCCTCATCGCCCGGCTGGAGCAGGACCTCGGGCGCGTGAAGCGCCTCACCGCCGGCGGGAACGCCAGCCAGGCCGAGGTGGACCGCGCCCTCGCCGACCTCCGCGCCGAGCAGGCCAAGGCGGACGCGGCGGCGGAGCGGATCGCGCAGGCCGACGCCGCGCTGGCCGACGCGCGCCACCTGCTCTCCTTCTCCACCGTCGCCTCGCCCATCGACGGGATCGTGGTGACGCGCGCGAAGCAGGTCGGCGAGCGCGTGCGCGGCTCCGACCTCAACGAGGACCCCATCGTCACCATCGCCACCCTCTCCGCCATGGAGGCGAAGGTGGAGGTGGGCGAGCACGAGGTGGTGTACCTGCACGAGGGCGACCCGGCCGAGGTGGAGATCGACGCCTTCCCCGACCGGAAGTTCCCGGCGCAGGTGATCGAGGTGGCGAAGAACGCGCTGGTGAAGAACCCCGGCACCGAGGCCGAGGTGACCACCTTCCCGGTCCGGCTGGCGCTCACCGCGGCGGCGGCGGGCTCGTTGCCCGGGATGAGCTGCCAGGCCACCATCTCCACCGAGACGCACCGCGACGCGGTGGTGGTCCCGATCCAGGCGGTGACCGTCCGCACCGAGAAGGAGCTGGCCGGCGCCGCCCAGGGCGCGCCCGGCGCCGCGCCGCCCGCGGGCGCGCCCGCCCCGGCCGCGTTCGCCCGGCCCCGCCGCGAGCCGCTCCGGAAGGTCGTGTTCGTGGTGGAGGGCGGCGTGGCGAAGGCGCGGCCGGTCGAGACCGGGCTCGCCGACGAGAGCGCCATCGAGATCGTCTCCGGGCTGAAGGAGGGGGAGCAGGTGGTGGAGGGGCCGTACAAGGCGCTCTCGCGCGAGCTCAAGAGCGGCAAGCCGGTGAAGCAGGAGCAGCCGGACGGAGGCGGCCGGTGATCCCCGGCCCGCGCGCCGCCGCCGCGGTGGCGCCCCCCGCGGCGGGCACCCGGGGCGAGGCCCCGCTCCTCGAGGTCGAGGCCCTCACCCGCCACTACGCGGTGGGCGGGGAGGAGGTGCGCGCGCTCGACGGCGTGTCGTTCCACGTGCGGCGCGGCGAGTGGGTGGCCATCGTCGGGCAGTCGGGCTCGGGCAAGTCGACGCTCATGAACATCCTCGGCTGCCTCGACACCCCCACCGGCGGCCGCTACCGCATCCGCGGGCAGGACGTGGCGGGGCTGTCGGACGACGCGCTCGCCGACCTGCGCAACCGCGAGATCGGCTTCGTCTTCCAGACCTTCCAGCTCCTCCCCCGCTCGACCGCGCTCGCCAACGTCGAGCTGCCGCTCGTCTACCGCGGCGTCCCGCGCGGCGAGCGGCGCGCGCGCGCCGAGGCGGCGCTGGCGGCGGTCGGGCTCCAGAACCGGGCGCGCCACCGCCCGAACGAGCTCTCCGGCGGCCAGCGGCAGCGCGTCGCCATCGCGCGGGCGCTGGTGGGCGAGCCCTCCTTGCTCCTCGCCGACGAGCCCACCGGCAACCTCGACAGCGCCACCGGCGACGAGATCGTCCGCCTCTTCGCCGAGCTGCACCGGCGCGGCCACACCCTCGTGCTCGTCACCCACGAGCCCCGCCTGGCGGCGCGCTGCCCGCGCGCCATCCGGCTCTCCGACGGGCGCGTGGTGGCGGACGGGGCCGGGCGCGAGGTGGCGGCGCTCGGCGCCCAGGCGGCCGGCGCGTGACGCGGCTGCGCCAGGCGCTCGCGCGCGGCTGGGCCGAGCTGGACGAGGCGGTCCGGATCGCGCTCGGCACGCTGGCGGCCCACCGGCTGCGCAGCTTCCTCACCACGCTCGGCATCGTCATCGGGGTCACCACCGTCATCGCCATCATCGCCATCATCCAGGGCATCGACGCCAGCTTCGAGGCCCAGGTCGCGAACCTGGGGACGAACACGGTCTACGTCTCGAAGTGGAAGTGGCTCGACCTGAACGACGAGTGGTACCTGCTCCGCAACCGCAAGTCGCTCACCCTCACCGAGTGGCGCGCGGTGGAGCGCGAGTCGCGGCTGGCGGTCGCCACCTCGCCGCGCATCTGGCAGAGCACCCAGGTCTCGCACGGCACGGCCCAGCTCTCGCGGGTGGACGTCTTCGGGGTCGGCCCGCGCTACCTGGAGGTGGCGGGCGGCACGGTGGCGGCGGGGCGCTTCCTCACCGAGACCGACGTCGACCTCGACCGGCCGGCGGCGGTGCTGGGGGCGGAGGTGGCCGACGTGCTCTTCCCGCGCGTGGCGCCGGCCGACGTCCTCGGGCAGCGGGTGGTGGTCGGCGGCCACCCGCTCACCGTGGTCGGCGTGCTGGCGCGCAAGGGCCGCTTCCTCGACCTCGACATGGACAAGCAGCTCTGCATGCCGATCGGCACCTTCCGCAACCTGCTGGGCGTGAAGCGCTCCCTCACCATCGCCGTGACCGCGCCGCCCGGCCGCCTCGACGCGCTCGAGGACGAGCTGACCGGCATCCTGCGCCGCGTCCGGGCCGTCCCGGCGGGGAAGCCCGACGACTTCACCGTCAACCGGCAGGACCAGTTCCTCAAGGTCTACGCGAGCCTCACCGCGGCGCTGTACGGGGTGGCGGTGGCGGTGGGGCTCATCACGCTGGTGGTGGGCGGGATCGGCATCATGAACATCATGATGGTCTCGGTGCACGAGCGGACCCGCGAGATCGGCCTCCGCCGGGCCCTGGGGGCGCGTCGGCGCACCATCCTGTTCCAGTTCATGCTGGAGGCCTCGCTGGTGGCGGCGCTGGGCGGCTCGGTGGGCACCGCCCTCGGGCTCGGGGCGGCGCAGCTCATCGCGCTCACCACCCCGCTCGCGGCCGCCGTCGCGCCCTCGGCCGTCGCGCTCGGCCTCGGCTTCTCGGCCACGGTGGGCATCCTGTTCGGGAGCTGGCCCGCCTGGCGCGCGGCGCACCTCGACCCGGTGGAGGCGCTGCGGTGGGAGTGACCGGCCTCCTCGACAACCTGGCCCTGGCGCTCGGGACGCTGCGCGCGAACCCGCTGCGCTCCGCGCTCACCCTGGTGGGCATCGTCATCGGCGCCGCCATGGTGGTGGCGCTCATGGGGTTCACCGAGGGGCTTCGCCTCAAGGTGAACAGCGACTTTTCGATGCTGGGGGCGAGCTCGTTCCAGGTGCAGCGCTTCCCGGCCGCCTTCGGCGACATCGACTGGCAGAAGTACGCCAAGCGGGCCAGCCTGACCCGCGAGCAGGGCGAGGCGCTGAAGGGGCTGCCGCACGTGCTGCACGTCTCGGTCGAGGCAGAGCACGAGGGCAAGGAGCGGCTCTGGACCACCTCGCGCTCCACCCGCCCGGTCATCAGCCTCGTCGGGGGCACGCCCGAGGCGCAGTACGCCTACGCGGTGACGGTGGCGCGGGGGCGCTTCCTCACCGAGGTGGACATGGCCCTCGGCCGGCGGGTGGTGTTCCTGGGCGCGGACGTCGCCGATCTCCTCTTCCCGGGGGAGGACCCGGTGGGCCAGGAGGTGCGCGTCCGGCAGTCGCCCTTCACGGTCATCGGGGTGGCCGAGCGGCAGGGCAGCGTGCTCGGGCTGCAGTCGCGCGACACCTTCGCCATCATCCCCATCCAGGCGCACTACCAGGTCACCGGCCGCGCCAAGGACCACCGCTACACCATCGAGGCGACCAGCGCGCCGGACCTCCCCAAGGCCATCGACGAGGTGGTCTTCGCGCTGCGGCGGCTGCGGGGCGTGCGCGGGCTCGACGAGAACGACTTCGAGTACTTCACGAACGACACCATGGCCGCCACCGTGAACCAGCTCGCCTCGGTGGTGGGCGCGGCCACCTTCGGGATCTGCGCGCTGGCGCTCCTGGTGGGCGGCATCGGGATCATGAACATCATGCTGGTGTCGGTCACCGAGCGGACGCGGGAGATCGGCATCCGCATGGCGCTCGGGGCGCGGCGGCGGCGCATCCTGCAGCAGTTCGTGCTGGAGGCGGTGCTGCTCTCGCTCCTGGGAGGGGTGCTGGGGGTGCTGCTCGGGGCGGCGCTGGCGGTCGGGGCGCGCGAGCTGTACCGGATTCCGGCGAGCGTGCCGGCGTGGGCGGTGGTACTGTCGCTCGCCTCCGCGTCCGGCTGCGGGCTCGTCTTCGGGATCTACCCGGCGGCGCGCGCCAGCCGGCTCGACCCGGTCGAGGCGATGCGGACCGAGTAGCCGCGGCCGTGCCGCCGCTGCACCTCGCGGGGCGGAACGAGGACGGGAGCGCGTGGACCGAGCGAAGGTCAACAAGGAGATCCGCGGGTGGGTGTTCACCATCGTCGCGGTGCTGGCGTTCCGGACGTTCCTCTACGAGGCCGTCTACATCCCGTCGGGATCGATGATCCCGACCCTGCAGATCGGCGACTACGTCATCGTCGAGAAGTGGGCCTACGGCGCGCGGCTGCCCTTCACCGACACCGCCCAGGCCACCTGGTCGACGCCCAAGCGCGGCGACATCGTGGTGCTGCTGGCGCCCCCCGGGAACCCGCGCTCCGACGACCTCATCAAGCGCGTGGTGGCGGTGGCGGGGGACACGGTCGAGATCCAGGACGGCGGGCTCGTGCTGAACGGGAAGGCGGTGCCGCGCGAGCGCATCCCGGGCCCCTGCACCTACTGGAACAAGCTCGAGGGCGGCCCGTGGCGCGAGGAGCCCTGCGTCGACTTCGTCGAGCAGCTCCCGCCGCACACCTACCACTCGTACTGCACCCCCTACCTGCCCTGCGGCGACGTCCCGCCCTTCACCGTGCCGCCGGGCACGGTGTGGCTCGCCGGCGACCACCGCGACCACAGCGCCGACTCGCGCGTCTTCGGCCCGGTGCCGGTCGGCCGCATCAAGGGCCGCGCCTGGGTGGCGCTCGTCTCCTGGGGGCCGGACGGGCCGCGCTGGAACCGGCTGTTCCACAGCGTGACGCACTAGCCGAGCGCCGCGCCGCGCGCCCGCTCAGGGGGCGGCGGAGAGCTCCGGCCGCTCGACGCGCCGGGGGGCTCCTAGTACTTCGCGTCCTCGGTCTCGATGAGCCGGAAGATCTCGGCCGCGTCCGCCGCCTTCATGATCGAGTCGCGGAAGGCCGGGTTCTTGAAGATGCGGCTGATGCGGGCGAGCGCCTTGAGGTGCGCGCCGGCCGAGTTCTCCGGGGCGAACAGCGTGAAGAAGAGGTAGGTCGGCTTGCCGTCGATGGCCTTGAAGTCCACGCCGCGGCGCGACCGGCCGAAGCTCGCCATGAGCGCCGGCAGGCCGGGCACCTTCCCGTGGGGGATGGCGACGCCGTCGCCGATGCCGGTCGAGCCCAGCTTCTCGCGCTCGAGCAGCGTCTCGAGCAGCCGCTGCGGCTCGATGCCGTGGGCCTCGGCGAGCGGCCGCGCCAGCTCGCCCAGCACCGCCGGGCCGCTGGTGCCCGCCAGGTCGTCCACCACCGCCGCGGGTTGAAGGAACTCGACGATCTTCATGGTTACGACCGCCTCGCTAGCACAGGTGGACACGGGCGCGCAACGAGGCAAGCGAGGCCTGCGCCGTCCCCGCGCCGGAGGGGCGGGGACGGCGTCGCCGACCCTCAGGCGCTCCGCGCCTCGAGCAGCCCGAGCTTCCCGTCCTCGCGGTGGTAGACGACGTTGAAGCTGCCGTCCTTCGCGCTCTGGAACACGTAGAAGTGGACGTCGAGGAGGTCGAGCTGCATGACCGCCTCGTCGAGCGTCATGACCCTCGCCTGGAACGCGTCCGACTTCACCACGCGGTCGGAGGGGGCGCGGCCGAGGTCGAGCACCTCGTGGCGGACGTCGACGATCTTCTGCCCGTTCTGGCGCTCGGGGAGCTTGTGGCTCTTGAGCTTCTCCTTGTGCTTCTTGAGCTGCCGCTCGATCTTCTCCGCCGCCGCGTCGATGGACGCGTACATGTCGCCGCTCTTGGCGCGGCCGCGCAGCTGGAAGGGACCCGCCTTCAGGTTGATGTCCGCCTTGTGCTCGAGGTTCTCCAGGTCGAGGACGACGTGCGCTTCGCTGGGTCTGTCGATGTAACGCTGGATCCGCTCCACCTTGTCGCGCGCGTGCGCCTTGAGGGCTTCGGTGGACTCGAGGTGCCTGAAGGTGATGTTCACCTGCATGAACCGCCTCCTGTGGAGTGACCTGCCACGGACGCATCGGCCGCGGCCCGCGGGCGCCACCTGGGTGGTGCCTGCAGCGCCGCGGCCGCTGTCGCTCTGGGCCTCATGCCCGACTTCATCTTAACGCCAGTTCCGGGGCGCGCTCCCAGAGCCCCGGGAAGGGCCGCGCGGCGACCCCGGGTCAGAAGAACTTCTTGCGCTTGGAGGACGGGAGGATCCCCAGCACCTCGCGGTACTTCGCCACCGTCCGGCGCGCGATCTCGATGTTCTGGCCCTTGAGCAGCTCGACGATCTTCTGGTCCGAGTGGGGGTGCTTCGGGTCCTCGGCCGCCACGATCTGCTTGATGTGGTTCTTGACCGCCTCGCTCGCGATCTCGTCGCCGCCGGTCTTGTTGATGGCGGAGTTGAAGAAGAACTTGAGCTCGTAGATGCCCTGCGGCGTGTGGACGTACTTGTTGGTCGTGACGCGCGAGACGGTGGACTCGTGCATCCCGATGTCCTCCGCCACGTCGCGCAGGATGAGCGGCTTCAGGTAGGCGATGCCCTTGTCGAGGAAGTCCTTCTGGAACTTCACGATCGACTCGGTGACCTTGTAGATGGTCCGCTGCCGCTGGTGGATGGACCGGATGAGCCACACCGCGCTGCGCAGCTTGTCCTGGATGTACTCCTTGGCCTCGCCCGCCTGGCCGTTCTTGAGGGCGGAGCGGTACATCCCGCTGATGCGGAGCTTGGAGAGGCCGTCGTCGTTGAGGACGGTGATGTACTTGTCGCCCATCTTGTGGACGTAGACGTCGGGCGTGATGTACTGCGGCTCCTCGCCCGAGAAGGCGCGGCCCGGCTTCGGCTCGAGGTGGCTGATCACCTTGACCGCCTTCACCACCTCGTCGATCGAGATCTTGAGGTCCTTCGCGACCGCCGCGTAGTTCTTCGACTCGAGGTGCTTCAGGTGGCGCTCGATGATGGCCACGATCTCGGGGGTGTCGGCGTTGAGCACCCGCACCTGGATGAGCAGGCACTCGCGCAGGTCGCGCGCCGCCACGCCCACCGGGTCGAGCGCCTGCACCTTCTTCAGCACGCCCTCGCAGAACTCGAGCCCCATCCCGGACTCGAAAGAGACGCGCACCAGCGGGTCGCGGCGGGCGGCGTCCTCCGCCTCGCCCTCGACGGTCGGCATCTTGAAGTAGCCGTCCTGGTCGAGGTTGCCGATGACGAGCATCGCCACCTTCTCCTCGTCGGGGGAGAAGTGCGACAGGCGGAGCTGCCAGGTGAGGTGGTCGACGAGGTCGGTCTTCTTGGTGAGGGTGGCCTCGTAGCCGGGGAGCTCCTCGTCCGACAGGCCGCGGTTGGAGGGCGCGGTGTGGCCCTGCAGCTGGTAGTGGTCGAGGTACTGGTCCCAGTCGATCTCGTTCGCGCCCTCCTCGCCCTTCACCTCCTGCGCCTTCTCGGCCTCCTTGTGCTGGGGGGCGGCCTCCTCCTGCGCCTGCTCGGCGGGGCTGGCGCCCTCGGCGCGGCTCTCCTCCTCGCCCTCGCCCGGCTCCTCGAGCAGCGGGTTCTCGGTCACCTCGGTGCGGATGAGGTCCACCAGCTCCATGCGCGAGAGCTGCAGGAGCTTGATGGCCTGCTGCAGCTGGGGCGTCATCACCAGCTGCTGCGTCATCTTGAGGTGCTGCTTCAGCTCGAGGCCCATGCGCTTTGGTCAAGCTCCGTGACTGCGGGGAGACGAGGCGTCGTCGAGGCGGAACCGCTCGCCGAGGTAGGCGGCGCGGGCGCGCTCGCTGCCGGCGATGGCGGCCGGCGTCCCCTCCTCGAGGAGGGTCCCGGCCGAGAGGATGTAGGCGCGGTCGCAGATGCCGAGCGCCTCGCGCACGTTGTGGTCGGTGAGCAGGACGCCGATCCCGCGCTCGCGCAGGGAGGCGATGAGCCGCTGCAGCTCCGCCACCGCGATGGGATCGACGCCGGCGAAGGGCTCGTCGAACAGGATGTGGCGCGGCCCCGAGAGGAGCGAGCGCGCCACCTCGGCCCGCCGCCGCTCCCCGCCGGAGAGCGTCTCGCCCAGACTCTCCGCCACCGGCTCCAGCCGGAACTCCGCGAGCAGCGCCGCGGCGCGCGCCTCGCGCTCCGCGCGCGCGACGCCGAGCGCCTCCAGCACCGCCGTGAAGTTCTGGCGGACGGTGAGCTTCCGGAAGATCGACGCCTCCTGGGGCAGGTAGCCCACCCCGCGGCGCGCCCGCTGGTGCATGGGGAGCCGGGTGAGGTCGTCCTCGCCGAGCCGGACCCTGCCGCCGTCGGGCGCGACGAGGCCCACCACCATGTTGAAGCTCGTGGTCTTGCCGGCGCCGTTCGGCCCGAGCAGCCCCACCACCTCGCCCGGGCGGACGTGGAACGAGACGCCGTCCACCACGCGGCGGCGCTGGTAGCTCTTCACGAGCCCTTCGGCGCGGAGGACGGGCTCGGTCACGGGCTCTTCGCCGCCTTGCCGTGGACCGGCAGCCCCTGCCCCGGCTTCTGCACGACCGTGCCCTTCACCTGCCGCGCGTAGACGCGGTCGCGATCGAGGTCGTAGGTGACCTCCTCGCAGTGCATGACGGTGGCCCCGTCGCGCAGGATGGGGTCGCCGCGGCAGACGATGGTGCCCTCGGCCGCCTCGAAGGTGGCGCGGTTGCAGGTGACGACGCGGTCGCCGCGGGTGAGCTTCACGTCGCCCTCGCACACCGCGTGCTGGATGTCGCCCTGCGCGTCGTTGTCGGCCACCGCCCGGCGGCAGACCAGCGTCGCGTCCTCGCGGGTGAAGGTGACGAGCGGCTTGCCGGTGAGGATGGTGCGCCGCTCCCGGTACAGGTAGTCGGCCGCGGCCGCCTGGACCTGGGTCGGGGGCGGCGCCGCCGCGCCCGGCGCCGCCTTCTCCGGGCGGCGCGCGGCCGGCGCGGCCTGGGCGGCCGGCGCCGCGAGCGCCAGCACGAGCGCGAGGGCGAGGCCCGTCACCGCGGCTCCCCGGCCGTGATGTGGGCGCCGCCGGCGATGGTGAGCCGCTCCAGGCGCGGGTCGAGCGTGAAGGCGGGGCCGCGGACGACCAGGTGGCTCGCGCCGCGCACCTCGATCGGCCGCTCGCCGCGCACCAGGCCGTCGGCGGCGTCGTAGCGCGCCTCCTCGGTCACGGCGACCTCGTCCCCCTGCTCGGCGCGGACGCCGCCCGACGCCTGGAACCACCGCAGCCGGAGGTTCCCGGTCCCCTGACGGGCGGCGATGCGCGCCTCCGGGCGATCCCCCGTGGAGGGGAACCGGGCCGTCAGCTCCTGGGCCGCGAGATCCGCGTTGTCGCGCCGGAAAGCGGCCCGGACGGCGTCGCCCTCGGCCACGAGCACGGTCCCGCGGTAGACGCGGTAGGTGAGGCCGTCGAAGGTCAGCTCCGGAGGCACGTCCGTGGTTCCCCGCGGCCGCTCATCGCGGTGGCACCCGCCGAGCGCGGCGAGGGCGATGGCAGCGATCCAGATCACCGAAATCCTCGAAAACGATAGCATTCTTGGCCGCCTGCGATCCAGTGGCACGCCTCTTGCTTTGCGGTGGGTTCGCTAGGTGCCGGAAAGCTCACGGCTTTTCGGCACCGCACTTGCTAGAGAACCCTTGAGAGGGGGTTCAGTCTTCCAGCGCCGGTGCATCCAGACCCATTCCGCCGGGTGGCGGCGGATCGCCGCCTCCTGGATCGCGAGCGCGGCGGCGGTGAACCGGAGCACCTCCGCCTCGCGGTCGGGCGGAGCCGGGTCGTAGGGCAGCTCCACCACCTCGAGCTCGTGCCCGGCGCCGCGCCCGGGGCCGCGCCGGTGGCTCGTCACGACGAGCGCGGTCGCCCCGAAGCGCAGGGCGAGGTCGGCGGCGGCGCGCGGCGTGAAGGCGGGCCGCCCGAAGAACGGGGCGAACACCCCCTGCACCTTCGTGTCCTGGTCGACGAGGATGCCGAGCCCGCCCCCGCGCTTGAAGAGCCGGAGCAGCCGCCGCCCGGTGGCGGGGTCCTCGCGCCAGAAGGTCTCGAGCCCGCCCTCGGCCCGGAGCCGCTCGACGGCGCCGTTCAGCCAGGCGTCGGCGTTGCGCTTCGCCACCACCGCGTTCGGCTGGGCCAGGCGGGAGAGGCGCTGCGCGAGCAGCTCCCAGTTGCCGATGTGCCCCGCCACGAAGACGAGCCCCCGGCCGCGCGCCATCGCGCGCTCGACGAGCTCCGCCCCGCCGGGCGCGATCGAGACGTACGCCTCCAGCCGGTCGCGGTAGCGGCGGAGCGCCGCCACCTCCAGCGCGACCTGCCCGAGGTGGACGAGGCTCGCCCTCGCGACGGCGCGCCGCTCGGCCTCGCTCTTCTCCGGGAAGGCGAGCGCGAGGTGCGCGAGCATGAGGCGCCGGGTGCCGGGGGCGAGGTGCCAGGCGAGCCGCCCGGCGAGGGCGCCCACGGCCAGGGCGGCGCGCAGCGGCAGGCGCCCGAGCAGCGCCGCCAGGACGCGCAGGGCGAGCGAGCGGGCGCCGCGCCGGAGCCGCTTGCGGAGGGGGACCGCCATCCCCCCAATCATGCCAGAGGCAGGCCCTTGGCGCGGAGGATGAGCTCGACGAGCTCGCGGACGGCGCCGCGGCCGCCGGGCGCCGCGGCGACGAAATGCACCGCCGCGCGCACTGCCGGGTGGGCGTCGGACGGGCAGGCGGAGAGCCCCACCTTGCGGAGCAGCCCGAGGTCGTTCACGTCGTCGCCCATGTAGGCGACCTGACCGTCGGCGAAGCCGAGGTGCGCGAGCTGGGCGTAGCCCTCGAGCTTGTCGCGCTGCGAGAAGACGAGGTGCTTGAAGCGCAGCTCCTCGAGCCGCTTCCGCGCCAGGCCCGGGCGCCCGCTGATGACGCCGAGCTCCACGTGATCGCGCAGGAGGACGAGGCCGTGCCCATCCTTCACGTCGAAGACCTTCAGCACCTCGCCCTCGGCCCCGTAGTAGAGCCGGCCGTCGGTGAGGACGCCGTCCACGTCGAGGAGGAGGAGGCGGATCCGCGCGGCGCGGGCGAGGAGCTCCGGCGTCACGGCTGGCCCAGCGCCCGGCGGATGGCGAGCACGTCCCGGAGCACGGCGTCGGCCATGGCGAAATCGAGCGAGTTCGGGCCGTCGCTCTTCGCCTGGGCCGGGTCCTCGTGGATCTCCATGAAGAGGGCGTCGATGCCGACCGCCGCCGCCGCGCGCGCGAGCGGCGCCACGTACTCGCGGTTGCCGCCGGTGGTGTCGCCGCCGCCGCCGGGGAGCTGCACGGCGTGGGTCGCGTCGAGGCAGACCGGCGCGCCCAGCTCGCGCATCATGACGAGGGCGCGCATGTCCACCACCAGGTTGCCGTAGCCGAACGAGGCGCCGCGCTCGGTGAGCACCACCTGCGCGTTCCCCGCCTCGCGGCACTTCGCGAGCACGTGGCGCATGTCGCGCGGGGCGAGGAACTGCCCCTTCTTCACGTTGACGCTCCGGCCGTGCCGGGCGCAGGCGACCACGAGGTCGGTCTGGCGGCAGAGGAAGGCCGGGACCTGGAGGACGTCCACCACCCGCCCGGCGGGCTCGGCCTGCCACGCCTCGTGCACGTCGGTCAGGGTGGCGAGCCCGGTCTCGCGCTTCACCCGCTCGAAGACGGCGAGCCCGGGCTCGAGCCCGACGCCGCGGAAGCTCCTCCCGCTGGTGCGGTTCGCCTTGTCGAAGCTGGCCTTGAACACGGCCGGCACGCCGTGGCGGGCCGCCAGCGCCTTCACCTGCCGCGCGTGGGCGAGCGCCTGCGCCTCGGACTCGAGGACGCACGGGCCGGCGATGAGGAGGAGCGGCCGCCCGTCGCCGACCTCGTGGCCGCCGACGACGGCGCGGACGGGGGCCGCCATCCGCCTAGGCGCCCTTCCCCACCGCGAGCTTCGTCACCTCGGCCACCGCCCCCTTGTGGCGGGCGTCGCGGAAGCCGACCGCCGCCGCGATGAACCCGGCGAAGAGCGGGTGCGGGCGGAACGGCTTCGACTTGAACTCCGGGTGGAACTGGCACCCCACGAAGTGCGGGTGGTTGTTGAGCTCGATCATCTCCACCAGCCCGAGGTCCGGGTTCACGCCGGAGAAGATCATCCCGGCCTGCTCGAACTGCGCCCGGTAGCCGTTGTTGAACTCGAAGCGGTGGCGGTGGCGCTCCTGGATGAGGTCGGCGCCGTACAGCTCGCGCGCCTTGGTGCCCTCCTTGAGGCGGCAGGCGTAGCTGCCGAGCCGCATCGTGCCGCCCTTGTCCTCGACCCCCACCTGCGAGGCCATGAGCGTGACCACCGGGTGCGGGGTCTTCTCGTCGAACTCGAGCGAGTTCGACCCCTCGAGGCCGAGCACGTCGCGGGCGAACTCGATGACCGCCATCTGCAGGCCGAGGCAGATGCCGAAGAACGGCACCTTGTGCTCGCGGGCGTACCTCACCGCCATGATCTTGCCCTCGGTGCCGCGCACGCCGAAGCCGCCCGGCACGAGGATCGCGTCCACCTGCGCCAGCGCGGAGAGGTCGCCCTCCTCCAGCTTCTGCGAGTCGATGAACTCGTGGCGGACCTTGACGTCGCTCGCGATGCCGCCGTGCACCAGCGCCTCGTTGAGGCTCTTGTAGCTCTCGGCCAGCTCGACGTACTTGCCCACCACGCCGATCTTCACCTCGCCCTTCCGCGGGTGCGAGACCTTCTCGACGATCCCCTCCCAGCGGTCGAGGCGCGGGGCGCGGCTCCAGATGTTCATGAGCTCGGCCAGCTTGTCGTCCACGCCCTCGGCGTGGAGCGCCAGCGGCAGCTCGTAGATGGACGACACGTCGCGGGCGGTGAAGACGGCCGAGGTCTCGAGGTTGCAGAAGAGCGCGATCTTGTCCTTCATCTCGCGCGAGATCTCGCGGTCCGAGCGGCAGAGCAGGATGTCGGGCTGGATGCCGATCTCGCGCAGCTCCTTCACGCTGTGCTGGGTGGGCTTCGTCTTGAGCTCGCCCGCCGCCGCGATGAAGGGCACGAGCGTGAGGTGGGCGTAGACCACGTTCTCCTCGCCCACGTCGTACTTCATCTGCCGGATGGCCTCGAGGAACGGCAGGGACTCGATGTCGCCCACCGTGCCGCCCACCTCCACGATGACGATGTCGGCCTCGCCGGCCGCCTCGCGGATGACGGTCTTGATCTCGTCGGTGATGTGCGGAATCACCTGAACCGTCTTGCCCAGGTACTCGCCGCGCCGCTCCTTCTGGATGACGGCGTTGTAGATGCGCCCCGTGGTGTAGTTGTTGCCGCGGGTCATCTTGGCGCTGGTGAAGCGCTCGTAGTGCCCGAGGTCGAGGTCGGTCTCGGCGCCGTCGTCGGTGACGTACACCTCGCCGTGCTGGAACGGGCTCATCGTGCCCGGGTCGACGTTGATGTACGGGTCGAGCTTGAGGTGGGTCACCACCAGCCCGCGGTTCTCCATGAGGGCGCCGATCGACGCCGCCGCGAGCCCCTTGCCGAGCGAGCTCACCACGCCGCCGGTGACGAACAGGTACTTCGTCTTCTTCGTGCGCTTCACCATGGCCCCACCTTTCTCACGCCCTCGCCAGCATGGCGCGCGCGCGCTCCAGATCCTCCGGCGTGTCCACGCCGAAGCCCCCGTACTGCGTCTCGACCACGCGGATGCGATGGCCGTGCTCGAGCGCCCGCAGCTGCTCGAGCGACTCCTCCTGCTCGAGCCGCCCCGGCGCGAGCGCCGCGAACTCCTGCAGGAACGGCTCCCGGAAGGCGTAGATGCCCACGTGCGCGCGCGCCATCGGGCTCGTCCCCCCTGCGCGCCGGTGCGGGATGGCCGCCCGCGAGAAGTAGAGGGCGTCCCCGTTCGCCGCGCAGACCACCTTCACCACTTGCGGCCGCTCGAGCTCGCCCTCGGCCAGCGGACGGGCGAGCGTCGCCATCTTGACCGCCGGGTCCGACATCGCCGTGAGCAGCGCCTCGATCGCGGCGGGCTCGATGAGCGGCTCGTCGCCCTGCAGGTTCACCACCACCTCCGGCCGGGGCGAGAGCTGCCGTGCCGCCTGCGCCACCCGGTCGGTGCCGGTCGCCGCCGGCCCCGTCATCACCGCGCGCGCGCCGCCGCCCCGGGCGGCGGCCGCGATGCGCTCGTCGTCCGTCGCCACGGCCACGAGCTCGACGCCGCGCGCCTTCAGGGCGCGCTCCGCGACGTGGCAGATGAGGGGTTTTCCAGCGAGGATCGCGAGCGGCTTCCCGGGAAAGCGCGACGCGCCGTACCGGGCCGGAATGATGACGTAAGCGAGTCCCAAACCGGGACCCCTGATTACTCGCAGCCGCCGGATCCGTCAACCACCCCCCCAAATCGCGCGCGATTCCGCGAGCGAGGGGGCGAGGGGAAGGGCGCCGTCAGTGCAGCGAAGCCGCGCCGCGCTCGAGCCGCTCGCGGTCCCAGCCGGCCGCGTCCGCCGCCGCCTCGTACGCGGACAGGTAGAACCGGCGCAGCGCGCGGGCGGGGTCGTCCGCCTGGCGGAGCTGCTCGTGCTCCAGCAGGAACTCGCCCAGCGGCGGGTGCCAGTAGGCCTCTGGCGGGTCGCAGCGCACGGTCGCGAGCGCCGGCGGCACCGGGGCGGCGTAGGCGTAGTAGGCGGGCTTGGGGAAGGTCTCGCCGCCGGGCCAGAAGCCGAAGCTGATCACCTCGTGCGAGTACGCCTCCCGCCCGATGGCGTCGAGCTCCGGCCGCTCGGGCGCGCGGCGCCCGCTGAAGTAGGTGAGGGCCAGGTCGAAGCTGCCCCAGAAGAAGTGGATGGGGCTCGCCTTCCCCAGGAACTGCCCGCGCAGGCCGGCGAGGACAGCGCTCGTCCGGAGCAGCGTGCGCCAGAAGCGGCGCACCCAGTCGCCGTCGTAGCTCCGGTGGACGTCGTCCTCCGCGAAGGGGATGGGGTGCAGGACCTCCGCCGGGCCGCGCGGGAGCTTCACCTCGACGCCCAGCGCGGCGAGCTCGCCCAGCACGCGCCGGTGGAACTCCGCCACCGGCATCGGCCGGAGCGGCACCGCGGCCTGGCGGCCGTCGCTGACCTCGAAGAGGAGCCGGTCGGCGACGAAGTCGAAGGTGAGGTCGAGGCTCGCGCCGCCGTACGGGATGGGCGAGGTGGTGAGCCCGCGCGAGGTGAGGTAGAGCGCCACGTGCCACCAGTGATTCACGGGTGGTGAGAGCTCCATGCGCACCATCCCCACCACCTGCGTGAAGAGGTGGACCGTCTCGCAGGTGTCCTGCCACGCCTCGTACGGCAGGGCCGGCCACGCCTCCTGCAGCCCGGGCGCGAGCCCCGGCGCCTCGAGGTGCATCACGGCTGCGCCCCCTCACCGGACGCGCCCTCCTGCGCCTGCGCCATCTCCTGGTCCACGTAGCACCAGCTCCACCGCTGGCCGGGCTCGAAGGAGCGGATGACCGGGTGCCGGGTCTGCTGGAAGTGCCGGGTGGCGTGCTGGTTCTTCGAGGAGTCGCAGCAGCCGACGTGGCCGCAGCTCCGGCACAGGCGCAGCTCGACCCAGGCGTCGCCGAGCTGCAGGCACTCCTCGCAGCCGTCGGGGGTCCGGGGCGCCGGGTCGCCGGCGTCTCGCAGGTGCGTGCAGCTCATGGCGTGCTCCTCCTCCGCCATCCGTGTGCGGCCGGCGCGCCCGGCGCACGGCACGGGCGGGGGCCCCGCGCGCCGGGCGTGAGCTCGGCGGGCCGGCCGCCGGCCGCGGGTGCTATGGTCCCGCCCGTGCAGGTGCGCGTCCGCTTCGAGGTCGAGCCGAACTACCGGGGCTGGCGCCTCGACGCCTACCTGGCGCAGAAGATCCGGCGGCTCACCCCGGAGAAGGTCGCCTTCCTCATCGCGCACCGGCTCGAGCACGAGGAGCCGGAGCCGCTCACCGCGGAGAGCCTGGTCCGGCCGGGGCTGCGCTTCGCGCTGGTGCGGGAGGTCGAGCCCGAGCCGGAGACGCCGCTCGACTTCGGGGTGGTGCACGACGACGGCGCGCTGCTGGTGGTGGACAAGCCGGCCGGGCTGCCGGTGCACCCCACCGCGCGCTACCACGCCCACACCTTCACCGCGGTGGCGAAGGCGCGCTACCCGGACCGGAAGGTGGACCCCGCGCACCGGCTCGACCGCGAGACCTCGGGGCTCCTCGCCTGCGGCACCGCGCCGGAGCACACGAGCCGGCTCAAGGCCGCCTTCGCCGCCGGCCGGGTGGAGAAGCGGTACCTGGCGCTGTGCGAGGGGTGGCCCGAGCGCGATCGCTTCGAGGTGGAGGCGCCGCTCGCGCTCACCCAGGCCTCGCTGGTGCGGGTCCGCATGCACGTCGCCGTCGCGGGCGCCGCGTCCGCGACCGGCTTCGAGGTGCTGGAGCGCCGGACCGCTCCGGACGGCGCTCGCATCGCGCTCGTCGCGTGCAGCCCCCGCACCGGCCGCCAGCACCAGATCCGCGCCCACCTGCACCACGCCGGCCTTCCGCTCGTGGGCGACAAGATCTACGGCCACGACGAGGCGATCTTCGACCGCTTCACCCGCCGCGAGCTGACCGACGCCGACCTCGCCCGCCTGCGCCTGCCGCGCCAGGCGCTCCACGCCTGGAGGCTCGCGCTCCCGCACCCCGTCACCGGCGCGCGCGTCGAGCTCGAGGCGCCGCTCCCGGCCGATCTACGGGTGTTCTGGGACGGGTGCCGCTGAGGAGGCTGGCGGCGACCCGCAGCGGCGCTGGAAGTCCTCGAGGTGCCGGCGCACGGCGCTCGTCCGTTCGCCCTCCGGCGGGAGCGCCTCCACCGCGCGCCGCGCCAGCTGCAAAGCCTGCGGACACTGCCCGAGCTCGCCCGCCACGACCGCCAGCGTGTCGATGATGACGGGATCCCAGGGCGCGAGGTCCACGGCGCGGTTCGCGAACGGGAGCGCCTCGCGGGCGCGGCCGCTCTCCACCAGGAGCCAGGCCAGGGAGTTCTGGGCAGAGGCCGCGTCCGGCTCGAGCGCCACCGCCTCGCGGTAGCACGCCTCGCGCTCCTTCGCCTCCTGCGGCGCTCGGAGCTGGCTCGCGAGCGTGAACCAGGCCCACCCGTCGCCGGGGCGGGCGGCGACCGAGGCGCGCAGCGCGGCGAGCGGCGGCGGCCCGCCCGCGCCGAGCCGGGCGCGCTGGACGATCGCGATCGGGTTCGTGGGGTCCTCGCGCAGCGCCTCGTCGAGCTCCGCGGCGAGGAGCGCCTCCGCCTCGGCGCGCGGTGCGGGCCAGCCGGCGCGGACGCCGGCGAGGAGCACGTGCACCTCGGCGGAGCCGAGCGCCCGCTCGGAGACGGGGACCTGCACCTCCGGCAGGGGCACCTGGTACGAGGTGAAGCGCCCGCCGCGCCGGTACCGCTCCAGCTCCGCGTCGAGCCCCGCGAGCGTCTCCGGCCGCGCCGGGTCGTACCCGGGGAAGGCGGCCAGCCAGGCCGCCGCGGGGCTCTCGCCGTCCGAGAGCCGCCGCTGGTATCCGGAGAGCTCGCCCGAGCGCTTGTTCCACAGATAGTGATAGAGGAGCCAGCTCGACAGGTGGAACCGCGTCGGCACCGCGTGGTCGATCCTGCCGCTCCACGCGAGCAGGCTGTGCGCCGGGACGAGCGGCGTGGCGCGGACGGCTTTCGCCATCGCCTCGGGAGCGAGTCCCACCCAGCGGCCCCCGGCGGCGCCGGCGCCGGCGCGCGCGATGTGCGAGCCGACCGCCGCCTCCTCGGCGCGGCGCGGCGTGGCCGCGGTCTCGACGAACTGCGCGAGACCCTCGGAGAACCAGGCCGGCTGCCGGGGGAACAGGAAGCGCGAGAGGTGGTGCGCCAGCTCGTGGGCCACCGCCTCCGGCGCGACCCGCAGCCCCTCCGACTGCAGGACCACGGCCGGCCCGCCGTGGGCGTGGCGGTAGTAGGCCCGGACCTCCTGTCCGGCCAGCTCCCGGAACTGCCGCGGGTCCCGCAGCGCCACCACCCGGAGCCGCCCCGGGATCTCGACCACCTCGCCGACGAGCGCCTGCAGCTCCAGGGCGTGGAGCTGCTCGAGCTGCGCCACGAGCTGCCGCGCGTCCGCGGGCGCGAGGTCGGTGTCGGCGACGAAGTGCGCCGAGCGGTACTCGCGCCAGGGGGGCCCGCCCCGCGCCTCGCAGCGGTAGGGCTCCGGCGCTCCTGCCGCGGTCGCAGCTGCCGCGAGGAGGAGGGCCGCTACGAGGGCGCGGGATGCCATGGTCACGGAGCCTACCTTGCCCCATCGTGAAGCCGCCTTGACCCGGACCAACGGGGGTGGCCCCTGCGCGGAGCGCCCCTCCCGCGCGAGGGGCGCCGCGCCCTCACCGCCCGCGAGCGCCGCGCCACTTCTCCATCGCCCGCCCGAGCCGCTCCACGCCCTCCTGGAGCTTCGCCTCGTTCGAGTGGCTGAAGTTGAGCCGGAGCGTGTCGCGCCCCTCGCCCTCGGCGTGGAACTCGCCGCCGGGGACGAAGGCGAGCCCCTCGCCGAGTGCCATCCGGAGCAGCTCGGCCGCGTCGCCGCCGCCCGCGAGGCGCGCCCACAGGAACATGCCGCCGCCGGGTCGCGCCCAGGAGAGCTGGCCGCCGAGCCGAGCCGTGAGCGCCGCGTCGAGCGCGTCGCGCCGGGGGCGGTAGGCGCGGCGCAGGCCGGCGACGTGGTCGTCGAAGGCCGGCTCGGCGAGCAGCCTCGCCAGGAGGTGCTGCCCCAGGCTGTTCGTGTGCAGGTCGGCGGCCTGCTTCGCCATCACGCACTTGCGGACGAGCGCCGGCGCGCCGAGCATGAACCCGACCCGCAGCCCTGGCACCGCCGTCTTGGAGAAGCTGCCCATGTAGAGGAAGCGCGCCGGGTCGAGCCCCTCCGCCACCGGCGGCGGGGGCGCCGTGTCGTACCAGAGCTCGCGGTACGGGTCGTCCTCGAGGAGCAGCGTGTCGGAGCCGGCCAGCGCCTCGCGGACCTCGGCCCGGCGCCGGGCGGAGTAGCAGACGCCGCTCGGGTTCTGGAAGGTGGGGGTGAGGTAGAGGAGCTTGGGCCGGCGGCGGAGCGCGGCCGCCAGCGCGTCGGGCAGGACGCCCTCGCCGTCGCACGGGAGGAAGGTCGGGCGCGCGCCGAGGAAGGTGAGCGCCTGCAGCGCGCCGACGTAGGCGGGCGTCTCGACCAGCACCTCGTCGCCGGGATCGACGAACAGCTTCGCCGCCAGGTCGAGCCCCTGCTGCGACCCCTGCGTCACGAGGACGCCGTCCTCGCCGAAGGTGCCCGGCGGGAACGGGGCGCGCTGGAGGATGCGGGACCGCAGCGCCGGGATGCCCTCGGTCTCGCCGTACTGGAGCGCCTGCGGGGCCTCGCGCGACTGGAGCAGGTCGCGGGCCAGGGCGCCCAGGAGCTCGGTGGGGAAGAGCTCGGGCGCCGGCAGCCCGCCCGCGAACGAGATGACGTCGGGGCGGTTCACCACCTGCAGGATCTCGCGGATGGCGGAGCTCTTGAGGCTGGCGACGCGCGCCGCGAAGCGGTAGCCGGGGTCGACGGTGGGCATGGTCCTGAGCGTACCTTTCTGTGTGACCGCTACAAGTGAAAGCGGCGCCGGGCGAGACCAGGCCGGCCGGCGCGGGCGGGAGCCTCGGCGCTCACGCGAGCGTCAGCTCCCAGATCTCGCCGACGAGGTCCTGGCCGAAGCTGCGGTGGGGCTCGCTCGCGACGAGGCGGTAGCCTTCTTTCTGATAGATCCCGCGCGCCGCGGTGAGGACGCTGTTCGTCCACAGCCGGATGCTCCGGTAGCCGGCCTGCCGCGCGAAGCGAGAGCACTCGCGGACGAGCCGCGCGCCGATCCCGAGGCCGCGCGCCGCGGGCTCCACCAGCAGCATCCGGAGCTGGGCCACGCCCTCGACCGGCTGCTGGGTCGCCTCGTCCCTCCACTGCACGAGGAACACGCACCCCACGTTCACGCCGTCGCGCTCGGCGATCCAGCAAGCCTCCCGGGAGGGCTCGAAGCGGTCGATGAAGTCGGCGGCGATCCGCGCCACGAGCGCCTCGAAGGTGAGGTCCCAACGGTACTCCTGCGCGTAGATCGCGCCGTGCCGCGAGACGACCCAGCCGATGTCGCCGGGCTGGTGCGCCCGCAGGAGGTACGGGGCGCGGGCCGCGCGGCCCTTCGCGTCGTCGAGCAGCCGCTCGATCGTCGAGAGGGAGTGGATGAGGTGATCCTGCTGGCCGTCGGGGAGGGCGGCCAGCATCGCCCCCACCTCCTCCTCCGACCGCGCGTTCAGGGACGCGAAGGCGCGCCGGCCGGCGGCGGTCAGGTCGAGCAGGACCTCCCGGCCGTCTCCCTTCGAGCGGGTGCGCTTGACGAGCCCGCGCCGGCCGAAGCCGCGGAGCAGCCGGCTCAGGTACCCGGCGTCGAGGTCGAGCCGGCGGGCGAGCTCGGAGGCGGTGACGGACTCGGCGTGGGCGAGCTCCCACAGCAGCCGCGACTCCGTCAACGTGAACTCGGAGTGCAGGAGCCCCTCGCTCAGGACCCCGATGCGGCGCGTGTAGAAGCGGTTGAAGTTCCGCACGGCCTCGATGCGGCGCGCGCTCGGAGCTGGGAGTCGGTCCGGCGTCGGCATGGCGGTACCCTCGCGGCGCCCGCGCCGGCTGGAGAGCGGGGAGCGCGAGGATCGTTCTACGGGAGATACGTGCTTTTGGCAACTAGATGGTTGCCTGCCGTCTGTTCGCCGGGCGATTCGGCGTGGCCCCCGTCACGCCTGGAGGGGCGCGGTCGACGCGCGGACCTTCAGCGCCAGCGGGATCGTGCTCAGGGCTCCGAGCGCGAAGAGCGCCCAGCCGACGCCCCGGCGCCGGCGCTCGGCGAGCCTCCTCGACAGGAGCAGCCCGAGGCCTGCGCCGAGCGCGACCCGCGTCCCGGCGATGAGCCCGACGTACGGCAAGGGCAGGTGCGTCTCTCGCATGGCGTCCTCCCGCGGAGGACCTCCGGGCCTGCCCCTCGCAGGTCTTCCGCGGAGGTCCGAGCGGACCTGCTCGCGTGTAGCCGCGCTTCGACCGGTGCGCCGCGCCGAGGTCGCGTACCGCGGGCGAGGGAGCCCGCCTCGGCTACCCGTGCCGGATCCGGCGCAGCGCGCGGCCGGAGGCGGGGCGCGTCTCGGCGCGCTCGGCCTTGGCGATGCGGGCGCGCTGGCGGACGGCGAGGCCGTAGAAGCGCTGGCGCAGCTCGTCCGCCTCGGCCTCGGCCAGGTCGCCGTGCCGGCCGCGCTCCGCCTCGCGCCGCTCGACGGCGCGGGCGAGGCTCACCGCGGCCGCCACCGACACGTTGAGCGACTGCACGAAGCCGCGCATGGGGATGACGTAGCGCGCGTCGGCGCGGGCGAGCGCCTCCGCCGACACGCCGCGGCTCTCGTTCCCGAAGACGAGCGCCACCTTCCCCGCGAAGGAGAGCGCCCCGAGCGGCCGCGCGCCGTCGTCGAGGTGGGTGGCGTAGACGGCGAACCCGCGCGCCTTGAGCGCGTCGAGGCACTCGGCGCTGCTCTTCCAGCGCACGACGTCGAGCCACTTGTCGGCGTTCTGGCTGATCTTCCGGTTGCGGTCGTAGGGCTTCATGGGCCCCTCGACCACGTGCACCTCCTGCACGCCGAAGGCGTCGCAGGTGCGGAGCACGGCGTTCACGTTCTGCGGATCGCAGAACGCCTCCATCACCACCGTCAGCGTGCGCGTGCGCTCCGCCACCGCGCGGTCGATCCGGTCCCGCCGCTCGGGCAGCAGGAACCCCGGGTCGCCGAGCAGGCTCACTTCGCCTGCCTCCGCTTGCCGAGCTTGCGCCCGGCGCCGCCGCGGTCCTTCGCCTGCGTCTGGAACAGCACCGCCGCCACCGCGTCGAGCAGGGCGTCGAGGCCCTCCCCGGTCACCGCCGAGAGG
The DNA here is from genome assembly GCF_013340205.1 of Anaeromyxobacter diazotrophicus. NCBI lineage: Bacteria > Pseudomonadati > Myxococcota > Myxococcia > Myxococcales > Anaeromyxobacteraceae > Anaeromyxobacter > Anaeromyxobacter diazotrophicus. The sequence continues at coordinate 27,272 of NZ_BJTG01000005.1, forward strand.
GCCAGCACCTCCTTCGGCCCCTTCTTGCGGCGCGCCAGCGCGCGCTTCAGCTTGGCGGCGTTCGCGCGCGCCTCCGGCACGTCGAGCTTGTTCACCGCCACGATCTGCGGCTTCTCGGCCAGCACCGGCGAGTAGAGCGCCAGCTCGCGGTCGATGGCGTCGAGGTCGGCCTTGGGCGAGCGCCCCTCGCCCTGCGGCGCGCCGTCGACCAGGTGGACGAGCACGCGGCAGCGCTCGACGTGGCGCAGGAACTGGTGCCCGAGCCCGGCGCCCTCGTGGGCGCCCTCGATGAGGCCCGGGATGTCGGCCACCACGAAGCTCTTCTCGCCGCGCCAGCCCACCACGCCCAGGTTCGGCGTGAGCGTCGTGAACGGGTAGTCGGCGATCTTGGGCCGCGCCCGCGAGATGCGGCTGATGAGGGTGGACTTGCCGGCGTTGGGGAAGCCGACGATGCCGACGTCGGCGAGCAGCTTCAGCTCGAGGACGAGGTCCTTCTCCTCCCCCTCGGTGCCCGGCTCGGAGAAGCGCGGGGCCTGGCGGGTGGAGGTGGCGAAGTTCATGTTGCCGAGGCCGCCCTTGCCGCCCTTGGCCACCACGGCGCGCTGCCCCGGCTCGGCCAGGTCGAACAGCACCTCGCCCGTGGCGGCGTCGCGCACCAGCGTGCCGGGGGGGACGCGCAGCTCGAGGTGGGGGCCGTTCCGCCCGTTCATGTCGGACCCGAGCCCCTGCCCGCCGCTCTTGGCGGTGTGCTCGCGCACGTACCGGTAGTCGAGCAGGGTCATGAGCTGGGGATCGACCACCAGCACCACGTCGCCGCCGTCGCCGCCGTCGCCGCCGGCCGGCCCGCCCTTCGGGATGAACTTCTCCCGCCGCCAGGCGACCGCGCCGTCGCCGCCGTCGCCGGCCTTCACGTGGATGCGGACCTCGTCGACGAACTTCATGGACACTCTCTCGGCGGGCTCCAGAAACACCAAGCGCCGCGAGGCCGGGAGGCCTGCGGCGCCGCGGTGGATCGACCGCTCTCGGGGCCTAGCTCTCGGCCTTGGGGACGATCGACACGATGCGGCGGTCGCCGCGCTTGCGGGTGTACTTCACGGTGCCGTCGGTCTTGGCGTAGAGCGTGTAGTCGCGGCCCATCCCGACGTTCTCGCCGGGGTGGAAGAGCGTCCCGACCTGGCGGACGATGATGTTGCCCGCCACGATCTGCTCGGAGCCGTACATCTTCACGCCGCGGTGCTGCCCCGGGGAGTCGCGGCCGTTCCGCGAAGAGCCCTGTCCTTTTTTGTGAGCCATGGTGCTTTCCTTGCTGTCGCCGGGCGATCAGGCGCGGACGGCGGTGATGAGGACCTCGGTGAAGGGCTGGCGGTGACCGCGCTTCTTGGTCCAGCCCTCCTTCTTCTTGCGGAAGTTGATGACCTTCTTGTGCTTGTCCTGGGCGAGGATCTCGCCCTCGACCGCGGCGCCCGCGACGATCGGGCTGCCCACCTTGGCCTCGCCCTCGCCGCCGACGAGCAGCACGTCGAACGTCAGCTTCCCGCCGACGTCGCCCTCGAGCTTCTCGATCTTGACGCGATCGCCCTGCGCGACGCGATACTGCTTTCCGCCGGTCCGAATCACCGCGTACATCGGCTGCTCCTTCTGTCGAATTCTTCAGGAGTTTCCAGGGGGAGGCGCTGCGCTGCCCAACGCGCGGCCAGCCCGGACCTCCGGGGAGGCGGTTCTATACGATCGCGCGTCGGCGCCTGTCAAGGATTCCGGACACTTCGCGGCTCGGGCGGGGCGAGCGGCGCCGCGTCGAGCGGCTCCACGTCGTGGAAGCGGTCGTAGTCGACGAACGAGCGCTCCGCGCCGGGGGTGAGGATGTCCGCGAAGCGCGAGCCCCAGCGGATGTCGTCCGATCGGTAGCCGTGCCGGGCGTGGACGCTCTGCGACAGGCCCTCGTCGATCCCGGTCAGCGAGACGACCAGATCGGCCATCGCCTCGCGCAGCGCCTCCGGCTCGGCCCCGGCGAGCGGGCTGCCGGGGGTGATGGGGTGGACCGCGGTCCAGGTGAGGGCGAAGGCGGCGTGCTCGCTGCGGACGAGCGCCAGGTCGTGCAGGCGCCGCACCGGGCGCCCCTCGCGCGTGATCTCGTTGCGGATGAGCGTCAGCTTGAGCCGCGCCTCCACGATCTGGCTGGAGCGCGCGTTCGCCATGCGGAACATGAGCGAGGGGACGCCCTCGTACGGCCCCACCACCGCCACCTTGCTGAAGAGGACGCGCGCCGTCGGCCGCGAGAAGCGTGCGAAGACGAGCCCGGTCGTGACGGCGAGCCCGACCATCCCGAGCAGCGCCTCGAGCGCCACCAGCAGGTTCGCGCCCAGGGTGCGGGGCGCCATCTTCCCGTAGCCGATGGTGGCGAGCGTCTGGACGCTGAAGAAGAAGGCGTCGCGGAACGAGCCGGGCTCGGCGTTCTCGATGCCGTCGCCGAGCGCCCAGTAGCCGAGCGCGAAGAGGCCGTTCGCCGCCACGTAGCCGAGGAAGACGAGCAGGAAGAACGCCCGCCAGCGCATGGTGAGCAGCGTGTGGTACGCGTCGTGGAGGGCGCTCGACTCGAGCCCCACCGAGACGACGTCGCGGCCGGTGCCGAAGGGCGCCAGGTGGCGGCGCTGGCGGCCGCGGCGAGGCGAGGAGCCCGTCACGACGCGCGCCCGCCGCTCACAGCCCGAAGTGCGCCGGGGAGACGCCCTTCCACGCGCAGTACTCGCGCAGCTCGCGCTTCACCATCCCCCAGGCGAGGCTCAGGACGAGGAGGTCGTCGGTCCAGCCGATGGGCACGATCCAGTCCGGGATGAGGTCGAAGGGCAGGATCACGTACGCCATCGCCGCCGCGCAGACGGCGATCGAGCGCCACGGGACGAGCCGGTAGGCGCCGCTCGCGTAGTCGCCCAGGATCATGCGCAGCAGGCGCAGCCGGGTGAGGACCTTCCCCGCCGCGAAGCGCGCGTACCAGGGCGGGCGGTCGAGGAAGCGGCCGGCGGCGTCGGCGCGCGCCGCCAGCCCGCCGTCGGTGACGTCGCGCGCCTCCCGGGCCAGCTCCTTCGCGGCCGCGTCGCGGCAGGAGAGGCAGACGGCGTTCGAGCCCTGCGGCTTCCCGCAGGCGGGGCAGGGGCGGATCTTCTTCAAGGGCACCCTGGAGTCATAACCGCGCCAGCGCCCGCAGCCCCTCCGCGTGCGGGGCGCGCACCACGCCGCGCTCGGTCACGATCGCGGTGACGAGCGCCGCGGGGGTCACGTCGAAGGCGGGGTAGCGCGCCTTCACGCCCGCCGGGGCGATGCGCTGGCCGGCCAGCATCACCACCTCGTCGCTCGCGCGCTCCTCGATGGGGATGTCCCCGCCGGTGGCCGTGGCGAGGTCCACCGTGCTCCACGGGGCCGCCACGTAGAACGGGATCCGGTGGTGGGCGGCCAGCACGGCCAGGGCGTAGGTGCCGATCTTGTTCGCGACGTCGCCCGTGGCGGCGATGCGGTCGGCGCCCACCACGACGCAGCCGATCTCGCCGCGCTGCATGAGCCAGCCCGCCATCCCGTCGGTGAGCACGGTGACCGGGATGCCGTCCCGGTGCAGCTCCCAGGCGGTGAGCCGCGCGCCCTGCAGGAACGGCCGCGTCTCGTCGGCGAAGACCATCCGCCCCTTCCCCTGCTCGAAGGCGGAGCGCACGACGCCGAGCGCGGTGCCGTAGCCGGCGGTGGCGAGCGCGCCGGCGTTGCAGTGGGTGAGGATCTGCGCCTCGCGCGGCAGCAGCTCCGCGCCGAGCGCCCCGATGCGCCGGCAGGCCGCCTCGTCCTCGTCGCGGATGGCGTGCGCCTCGCGGAGGAGGGCCGCCGGCTCGTCCGCGAACCGCGCCGACATGCGCCGCACCGCCCAGGCGAGGTTCACCGCCGTGGGGCGCGCGCCGGTGAGCCGCTCGGCCGCCGCCGCGAGCTCCCGCGGCCCGGCGCCGCGACGCGCCGCGCAGGCGAGCGCGTAGCCGGCGGCGACGCCGATGGCGGGCGCGCCGCGCACCGCCAGCGTCTTGATGGCGTCCACCACCTCGTCCACGGTCTCGAGCGCGAGCCAGCGCTCCTCGTCCGGCAGCCGGCGCTGGTCGAGCAGGCGGACCCGGTCGGCGGCGTCGTCGTAGAGCACCGGCCGCAGCGGCTCACGTCCCGTCGTCATCGCCACCCCTCCTCCGCCCGATCACGCCGGCCACCCGCAGCCCGAAGTAGGCGGCGGCGAGCAGCGCCACCCCGGCCGCCGCCCCGCGCCCCTCGCGCCAGAGCGCGGCCGCCACGGCGGCGCTGAAGACCGCCATGAGCCCGAGGAAGATCCGGCCGGGGCCGCCGGCCGCCCCCGCCCCGGACGGCCCTGCCCCCCACCCTGCCCAGCGCCGCGCCACGCTAAGGCCCCAGCTTCCGCTTGAGGACCGCGTTCACGACGGCCGGGTTGCCCTTCCCCTTCATCTCCTTCATGACCTGCCCGACGAAGAAGCCCATGAGCTTGGTGTTGCCGCCGCGGTAGCGCTCCACCTCGGCGGCGCTGCGGGCGAGGACGGCGTCGGCCGCCGCCTCCACCGCGCCCTCGTCGGACACCTGCGCCAGCCCGCGCGCCTTCACCACCTCGGCCGGGTCGCCGCCCTCGCGGAAGACGGCCTCCAGCGCCTGCTTCGCGCCGGGGCCGCCGACGGTGCCAGCGTCGACGAGCTTCACGAGCGCTGCCAGCTTCTCCGGGGTGAGCTTCCAGGCCGCCGGCGCGAGGCCGCTCTCGTTCGCGAGCCGCGCCACGTCGCCGTTCACCCAGTTGGCGAGCTTCTTCGCGCCCTCCGCGCCCGCGCCGTAGGCCGCCAGCGCCGCGTCGAAGAACTCCGCCACCGCGCGCTCGGCGGTGAGGAGCTGCGCGTCGTAGGCGGAGAGGCCGAGGTCCCGCTGGTAGCGCGCGGCGCGGGCGCGCGGCAGCTCGGGCAGCGTGCGCCGCACCTCCTCCACGAACGCGTCGTCGAGGACGAGCGGCGGGAGGTCCGGCTCCGGGAAGTAGCGGTAGTCGTGCGCGTCCTCCTTGGAGCGCATGGCGCGCGTCTCGCCGCGGGCGGGGTCGAAGAGGCGCGTCTCCTGCACCACCCGGCCGCCGCCCTCGAGCACCTCCACCTGGCGCCGCACCTCGTACTCGACCGCCTGCCGGAGGAAGCGGAAGGAGTTCAGGTTCTTGATCTCGCAGCGCTGGCCCAGCGCGGCGGCGCCGCGGCGCCGCACGCTCACGTTGGCGTCGCAGCGGAACGAGCCCTCCTCCAGGTTGCCGTCGTTCACCCCCAGGTACATGAGGATGGCGCGCAGCGACTTGAGGTACTCGGTGGCCTCGTCGATGGAGAAGAGGTCGGGGGCGGAGACGATCTCGCACAGCGGCACGCCGGCGCGGTTGAGGTCCACCCCGGAGCTGCCGTCGGCGGCGACGCCGTGGACGTTCTTCCCGGCGTCCTCCTCCATGTGGATGCGGACGAGCTGGACCACCCGCTCCTTCCCGTCCACCGTGATCGGCACGCCGCCGCCCTCGCAGATGGGCAGCTCGTACTGCGAGATCTGGTAGCCCTTCGGCAGGTCCGGGTAGAAGTAGTTCTTCCGCGCCCAGACGCTCTTACGCTTCACCTCGCAGCCGAGCGCGAGCCCGGCGCGGACCGCGAACTCCACCACCCGCTGGTTGAGCGCCGGGAGCACGCCCGGCAGCCCCAGGCAGACCGGGCAGGTGTGGGCGTTCGGCTCGCCGCCGAACGCGGTGGAGCAGCCGCAGAAGATCTTGGTCCGGGTGAGGAGCTGGGCGTGCACCTCCAGCCCCATCACCACCTCGAAGTCGGCGACCGGCATCGCGCTACGCCTCCAGCCCCGCGGGGCGCGGCAGCGGCCCCTGCTCGCGCTCCAGCGCGCGCGCGGCGCGGAGCAGCGTCGCCTCATCGAACGGGCGGCCGATGAGCTGCAGGCCGACCGGCAGCTGCTGCTCCGGGTGGAGCCCGCACGGCACCGAGAGCCCCGGGAGCGCGGCCAGGTTGCAGGTCACCGTGAAGACGTCCTCCAGGTACATGGCGAGCGGATCCGCGACCTTCTCGCCCAGCCGGAAGGCCACCGCCGGCGTCACCGGGCCGGCGATGACGTCGCACCGCTCGAAGGCGCGCTCGAAGTCGCGGCGGAGCAGCGTCCGGACCTTCTGCGCCCGCAGGTAGTAGGCGTCGTAGTAGCCGGCGCTGAGCGCGTAGGTGCCGAGCATGATGCGGCGCTTCGGCTCGGCGCCGAAGCCGGCGGCGCGGGTCGCGCCGTACATGCCCTTCAGGCCGCCCGCGCCCCCCTCCCGCAGCCCGAAGCGCACGCCGTCGTAGCGCGCCAGGTTGGACGAGGCCTCGGCCGGCGCGATGAGGTAGTAGGCGGCGATGCCGTACTTCGTGTGCGGCAGCTCCACGTCCACGAGCTTCGCCCCGAGCCGCTCGTAGAGCGCGAGCGCCTCCTTCACCCGCCGCGCCACGCCCGCCTCGACGCCCTCGGCCAGCCAGGCGCGCGGCACGCCGACGGTGAGGCCGCGCGCGCCCTCCTCCAGCGCCGCGCCGTAGTCGTCCACCGGGCGGGTGGAGCTCGTCAGGTCGCGCGCGTCGCGGCCGGCGATGACCTGCAGGAGCGCCGCCGCGTCGCCCACCGTCCGGCCGAGCGGCCCGGGCTGGTCGAGCGAGGAGGCGAAGGCGACCACGCCGTATCGCGAGACGCGGCCGTAGGTGGGCTTGAGGCCCACCACCCCGCAGAACGCGGCCGGCTCGCGGATGGAGCCGCCGGTGTCGGTGCCGAGCGTGCCGAACGCCTGCCGCGCCGCCAGGGCGGCCGCGCTCCCGCCGGAGGAGCCGCCCGGCGTGCGGGCGAGGTCCCAGGGGTTGTGGCACGGCTTCACGGCGCTGTTCTCGTTCGACGAGCCCATGGCGAACTCGTCGAGGTTGAGCTTGCCGAGGAGCACCGCGCCGGCCGCCTCGAGCCGCTCCACGACGGCGGCGTCGTAGGGCGGGACGAACCCGGCGAGGATGCGGGAGGCGGCGGTGGTGGCGACGCCGCGGGTGAGGAACAGGTCCTTCACCGCCAGCGGCACGCCGTCGAGCGGGCCCAGGCGGGCGCCGCGGGCGGCGCGCGCGTCGGCCGCGGCGGCGCGCTCGCGCGCCCGCTCGGCGGTGACGGCCAGGAACGCGCCCACCCGGCCGTCGGTGGCCTCGATGCGCGCCAGCGCCGCCTCGGTCGCCTCGCGCGCCGACACCCGCCCGGCGGCGAGCGCGGCGGAGAGCCCGGTCAGGGAGAGGTCGAGCAGCTCGCCCGCGCCGCTCACTCGATGATCCTCGGCACCTTGAAGAAGGTGCCCTCGCGCGCCGGCGCCGCGCGCACCGCCTCCTCGGGCGGGAGGCTCGGCTGGAGCTCGTCCGGGCGCAGCGGCGCCGCGCCGGCCTCCGCCAGCGCGTGCGTCATCGGCTCGACGCCCGAGACGTCGAGCTCCTCGAGCTGCGCCACGTAGTCGAGCACGGCCGAGAGCTGGCCCTGGAAGAGCTGCTCCTCCTCGGGCGACAGCTCCAGGCGTGCGAGGACGGCGATGCGCCGCACCTCGTCGAGCGACAGCGCCACGGGGCTCTCCTCACTTCACGGGGTGCTGGGTCTCGTCCTTGAACCAGTTGAGGATGGCCGCCATGATCCCCTTCTGGCGCGGGTGGGCGATGACGTCCATCTCGCCCTTGTCGAGGAAGACGCCGCCGCAGGCGAAGCAGGTGTCGACGTCGAGGTTCCCGTAGCGGACCTCCTGCATCTTCATGCCGCACTTCGGGCAGTGCATGTAGTGCAGCTCGCGCATGGCCGCGGCCTGCTCGCCGGCGACCTGCTTCTTCATCTCGAGGGCGATGCGCCGCTTCTTCTCGGCGTCCTCGCGGACGAAGTACTCGTCCTCCGTGCTGGAGGGCTTCGGGACTCCCTTGTCGGTCATGGTCACTCCTTCAAAGCGTCGATCGCGCTCCGCGCAGCCGCGGCGTCGCGGCCCTTGGGGTGGGCGGCGAGGTAGCGCTGGTAGTACGTCACCGCGTCCGCCCTGCGGCCTTCATAACGGTACGTCTCGGCGAGGCCCATGAGCGCGTCCGGATGCGTCGGCTCGGCGCGGAGCGCCTCCTCGAAGCTCGACTCGGCGGGCCGGTACTGCGAGAGGTCCAGGTAGCACAGTCCACGCCCCGCCAGGGCCTCGGCGTTGGCGGGCGACGCCGCGAGGACGCGCCCATAGACGTCGAGCGCCTCTTGCGAGCGGCCGCGGTCGCGGAGCCGCCGCCCCTCGGCGACCAGCGCCGCGGGGCCGGAGGGCTTCTCGGAGGCGGCCGCGCGCCGGGGGGGCTTGGCGGGCGTGGGAGGCGTTGGGGAGGCGGCGGGGGCAGCGCTCGCGGGGGAGCTGCTCGTGGGGCTGCTGCCCCCTCGCCCTGCCCTCTCCACCGGGGGGGGAGCGGGTTGATCCTCGCCCGGCGCCTTCGGAGGCGCGGGCGGAGCGGGAGTCGGAGTCGCCGCCGGTGCCGGTGCCGGTGCCGGGGTCGGGGTCGGGGTCGGGGCCGTGGTCGGGCTGGCCGCCGAGCCGGCCCCCGCCCCCTCTCCCTCTACCCGGGGAGCGGGGAGCGGGGTCGGAGTCGTGTTCGTGGTGGGGACCGGGGCCGGGGCCGGGCTGGGCGCCGGAGTCGTAGCCGCGGTGGAGGTCGGGGCCGAGGTCGAGGTCGCCTGCCCCGAAGCCGACGGCGCCCGCTCGCCCGGCGGCACCACCACCGGCGCCAGCCCCACCCACTGGGGCCTCAGCAGCACGACCGCCGCCCCGGCCGCCAGCACCACCGCGAGGAATGCCAGCTTGGGCCAGACCGACGAGCGCTCGCGCTCGCGCGGCCGCTCGGGCCGCTCCGGCGCGCTGGGCAGGCCCCCCGGCGCGGCCCAGGCGGGCTCGTCGCCGGCGGCGCGGCCCTGCCCCGGCGCTTCCCAGCGGTCCTCGGCCACCGGCGCGAGCTCGCCCGCGACCACCGGACCCTCGCCGCTGCCGGCCTGCGCCAGCGCCTCGGCCTCGCGGCGGCGCCGCTCGAGCTCGGCGGTGGAGACCGGCGCGGCCTCGGCCACCTCGCCCGGCTTGAGCGGCACCGTCACCACGAAGGCCTTCCGCTTCACGCGGAAGACGTGGCCGCAGCCGGCGCAGCGCAGGGCGAGGCCGTCGTCGCCGACCTCCTCGTCGGCGATCACGTACTCGGCCCGGCAGCGCTCGCAGCGGACGTCCATCGGAAGGCGGACGAACGTAGCCGGGGCGCGAAGTGGACGCAAGAACTTGGCTTCGCTCGAAAAATTGACCACCCCCTCCCCCCCGATATCCTCGGGTTCCGGGCAGCGCGGTCCGGGCGACGGGAGCGGCACGGGAATGGGCAAGGACAAGGCGAAGGACCGGAAGTCCCCGGCAAACCGCAAGAAGGGCGGCGAGCGGAGCGGCATGGGCCGCGACATCGCGGCGGTGGTGCTGCTGGCGGGGTCGCTGGCGCTGGGCCTCGCTTTGCTCACCTTCTCCGCTTCGGACGCACCCCTGGTGTCCCGCGGGCTCCCGGCCGCCTCGAACCTGGTCGGCCCGGTCGGCCACCGGGTCGCCACCTTCGTGTACCGCGTGCTCGGCTTCTCGGGCCTGGTGGTCCCGGCCGCGCTGGGCGTGTTCGGCTGGCGGCTCCTGCGCGACGCCCCGCGCCGGCTGACGCTGGTCGGCGCCGCCGCGCACCTGGCGCTGACGCTCGCCATCGCCACCCTGGCCCACCTGCTGCTCGCGGCGCAGCACCTCGCGAGCTTCCCGGCGGGCGGCGCGGTCGGGCGCGCGCTCTGCACCCGGGCGGTGGCGCTCTTCTCGCCGGTGGGCACCGGGCTCGTGGTGGGCGCGTGCGCCACGGTCGCGCTCATCGTGGGGGTGGACTTCAAGGTCCGCGACGCGGCGGCGGCGCTCCTCGCGGCCGGGCAGGCCTTCTTCGCCTTCCTCCGCTCGCACCTGGGCGAGGCGGTCGAGCGGCACCGCGAGGCGGTGGCCGAGCTCCGCGCGCAGGAGGCGCTGGCGCGCGCCCAGCGCGAAGAGGCGGCGCTGGCGGTGGTCGAGGCCGAGAGCGGCGAGGCGGAGGCCGAGGGGCGCGCCATGGCGGGCGCGCTGGCGCTGGAGCGGGCGGGGCAGGCCTTCGGCGACGATCCGGCGTGGGTCCACGACCTCGCCGCCGCCGGGGCGGCCGCCGAGCCGGAGGAGAAGCCGCGACGCCGGCGCAAGGCCGCCGCCGAGACGCCGGCGCAGGCGTGCGACGCGACCGACGCCGGCGCGGGGCTGGCGGAGCCCGGCGCGGCCGAGGAGCCGGCGCTCGCGGAGGAGCCGGCCATCCTGCTGGGCGAGCCGCTCCCGCCCGCCGAGAAGCCGGAGATCGTGCTCTCGCAGGCGATGCTCGAGCGCGGCAAGAAGAAGAAGGACAAGAAGGGCGAGCCCGCCTTCGCCTTCACGCAGTCCGGCGACGTCTTCCGGCTCCCCTCGAGCGAGCTGCTCGACCAGCGCGAGGCGGTGAAGCAGGACGTGGACGAGGGGGGGCTGCAGCGCATCGCCGGCATCATCGTCGCCACGCTCCGGCAGCACGGCATCGACGGCGTCATCAAGCACATCCGGCCCGGGCCGGTGGTGACGCTCTACGAGTTCGTGCCGGTGGCGGGGGTGAAGCTCGCCCGGATCGAGAACCTCGACAAGGAGCTGACCATGGCCTTGTCGGCGACCCGCATCCGCATCATCGCGCCCATCCCGGGCAAGGGCGTGGTGGGCATCGAGGTGCCGAACCACGACCGCGCCACCGTCTACCTGCGCGAGGTGCTGGAGTCGGAGAGCTTCGCCCAGGCTGGCGGGCTCCTCCCGCTCGCGCTCGGCAAGGACATCGAGGGCATCCCGTACTGCGTGGATCTCCAGAAGATGCCCCACCTGCTCATCGCCGGCACCACCGGCTCGGGCAAGTCGGTCGGCCTCAACACGATGATCCTGTCGATGCTCTACCGGCAGACGCCGGATCAGGTCCGCTTCATCATGGTGGACCCGAAGATGACGGAGCTCTCGATCTACGAGGACGTCCCGCACCTGCTCCTGCCGGTGGTGACCGACCCGGCCAAGGCCGCCCGCGCGCTGCAGTGGGCGGTGGACGAGATGGAGCGGCGCACGCAGATCCTGGCCGACACCGGCTCGAAGGACCTGAAGTCGTACAACGGCAAGGCGGAGAAGCTGCGGGCCGAGGGGCGCACCTTCGGCGAGACGGACGAGGCCGCCGCGCCGCCGAAGAAGCTGGTGGTGGTGGACGTCACCGCCGGCGAGACCGAGGAGGAGGCCGCCGCCCGCGCCGCCTCCGAGGAGGCCGGCGGACCGACGCTGCCGCCCGGCTTCACCCCCGAGTACGAGGATCCGAGCGCGCCGCCGCCCCAGGACGCCGTCGCCGCGCGCGAGGCGGAGCAGGAGGGGAAGAAGCTCCCGCAGAAGCTCCCCTACATCGTGGTCATCATCGACGAGCTGGCCGACCTCATGATGACCGCGCCGCGCGAGGTGGAGATCTCGCTGGCGCGCCTGGCGCAGAAGGCGCGCGCCACCGGCATCCACCTCATGGTGGCGACGCAGCGCCCGTCCACCGACGTGGTCACGGGCATGATCAAGAACAACTTCCCCGCGCGCATCAGCTTCCGGCTCGCCTCGCGGCACGACTCCGCCACCATCATCAACGGCACCGGCGCCGAGTCGCTGCTCGGCGACGGCGACATGCTGGTGCTCACCGCCACCCAGCCGCTCACCCGCGTCCAGGGCGCGTTCGTCTCCGAGGGCGAGATCGAGCGGGTGGTGAAGTTCCTGAAGGAGCAGGGCAAGCCGGTCTACGACGACTCGATCCTCAAGGCGCGCGACCAGGGCGGCCCCGGCGGCGGCGACGCGGACGAGGACGACCCGATCTACGACCAGGCGCTCGACCTCGTCTCCCGCATGGAGGAGGTCTCGGTCTCGAAGCTGCAGCGCGAGATGCGCCTCGGCTACAACAAGGCGGCCAAGATCGTCGAGCGGATGGAGCGCGAGGGCGTGGTCGGCCCGCCCAACGGCGTGAAGCCGCGGCAGGTGCTCATCCGCCCGGTGGGCGAGGCGCACCCGATGCCGAACGTGTGAGGGGGAGGCGCCCCGAGGCGCCTTCGTCCCGGGCACGCTGCTTCCCCGTCGATCGGCCTCGCGAGGACGTGAGGGCCATCCTCGACTGATGTGCTTGCCAAGTGGCCATGGTCATCAACCGTAGCCGCGGAACCCTATCGGACCTGACGGAGTTCTGACCGTGCGGCTAGGTCGTCCTGCGCCGCGGTGTCGACTACTCCCCACGCCATCCCCGCCTCTCGGATCGCGCGTCTGCAGGATCGAATCGCGTCGCGACTGTTGTCAGCCGGGTGGACCTCACTTATGCCTCCTCGCAGGACACCCCAGACGAAACCCTCGCACTCGCGCGAGGATGCAACCGCTACATCCGGACCGGCCGAAACCTGTCGAGGGTTTCGGAGTGTTCGGTCCCGCGAACAAGGAAAGCACTTTCCTGCGAGCACTCCTGGTCCACGTCGACTTGGAGCCCCCCGATTCTGGTGGATTGGCCTGCACCGACCAAGAGGCCCCTTCGCCGAATCCTTCTCAGCACTTGGCTGCATCGGGTAGGGTATGAACCGCCCTCCATCCTTTGGTGGTCCTCCTTGCCGAACCCGGACTTCGTCTCAGCGTCCACGCGCCACCTGAGAGACGCTCGATACCTTCATGAAGGTTCGCGGCACGACAACAGCGCGTATCACTCGGGCTACGTCGTTGAGTGCGCTCTCAAGGCAGTGGTTCAAAGAACTGGCATCAACGCGAAGTCCTATGGACACCGCCTCCAGAGGCTGCAGCGCGATGGACTCGCATTCGCAGCACTCGCGGTACCTGGGTGTACTCGGTACGGGCCGGCTGAGGCCGACGTGAACACGATGAACCACAAGTGGAGCGAGGCCTCGCGGTACGACCGAACCGGTGACCGAGCCCCGCAGGAGTCCGCACTCTTACTGCAAGTGGCGGACCGCGTTTGGACGCGATGCGTTGGTCAGATGTTCTTGGACGGACTCATCGAGGAGCCGGCCTAATGGCAGACGTACTGTTCGACAACGCTCCAGAAGTCGTCGCGGTTGCGCTGGAGTCCTCTGGCGTCGACCTGTCTGGATGTGAAGTCACCCTGGTGCGCGACCTTCTTGGCCGAGTACGTGTCTACGTTGAGTACCCGCCGAACTGGCCCACCGACGAGGCACAGAAGCTCTCCGACAGCTTGATCTCGGCCGCGCCCTACACCGTCTCTCCCGTCATCGTGGACGCACTGACCGTCACTGCAGACAAGGCTCGGATGCCGCTGGTCGGTGACTTGAGAGCCCAGCGCCGCCCACTTGCAACAGCGCCAGCCTCGGCGCGGGCAAAGTGGTTTATCTATGAGCGCCGATTCTCGAAGGATTCTTGGCTGACTGAGACGCAGAAGCCTGTCGAACCATGGGCATTCTCGTCTGCTTCACCTAGAGTCATCTCCTTTTATGGGTTCAAGGGTGGCGTTGGTCGCACCACAGCCATGTCGGCTTTCGCCCTCTATCTTTCCTCTAGAGGCAAGAACGTAGTCATCGTCGATCTCGACCTAGAAGCGCCCGGGGCAGCGCCGATGTTGGCTACCGAGGAGATGGACCTCGGCGTGGTCGACTTCCTGTTGGAAGCGCGGGTCACCCGTGCGACGCCCCTCGCGCTGTCGCGGTACTACGTGCCGTCTCCCTTTGCTCCAGGACCCGGATCGATCAGCGTCATTCCGGCCGGTAACTTGGACGACAACTACCTTGAGAAGCTCGGCCGCATCGACGTTCAGGGGTTGACGGACCCGACGCACGCGGTCCGAACGCTTCTCTTCAGTCTGGTCTCTCGAGTTCGCACCGAGATGAACCCCGACGCGATCTTGCTTGATGTCCGCGCCGGGCTGCACGATCTGGGGGGCGCCAGCCTCTCCGGACTGTCCCATCTCGAGCTCGTCTTTGCTGAGAACACCCCTCAAACCTGGGCTGGCCTCCCGGTAGTCCTCCGCCACTTAGGCAGACTCCGCGCCGACTGGGTAAAGCTTGTGCACACGATGGTCCCTCCGCGTCGACGGGCGGACGCGTTCGATATTTCCGCCGACTTCAGAAGGCGCGCCTATGACCTCTGCAGCAACGAGTACTATGTAGAGGGGGACGTGCCTGGCCCGCAGGACACTTCGGCCACACACTATGCTTACGAGTTGCCATTTCGAGAGGCGCTGCTCGGCGTGCTTGACCTAACGGTCGGCACGCAACTGCTGCTTTCCGACGAGCACAAGTCCTTCTGTGTGCAGCTTGCAAAGGATTTGGACCTTGAAGACGCAATTTGACACCTCGGCCTTGCTTGAGGCTGTATCCACTATCGCCCAGGGTGCGGGCTCGGCCGAGAAGCTCTCCGACGCCGAGTTCTTCGGTGGCCTTTACCCGGTCCCGAGCCAGACGAGGTCGTTCGAGCCTGATCGGATCCTCGTCATCGGTGGTCGTGGCACAGGCAAGACTCAGATCTTCCGCGCGCTGCTTGATCCGCCTGGTCGGGCTGCGGTGGTGAAGGCCACTGGAGTCAAACTAGTCCACGATCCTGCCCGCATTCTATTCATCGAGAGCTTCACCAGTGGTCGTTCGTTCGTCAAGAACGCCCCTAGCCATCCTTCGGCTGACGCCATCGAGTCGGCACTGGATGCCGCTACGGCCAAGGACGCCCGCAAACTGTGGATCGGCCTCAGCCTCGCTCGGCTCGCGGTGGACGCGGACGCAGTCAAGACACTTCCTAGTGCCTTGCGGTCCCGAGTTGACGCCCTCAGGAAGAATGCAAGCAGCCCGAGAGATTCTCTTGCCTGGGTAAGCGCCGACGTGGAGCGGGCGTTTGCTCTTATTGATGATGTTGACTCAGCGATGACTGCGAAGGGGCAACTCTGCGTTTTCACTTTTGATGCACTGGACCGGGCCGCAAACGACTGGGCAACACTCGAAATCGCAGTTGGTGGGCTTCTCTCGCTGGCCTTGGACATCTCGCGAAGGTGCCGCTCGGTTCGGCTCAAGGTTTTTCTGCGACCCGATCTCGAGGCCAGCGGCATGCGCAGTTTCCCAGATGCCAGCAAGCTCCGTGGCTATCGCGAGGAACTCGCCTGGTCGACAACCGACCTTTACCGAATGGCTTTCAAGAGGATGGGCGCCGCCCATGAGGGAGGCGCCGAAACCCGCGAGTATCTCGAGTACCTATGTGGCAGATCCTCGTTTATCGACATTGCTCCGCTTGGCTGGACTCCAACTTCCGCCGTGGACGAGGACGCACAGAATAGGGTGATGACTGCACTCATCGGCAAGTACATGGGCCTTAATCCTCGCAAGGGCTTGACGTATACGTGGATCCCAAATCACCTCGCGGATGCCCTTAGCCGAGTGTCACCTCGTTCATTCCTTGTCGCTTTTGCTCGAGCGGCAGGATGGATGCGAGACAAGGGCGGCTCGAAGGGGAGCACCCCTCTGACGCCCACTTCGCTGGCTGAAGGGGTGAAGGAAGCTTCCAAACAGCGCGTCGATGAACTAGCCGAGGACTTTCCGTGGATTGAAGAGGTTGCATCCCAGCTCGAGGCGCTAGAGGTGCCGTGTTCGCAGGCCCGGCTTCTCGAGCGTCTTAAGAAGTGCCGCTTCGTCAAAGGCCACGCCAGCCTGCCTGGCACCGATCCGTATACCGTCTTGGAGAAGCTGAAGGACTTGGGCGTGTTCCTAGAGAGCAAGGACGGCCGTTACAATGTCCCGGACCTTTACCGCGTCGCCATGGGCATGAAGCGCCGCGGTGGAATCAAGCTGGCGGAGTAGACGCGCTCCCCGAGGGTCACAACGTCGAGTGCCTGGGGCCCCTGCTTGAACTGGTCGCGGCCGTGCCGGCCGCCTTCCTTGATTGGAGCGTTCGATTTCGTCTCGCGCATGGAGGAGGTGTCCGTCTCGAAGCTCCAGCGCGAGATGCGCCTCGGCTACAACAAGGCGGCGAAGATCGTGGAGCGCATGGAGCGCGAGGGCGTGGTCGGCCCGCCGAACGGCGTGAAGCCGCGGCAGGTGCTCATCCGCCCGGTGGGCGAGGCGCACCCCGATGCCGAACGTGTGAGGGGAGGCGCCCCCTCGGGCGCGTCGAAGCCTCAGTCCCGCACCGGGACGAAGCGCTCGGAGCCGGGCGGCTTCTCGAACTCCGATCCCGGTGGCGCCTCGAGCTGCGGCGTGATGCTCGGGTCGTAGTTCGCGATCGTGTTCACGTCGTAGATCTCGAAGTTCGCCGCGTCGTTCAGGTAAGCGTCGGTCTCGTCCCCGGACAGGAACCGCCACCCGCTGTCGGCCTCGTTGTCCGGCTCCTCCCGGTACATGAACCCGACCGGCGAGCCCTCGACCGTGATCCGGTCGGAGGCGAGGCACGCGCCGAAGCCGACCGCCACGGGCCGGAGCTCCTCCGGGTTGAGCTTGAACTTCTTCTCCATGGTTCGCTCCCAGACGCCTTCCGCGCGAGGCGGAGCGTTCGGCGATTCCGTCAGCGGCACCGCGCCACGACGAACCACCTCACCCCCAGCGCGCCCGGCTTGAGCGCCACGCAGACCTCATCGCCCACCTCGGTCCCCTCGTAGAGCGCGCGGTCCACCTCGACCGTGTCCTCCTCCCGAACGGGTCCCCACGGCGTGAGCCGCAGGTCGTAGCTGGTGTGCTTGCCCGAGACGACGTGCTTGTCGACCACGGTCGCCTCGAACCGCTGCGCCTCGCCCCCGTCGAGCAGCACGTTCGCCTCCGCCAGCGCACCCCAGGGGTGCGCGCCGACGAGGAGCGCCAGGAGCAGGGCCGCCGGCCAGCGCCGCCGCAGCGAAGGCTCGCCGACGAGGACGAGCGCGGCCATGAGGAGGGTCGCGCACCCGGCCCAGACGAGCAGCGGCCGGTGGTCGAGGACGTGGAAGTCGAGCAGCGCCCGGAGCGCGAGCACGGCGCCCGGCAAGATGAGGGGCAGCGCGAGCCCGGGGCGCACGTCGTTGCGCCGCCCCTCGGCGGAGTACCGCCCCCGCCCGGCGACGAGCAGCGCGACCGCGACCGGGGGGATGGCGGCGAGCACGGCGATGGCCAGCGGGTACGGGCGGGGCCGCAGCCAGCCCCACGCCGCCGCGCCGATCGCGAGGCCGGTCACGGCGCGCGCGATCGTCCTGGCCCTGGCGAGCGACCCGGCGCGCTCCTCCTCGGTGCGCCCGAGCGCGGGCGCGCCGAGCAGCTCGGCCTCGGCCCGCAGGCGGTCCGCGAGGTCGAGGTCGGGGAGTGCCGCCAGCCACGCGTCGAGCACCTCGTCCCGCTCGCAGATGAACCCGACCTTGACGGGCTTCCGCGCGGCGCCGCGCCGCTCGAACACGAGCTGTTGCTGGCCGTATTGCAGCGCGACGGTGCGGAGGCCGGCGATGTCGTCGCGGCGCAGGCGGCGACGCCCGCGCCCGAGCTCCACGAACTCGATCGCGTCCTCGAACAGGACGACCCGCTCGGCCCTGACCGCCGCGACCAGGAAGCCCCCGAGGAGCGCGAACCCGGCGGCGACGGCCGACATCACCACGGCGTCGTCCGCGCCCCGCGCGAGCGCCACGCCCACGCACACCACGCCGGCGCCCAGCATCAGCGCTCCCAGCCCGCCGAGGAGGAGGCGGTGCCCGCGGCTGGGACGGTACACGCGCGGCCAGACGCCGTCGCGGCGCTCCGTGGAGAGCGCGTGGGCGCGGACAGGGAACATGCCGCGCAGTGAAGCACGCGACCGGTGTGGGCCGCTAGGCGCCGCGGGCGGCTCCGCGCCCTCAGCCGTGGCCGCGAGGGCGAGGGCGCGCCCCACGCGCCCTCGCCCTCGCGCCGCCGGTCACTCGCTCAGCAGCCGCTTGAGCTCCGGATCCTGGTCCGGCAGCGGGTAGCTCACGCCCTCGCGCTCCGCGCGCTCCCGGCGCTCCCGGCGATCCCGCTCCTGGACGGCCTCGCCGCCGCCGGAGCCGGTCCCCTGGTCGGCGATCGCGCTCGTGGCCCCCTGGGGAGCGCTCCCTCGCTGCTGCGCGTCGGGCGACTCCGCCGGCTTCGCCTGCTCGACCGGGTCCTCCGGCGAAGCGCCGGGGGGATCGGAGGCGCGCGCCTGGCCGAACGCGAGCGCCGCGAGGGTTGCTGCCGCACCGACGGTGACACGACCGATCTTCATGACGCCCTCTCCTCTTCCTGGACCTCGCTCGCCTGCCGGTCGCCGGGCTCGCCCCGGCCACCTCGACGACGCGCTCGATGGGGGGACTCCGGGCTGCGCCGATCGTGACGATCGGGTGGAGGCCTCTCGCGGACGTAGGACGTCCCGAGGTCGGGAAACGTTCCGTCGACCCCCGCGGGCGGACCGCGGGAGCGCCCTGCCGGGGGACGAGCTAGGAGGCGAGCGCGAGCGAGAGCAGCTGCGCGACGTTGCGGGGGCACGGCAGCTCGCGCCCGTCGGTCACCCACCGCGCCTCGCTCCACTCGTCGCAGGCGGTGAGGTCCCGGCGGGCGACGTCGGCGACGAAGGCGAAGTTCATGTGGAGCCCCTTCGCGCCGGCCAGGTGCTCCTCGTAGCCGATGAGCCCGGGCGGCGTCCCCTCCACCCCGGCGCCGGCGACGAAGGTGCCTTCGAGCCCGGTCTCCTCCCGCAGCTCGCGGCGCGCCGCCTCGAGCGGCGTCTCGCCGGGCTCGATCTCCCCGCCCACCGGCAACCACGCGCCCAGCCGGCGGTGGTGGATGAGCAGGACGGCGCCGCCGTGGCGGCAGAAGACGGAGACGGAGAAGGCGCGGCGTTCGGGCAAGGGCAGCTCCAGGCGAAGCGCTCGTGTGCCACCGCCGCGGCGCGAGCGCAAGCCGCCGCTCAGCCGAGGACCTTCTCGACCTGGGTCACGTGGAGCACGACCGCCGCCCGGCACCAGGGGAACCGCTGCTTCAGCTCCGCGTGGATCGGGGTGTCGGCCTGGAGCTCGGCGCGCCCGCTCAGCCGGTAGCCGCTCGCCCGCGGCTCCTTCGCCCCCAGGATCATCTGCACCGGGCTGCCGGCCCGGAGGTTCTCCTCGGTCTTCCGGTAGCCGCCGGCAGGGAAGGCCAGGGTGGCGTCGTCCAGGACGCGCAGGTAGCTCTGCCAGGTCGCGACCAGGTGCGGGCCGCCCGGCCCCTGCGTCACGAACGCCGCCGAGCCCTCCTGCGCCAGCACCGCACGCACCGCCTCGTCGATCACGGTCGATCCTCTCCCGCCCCGGAGCCCGGCCAGCGCCTGGCCGGCGCGCGCGCCCAGCCCGATGCCGGCGCGCCGCCGAGGTGCGTGACGTCTAACGGCGCGCTCCGGGGCGCGCGACCCCGCGGCCCTCGCTCCCGGTTCGGCGTGGCCGCGCCGGCGCCCGGCGCTATGCACAGGGCATGTGCCGCAACATCCGCGTGCTGTACCACTTCGAGCCGCCCACCTCGCAGGACGAGATCCGCGCCGCGGCGCTGCAGTACGTGCGGAAGGTGAGCGGGCTGCGCGAGCCCTCCGCCGCCGACGTCGAGGCCTTCGGGCGGGCCGTCGACGAGGTCGCCGGGGCGACCGCGCGACTCCTCCGCTCCCTCCGCGCGCGGACGGCCGTGAGGACGCGCGAAGGGGAGCGCGCCAAGGCGCGGGCGCGCGGAGAGCGCCGCGCGGCGCGGGCGCCGCAACCGCCGGGATGAGCGGCGGCCTCGTGGAGGCCGCGGCGCGCGACGTCAGCCGCGCGACAGGGCGCGGTCGTGGCGCCAGCAGCCCCACGCCAGCAGCCCGAGCGCGCCGGGCGCCAGCAGCACGAAGGCGAGGAGGAAGCAGAGCATCGCCACCGAGAGGACCGCGACGACGCCCGGGATCGCCACGGCGAAGGCGAAGAAGGTCGCCGCCTCCAGCGGGCCGGCGCCGAGCCGGCCGTGGACCCGTGCCGCGACCTGCGTGACCAGCGCCTGGGGGGTGGGCCACGCCGGGAAGCAGACCTCGGCGTTTCCGGCTGCCATCGAGAGTGCCGCGGAGTCGTTCGGCATGAGACACCTCGCTGCGACACGGTGTCAGGCCCAGGACGGGAAGTGAATCCTGCCAGGAGGGCGCCCTCGTTCGCGCGGCGCTCGCCAGGTGGGCCCGACCGAGCGACCCCGGATGGGCGGCCCGGCGAACCGGCGCTCGGCCTCCCGCGCGGCGACGCGGGCGGAGCCCACAGGAGAGGGGCGTCCTCGGCGCGCGCGCGGAAGCTCCCGTCCGCCTCGCCTCCCCTACATGTCGGTCTCGAGGCGCCGCGCGCGCGCTCCGCGCCCGCCCCGCGCGAGGCTATCCTGGCGGTCATGCGAGCCGACCCCGCAGGCGGCGTGCCCCCCTCGCCGCTCCGCCTCCTGGCGGGCGCGCTCGTGCTGGTCGCGACGGGCTCCGGCGCGTTCGCGCTCGGCACCGCCTGGATGCGCGAGGCGGCGCTGGCGAACGGGCTCCCGGCCCGGGCGCCGCGCGCGGCGGTCCGGCCGCCGCCGCCTCCGCACAAGGACCTGCTCGGGCCCGCGGCGCCCGCGGCGGGCGGAGCCGCCCCGAGCCCGGACCCGGCGGCCGAGGTGCTCCCGCCGCTCCTCGCCGCTGCGCGCCGCGGGGAGCTGGCCGAGCTGACGCGCCTGCTCGACGCGGGCGCCGAGGTCCGCGCGGCGACCGAGCAGGGCCGGAGCGCGGTGGTGGAGGCGGCGAGCTCCGGCTGCGGCGCCTGCGTGCGGCTGCTGCTCGCCCGCGGCGGCGACCCCGACGCGACCGATCCGCGGGCGGGGAGCGCGCTCACGGTGGCGGCGTCGAAGGGGCACGAGGACGCGGCGGCGGCGCTGCTCGAGCAGGACGCCGACGCGGACCAGCCCGACCTCGGCGGCCGCGCGCCGCTGCACTGGGCGGTCGAGGCGAGCTCCCTGCCGATCGTGAAGCTGCTGGTCGAGGCGGGCGCCGAGCTGGACGCCCGGGATCGGGAGGGCGCGACACCGCTCCACCGCGCCGCCGAGGCCGGCCAGGTCCCGCTGGTGGAGGCGCTCGCCGAGGCCGGCGCGGCGCTCGACGCGCCGGACGGGGCGGGGCGCACCGCCGCCGAGCGCGCGCGGGACCGCGGCCACCCGGAGGTGGTCGAGGCGCTGCGGCGGCGCGGGGCCAGGGCGCCGGGGGAGACCGTCGCGGGCGCGCGGTGAAGGCGGCCGCCGCCGCGGCGCGCTGCCGGCGTCCTACTGCCCGAGGCGCACGTCGATGGGGCGGGCGTGCTCGAACTGGCGGAAGGCGCGGCGGAGCTGCTCCGCCGACGAGAACCCCACCGTCTCCGCGACGCGCTCGACGCTCGCGCCCGGCGCGCGCAGGAGCTCCCGTGCGCTGGCCGATCGGATCTTGCGGACGTAGGCGAGCGGCGAGATGCCGGCGTAGGCGTGGAACAGGCGGTCGAGGTGGCGCGGGCTGGCGTGAACGCGCCGCGCCAGCTCCGGGACGCTCCAGCCGTGCGCGGGCTCGCGGACGACCAGGTCCTGGGCGGCGTGGACGCGCGGGTCGATGTGGTTGCGGTGCAGGAGCCAGGGCGAGAGCTGCGGGTCGCTGCCGGCGCGGCGGAAGTAGAGCACGAGCAGGCGCGCGGCCTCGACCGCCAGGAGCGGCCCGGCCAGCTCCGAGACGAGGTGCAGCGCGAGGTCGACGCCGGCCGTCACGCCCGCGCTCGTGAGCACGTTCCGGTCGCGGACGAAGATGCGGTTCTCGACCACGGTGAGCCGCGGGTGCTCGCGCGCCAGCCGGGCGACCAGGCTGTGGTGGGTGGTGCAGGCGTGGTCGTCGAGGAGCCCGCTCTCGGCCGCCAGGAAGACGCCCGAGCACACGGTGCAGAGGAGCTGCGAGGGCCCCACGCTGCGCGCGAGCCAGGCGGCGGCCTCCCGCGCCTCGGCCCGGCGGTAGTCCCGGGCCGACTTCTCCACGCCGGGGATGACGAGGATCGCGCCCCTCGGCAGGCGCTCGGGCAGGGGCTCCACGCCGGCGAGCGCGAGCCCGAGCGAGGTGCGCGGGCCGTCGCGCGGCCCCACGTAGCGGATGCGGAGCGGCGCCCCGAGCTCCGCCGCGACGCGCAGCGTCTCGGCCGTGCCGGCGAAGTCGAGCAGCATCGTCCCCGGCAGGACGAGGAAGAAGACGTCAGGGCCGTAGCGCGTTGACCTCGAGCCGGTAGTTCCGGACATAGGGCTCCATCCCGACGAGGAACTCCTTGTCGCGCGGCAGGTCGTGGGTGCGCCGGATGTCGTCGCCCGCGTAGGCGCGGATGGCGTCGAGCGACTCCCAGTAAGAGACGACCTGGAACTCCGTGTACGCGTCGCCATCGGGGCCACCGTCGATCCGCAGGACCTGATAGCCGAGGTTTCCGCGGATGCTCGGGAACTTCGTGACGGCGCCGGTGAGGTACTGCTCGTACGCGTCCGCCTTCGCGCGCGGGGTCTTGCCGTGCCAGACGCGCGCGATGACCGGCTGGCCCTTCCGCGCCGACATGGCCATGAGCCCCGGCTCCTCGGCGCCGCTCCGGACCCCCGGGGCGAGCCCCAGCCCGAGCCCCACCACCGCGACCGCGCCCAGCATCCCCAGCCGCTTCGTCGTCATGATCCTCCTCCTTCCAGGAGGAGTCTTGGCTACCGCGGCGCCGGCCCCGCGCCACCGTGCGGACGGACGGAGTTCGCGCAGAATCGGACCTGGGGCGCGCACTGGGGCTGGCCCGCCGCCCGCCCGCTCGCTAAGCCCCGGCGATGCTCTCGCGCTCCCTCGCCGCTGCCCTGTCGCTCGCCCTGGCCGTTCCGGCGCTGGCCGCCGCGGCCGCACCCGCCCCGGCCGCCGAACCCGCCTACGACGCCGAGGGCAGCGCCTTCGAATACCCCTGGCCCGTCCACTTCTTCGAGCTGGAGAGCCAGCGCCAGAAGCTGCGCATGGCCTACCTCGACGTCCCACCCAGCGGCGGCCAGGGCAACGCGCAGGTGGTGCTCCTCCTCCACGGCAAGAACTTCAACGCCAGCGACTGGCAGACCACCATCGAGTCGCTGACCCGCGCCGGCTTCCGCTGCATCGCCCCCGACCAGCTCGGCTTCGGGCGCTCGAGCAAGCCGGCGGCCTACCAGTTCTCGTTCACCCAGCTCGCCGCCAACACCCGCGCGCTGCTCGCCTCGCTCGGCCTCGCGCGGACCGTCGTCGTCGGCCACTCGATGGGCGGCCTGCTGGCCGGCACCTACGCCGTCGAGTACCCGGCGGCCACCGAGAAGCTCGTGCTGGTGAACCCCATCGGCCTCGAGGACTACGCGGCGCTGGTGCCGCCCCGCACCGTGGACGACTGGTACCGCGGGGAGCTCAAGGCGACGCCGGAGTCGGTGCGCGAGTACCAGCGCAACGCCTACTACGCCGGGGCGTGGAAGCCTGAGTACGAGGCGCACACCCGCCTCCTGGCCGGCTGGACGCGCTCGCCCGACTGGCCGAAGGTGGCCTGGGACAGCGCCCTCACCTACGACATGATCTTCACCCAGCCGCTCGTCCCGAAGCTCGCGCGCATTCGCGTCCCCACCCTGCTCATCATCGGGACGCGCGATCGGACCGCCCTCGGCAAGCCCTTCGCCGCGCCGGAGGTGCAGAAGACGATGGGCGACTACGAGAAGCTGGGGAAGCTCACGCAGGAGCGGATCCCCGGCGCCCAGCTGGTCGAGATCCCCGGGGTAGGCCACGTGCCCCAGGTCGAGGCCTTCCCGGCCTTCGAGAAGGCGCTGCTCGGCTTCCTGCGCCCCGCCCCGCGGTGACGGCGCACCGCCCGGCACCCGGCCGCGCCGGCGCCTAGCGCCCCACCGCCCTCGCCTCCGCGCCCCAGGCGAGGTCGTGTGAGGCGCGGGCCCTGAGGGCCTCGAGGTGCGCGTCCCGGCTGGCGCTGGGCGGCGCCTCCAGCGGCGCCCGCCCCGGGACGAGGCGCGCCTCCACCGCCCGCGCCACCGAACGCGCGAGCTCCGCCTGCACCGCGAGGACGTCGGACAGCTCGCGGTCGAACTCCTGCGACCAGAGCTGGAACCCGTCCGCCACGCTCACCACCCGCGCCGCGACGCGGACGCGCGAGCCCACCTTGCGAACGCTGCCCTCCAGCACCGCGCCGACCCCCAGCTCGCGCCCGAGCTCGGCCAGCTTGACGTCGCGCCCCTCGACCGCGAAGGACGAGGTGCGGCCGGCCACCCGCAGCCCCTGCACGCGCGCCAGCGTGTCGAGGATCTCCTCGCTGAGCCCCTCGGAGAAGACCTCCTGCTCGCGCTCGGCGGAGACGCTGGCGAAGGGGAGCACCGCGATCGACGGCGGCACCTCGCGCCCGGGCAGGGCCCCGTCGCGGAGCGCCAGGGCGGCGGTGAGCGCCGCCGCGAGCGCGGCCAGGGCGAGGAGCGCGCGCGGCCGCGGCCCGGGCCGGCGCACCACCGCCGCGCCCGGCCCGGCGCGCTCCGCCTCGTGCCCCAGCGCCGCGAGCGCGGGCGCCACCTCGACCGCGTCGCGGGGACGCCGCACGGGATCGAGCTCCAGGAGGCGCGCCAGCAGCGGCCCGAGCGACGGCAGCCCCGCCACCTCCAGGCGCGGGAGCGCGCCGCGCGCCACGCGCGCCGGGGCGCCCCCGATCATCCGGTGGAGGAGCACGCCGAGCGCGAACACGTCGGTCCGCTCGTCCTCCGGCGCACCGCGCTCCTGCTCGGGCGCCATGAAGGCAGGCGTCCCCCCGGCGAGCTTGCGGCGGCCGAAGGCGCGCGCGAGGCCGAGGTCGAGCAGCTTCACCTGGCCGTCCTCGCACAGGAACACGTTCCCCGGCGTGAGGTCGCGGTGGACCACGCCGTGCGCGTGGGCGTGGGCGAGTCCCCACCCGACCGCCGCCGCGACGCGCAGCGCCTCGGGTACGGCCAGCGGCCCCTGCTCCAGGCGGCGCGCCAGCGTCTCGCCGCGCAGGAGCTCCAGGACCAGGTAGGCCCCGTGCTCGCTGCGCCCGGCGTCGTGGAGCGTGACGATGTTGGGATGCGAGAGGCGCGCCGCCGCCTCCGCCTCGGCGAGCAGCCGCTCCTCCGCCTCGGCCGCGCCGCACGCGCGCATCGCCTTGAAGGCGACCGCCCGGTGCAGCTCGCGGTCGCGCGCCTCGTACACGACCCCGCACCCGCCGCGCCCCAGCTCCCGCACCAGCTCGAACCGCCCCACCACCAGCCCCGGCCTCAGCGCACGCTCCCAGCCCGCGCCCTGCGCCTGCTCGCCCGCGCCCACCAGCTCCCGCACCAGCGCCAAGAGCTCGTCCGGCAACCGGGTCCCTACGGACACTGCGTCGTGACCTGCGCTCGTCACGTGGTGGAACCCCCGGCGTGAGTAACGACCGGTGGCCGGCGGGGTTCCGCGTCGGCCCCCGAGGGGGCAGACCCAAGGTTCAGCGGCTCAGACCTTGTTCTCCGCCCCCTGGAGCAGCCGCGCGATGTTGGCGCGGTGGCGCAGGTAGATGAAGAGGGTCACGAACAGCGCCGCCCACGGCACCGGGCTCGCGAAGGCGGCGCTCGCGCCGCCGCGCGCGAGCATCGTCTGGACGATGGCGCCCAGGCAGCAGACGGCGGTGCCGGAGAGCGAGCCGACCGCCGGCACCCGCGTCGCGGCGTAGGCGGCGCCGAAGGTGACGAGCGCGAGCAGGGCCGGGATGGGCGCCAGCACCGCGAAGACGCCGAGCGCGGTGGCGACGCCCTTGCCGCCCTTGAAGCCGAGCCACACCGGGTAGAGGTGCCCGAGGAAGGCCGCCAGACCGACCGCGATCATCCAGCGCTCGGCGACGGCGGGGCCCTCGTCCGCGAGGAGCGCGCGCATGAGGAGCATGGGGATCGACGCCTTGGCGGCGTCGAGGACGAGCGTGAGCACGCCGAGCTTCTTCCCGGCGGCGCGGGCGACGTTCGAGGCGCCGATGTTGCCGGAGCCCACCGCGCGCACGTCCCGGCCGGTGAAGAGCCGGGTGAGGACGAGGCCGAACGGCACCGCGCCGAGGGCGTAGGCGGCGAGGACGATCAGCGCCTTCCAGGCTGGGCTCATGGCCGATCCGCTACCACGAGGAAGGCCCAGTTTGCGAGCAGCGCGAGCACGCCCAGCAGCGCGAGCCGCCGCGCCGCCCCGGCGCTCACCCGAGGCCAGGGCAGGCCGAGCGCGAGCCGGACGGCGGCCGCGGCCGCGAAGAGCCACGCGCCGGCCGCGAGGAGCGCACCGAACGGGCTCGCGAGGGCCGCGGCGGCCACCTCGCCGTGGGCGAGCCGCACGAAGGCGCGGGTCATGCCGCAGGTGGCGCACGGCACGCCGGTGAGGGCGCGGAACGGGCAGCCCAGCCCGGCCACCAGCCACGGCGCGAAGCGCGCCACCGCGAAGGAGAGCGCGAACACGGCGGCGTAGACCTCGGGGTGGCCGAAGCCGCGCCGCGCGACCACGTCAGATCCCGGTGCCCGGCGGCGGCGTCCCCCCGTCGAGGCCGGGGAGGCCGCCGAGGCCGCTCACCCCCGCCACGCCGGCCACCACCCCGGCCAGGCACGCGCACAGGCACGCCAGCGCCACCGGGCCCAGCACCGCGAAGGCGGCCTTGCCGCTCCCGCAGCGCTGCGCCTCGGAGAGGCCGTGCACCGCCGCCACCACGAACCACACCATCGCCACCAGCCCGCCGCACACCGGCAAGGCCCGCAGCAGCATGAGGCCGCTCACGTAGCCCACCACGGTCAGGGTGGCCGGGAAACCGCGGCCGGCCCCGCGCACGACGAGCAGGAGCAGGTGGAAGAGCCCGGCGAGGAGGTAGAGCGCGACCACCGCCATCACCGGGGTCAGCACGAGCTGCGCCACGAGCGACTTGAGCGTGAGCCCGCCCACGGCCTCGAGCAGGGGCAGCGTGTCTACCCGCCCGTGCATCCGGCGCGTGAGCTGGGCGACGAAGCTCAGGGTGGCGCTGGCGCTGAGGTAGCTGAAGACGAGCGCCACCCAGTTGCCGATGGTGAGCGCGATGGCGCCGAAGAGCACCGCCGAGCGCGGGTCGTCCACGCGCACCTGGCGGAAGAAGCGGACCGGGTCGAGCGCGGCGAGCTTCCAGGTCTCGACGTACGAGGCGACGAACCCGCGGCGGGCGCGCTCGGCGAAGGGCGCGGGCTGCTCGGCGGGCGGCGGGACCGCGCCGGGCGGCACGGGGCCCCACCCCGGCGGCGGGGACGCGGGCGCGCTCCAGCCGGGCGGCGGCGCTCCCCAGCCCGGGCCACCGGCCCCGGCCGGCGGCAGCGAAGGCGGCGGCTGCGGAGGAGGCGCGGCGGCCGCGGCCGGGTCGGGCAGGTACACCTCCGCCCCGCAGCTCGGGCACCGCTGCGTGCCGAAGTGGTCGGTCTCGAAGGTCTCCTGGCAGCGGAAGCAGCGGGCGCGCATGGCGGGGGAGCTTACCGCGCCCGCCTGCGCCACCGCCGCGAAAACGGCTGCGGCGACCGCGGGCGGGGCCGGCCTCCCCGAGGTGTTGCCGGAACGCTCGGCTGGAGCCGCTAGAACAGGCTAGAACAGGCCGACCATCAGGCCGCCCGGCCCGTCCTGGACCACCGGGTCGGCGTCGTCGACGTCGTAGCCCCGGATCGACCAGCCGGCGGGGATCTCGTCCGCCAGGCACTGCACCTCGCGCGGGCCCGCGCCCACCCCGTCGCCGTCGAGATCGCGGTAGAGCACGACCCAGCGGTGGAGCCGCGGGTCGGCGTCGTCGCAGTCCTTCCCGTTCGCGACGGCGCGATAGGGATCGGGCAGAGTGCCTCCGGCGCAGACCTGCCCGCTCTCGGCGGCCGTGAACCCGTCGGCGTCGCGGTCGACGTAGGCGTAAGAGAGGAGCTGCCAGCGCTGCTTGTCGTCGGGCGCGCAGTCGCCCCCGCGGAGCGCGTAGCCGGCCGGGACGCTCCCGTCCGTGCAGAAGCTCTCCGCCGGGCCGGCGCCCACCTCGTCGCCATCGGCGTCGAGGTAGGCCACGACGGTCGCGTGGATCGCCGGATCCCCGTCGTCGCAGTCGGGCCCTCGCCCGGCCGAGGTCAGGTAGCCCGCGGGCGGCGCGTCGCCGAAGCAGAGCGTGCCGCTCTCCGGGACGGTGTAGCCGTCGCCGTCCAGGTCGCGGAAGGCGAAGGCGTAAGAGCGCCAGCGTGAGGGGTCGTCGGGCGCGCAGTCGCCCGCTTGCGCGGCGTAGTCGGCCGGGAGCGCGGCGGCGGAGCACACCTGGACGGCGGGGCCCGCGCCCACGCCGTCGTGGTCCGCGTCGAGGTAGCCGGCGCGCCAGGCCCAGAGGTGCGAGTCGGCGTCGTCGCAATCCTGGCCGTTCGGGACGACGGAGTAACCCGCTGGCAGCCACGGGCCCGCGCAGACGACACCAGCCGAGGGGACGGTGAAGCCGTCGCCGTCGCGGTCCACGTGGAGATAGGGCAGCTCTTGCCAGCGGGTAGGATCGTCCGGCGCGCAGTCGCTCCCGGTCGCGGCATAGCCGGCGGGGAGGGTGCCGTCGGTGCAGAGCGCGAGCGGCGGACCGGACCCTACCCCGTCGTGGTCGGCGTCGAGGTAGCCGGTCTGACTCCAGAACACGAGCGGGTTGGCGTCGTCGCAATCCACGCCAGCCGGGCCCTGGAAGGTCGCGTAGCCCTGCGGCAGGTCGAGGCCCGCGCAGACCGTCCCCGCCTCCGGCACCGGGAGGCCGTCGCCATCCGCGTCGCGGAAAGCGTAGGGCAGGAGGCGCCAGCGCAGCCGGTCCCGCGGCGCGCAGTCGCCGCCGACCGCGGCGTAGCCGGGCGGGGTCGCCATTTCGCTGGCGCACACCTCGACCGGATCACCCGCCCCGAAGCCGTCCCCGTCGAGATCGGCGAAGAGCGGCCGCGTCTTGTAAGCGGCGGGATTGGCGTCGTCGCAGTCGTCGCCGAGGAGCGAGTAGCCGGCGGGGAGGTAATAGCCGGTGCACACCGGGACCGACGTGCCCGCCCCGTGTCCGTCGCCGTCGAGGTCGCGGTAGAGCATCCGGACCTGCCACACGCTCGGATCGCGATCGTCGCAGTCGTCGGCCGAGCCGACGAGGTCGCCGTCGAGATCGCCGGCGCCGACGGGGACCCCCGCGTCGGACCCCGTCGCGGGCGACGGCGGCTCGGCGGCGCAGGCCAGCGCGACGAGGAGGAGGAGGCCCAGGAGCGACGGGCGGGCGGACGGCATCCGGCGCGCCGGGTTACGGGTTCACGCGGGTGAGCTTGCAGGCGGGGAAGTAGTAGTTGACGTACGGGGTGACCTGGAACACGTGCTGGCCGGGCTTCGCCATGGCGAGGAGCGCGAGGCGCTCGCAGGACTCGAGCCGCCGGCGCAGCTCGTAGTTGGGGTTGGTGGTGCTCTCGCAGGTGTAGGCGAAGGTCCTGTCGGAGGCGGCGGGGTCCCCGTCCACGACGCCCCTGACCGTGAACCTGCACGCGTACGGGTCGTAGGAGAACGCGTCCACGGCCGTGAAGACGACGGGCGGGGGCGGCGTGGCCTGTGCGCTGGCCGTGGAGGCCCGGCCCGACACGGCGACGACCGCGGCTGCGGCAACCGCGAACAGGACGCGCTTCATGGCTCCCCCCCCCTCACGTGACTCAGCGTGAGGGAACGGAGCGTCGCAAGAACCGCACGGTCCGTCAACGCGAAACGGCGACCGCGTCGGATCGCCGCGCCGCTCGAGACCCGGGAGGGGGCGGAGCGTCGCGATCGAGCGCCGCCTCGGCGGCCTCAGTTCTTGAGCGCCGTGACCTCGTCCACGTTGAGCGTGCCGCGGGTGCGGAACACCGCGATGACGATGGCGAGGCCGACCGCCGCCTCGGCGGCGGCGACCGCCATCACGAAGAAGGCGATGGCGTGGCCGTTCAGGTTCCCGCTCTGCCGCGAGAAGGCGAGGAAGGTGAGGTTCGCCGCGTTGAGCATGAGCTCGATGCACATGAACACGACGAGCATGTTGCGCTTCACCACCACGCCGGCGAGGCCGATGGAGAAGAGGACCGCCGCCAGGGCGAGGTAGTAGTTGGCCGGGACCATGGTCAGATCCTCTGCTTCGCGACCACCACCGCCCCCACGATGGCGACCAGGAGCAGCAGCGAGGTCGCCTCGAAGGGCAGGAGGTACTGGGTGTAGAGCAGCCGCCCCACCGCCTTGACGGTGCCGAACTCGGGGCCGACGAGCCGCATGGGCATCGGGCCGAGGTCGCTCACCGCCTTCACCACCACCGCCAGCACCCCCAGCGCGCCGAAGGCGCCCCCCACCTGCATCAGCTTCACCCGGCCGCGGGCGTACTCCTCGTCCTTGGTGGTGAGCAGCATGATGACGAAGAGGAAGAGCACCATGATGGCGCCGGCGTAGACCAGCACCTGCAGGAAGGCGAGCAGGTGCGCGGTGAGCAGGATGTAGATGCCGGCCAGGAAGAAGAACGAGACCACCAGGCTGATGGCGGCGTTGACCGGGTTGCGCGCCACGATCACGCCGGCGGCGCCGGCGATGAGCGGCACGGCGAAGATCCAGAAGACCACCATCTCGGCGGTGTCGGACATGTCAGGCCCTCATGCCGCCGACGACGGCGTCGCGGCTCTCCTGCGTCTTGCCCCAGGCGTGATCGCCGAACGGACAGCGCCGCTCGGTGATGTGCCGCTCGAACTCGGCGCGGAACTTCTTCACGAAGCTCTGCACCGGCATGGCGGCGGCGTCGCCCAGCGCGCAGATGGTCTGGCCGCCGATGTTGTTCGCCATCTGGGCCAGCTTGTCCACGTCGCCCGGCTGGCCGTGGCCGTGCTCGATCTTGTGGACGAGCGCCTCCATCCACGGCGTGCCCTCGCGGCAGGGCGTGCACTGGCCGCAGCTCTCCTCGGCGTAGAACTTGGAGATGCGGGAGAGCGCGCGGACCATGCAGGTCGAGTCGTCCATCACGATGACGCCGCCCGAGCCGGCCATGGTGCCGGCCGCCTTGAGCGCGTCGAACTCGCAGGAGACGTCGATCTCGTCGGCCGTCAGCACCGGCGAGGAGCTGCCGCCCGGGATGACGGCCTTCACCTTCCGGCCGCCCACGATCCCGCCGCAGTCCTCCATGATGAGCTTCTTCAGGTTGTAGTGGACCGGCTTCTCGTAGACGCCCGGCTGGTTCACGTGGCCCGAGACGCAGAAGAGGCGCGTGCCGCCCGACTTGCCCACCCCGAGCGCCGCGAACGCCGCGCCGCCGTGCTCCACGATCCAGGGGATGTTGGCGATGGTCTCGACGTTGTTGATGATGGTCGGCTTGCCGTAGAGCCCCACCACCGCCGGGAAGGGCGGCTTGAGGCGGGGGTAGCCCTTCTTCCCCTCGAGCGACTCGAGCAGCGCGCTCTCCTCGCCGCAGATGTAGGCGCCGGCGCCGCGGTGCACGTGGATGTCGAGCGCGAAGTCCTTGCCGAGCACCTTCGGCCCGAGGATGCCGGCCTGGTAGGCCTCGGCCAGCGCCGCCTCGAGGATGCGCGCCTGCCGCGCGAACTCGCCGCGGATGTACACGTACGCCGTGTGGATGTCGTTGGCCCAGCAGGTGAGGGCGATGCCCTCGATGAGCATGTGCGGCTCGTGCTCGATGATGTAGCGGTCCTTGAACGTCCCCGGCTCGGACTCGTCGGCGTTCACCGTCAGGTAACGGGGCCGCACGTCCTTGGGGAGGAAGGTCCACTTGAGGCCGGTGGCGAAGCCGGCGCCGCCGCGGCCGCGCAGGTTCGACGCCTTCACCTCGTCGACGATGGCGGAGGGCGGCAGGGCGAGGCCCTTCTCCAGCGCCCCGTAGCCGCCCGCGCTCTTGTAGGAGGCGAGCGTGGCGCTGTCCTTCGTGCCCCAGCGCCGGGTCAGGATGAGGGTCTCGCTCACTTGAGCTCCTCCACGATGCGCTCCGCCTTCTCGAGCGTGATCCGCTCGACCATCTCCTCGTCGACGAGCATCGCCGGCGCGGTGCCGCACGCGCCGAGGCACTCCACCTCGCGGAAGGTGATGCGGTCGTCGGCGGTGGTCCCGCCGTTCTCGACCCCGAGCTTGCGCTTGAGCGCCTCGAAGATGCGGTCGGCGCCGGAGAGCGAGCACCCGATGTTGGTGCACAGCTCGACGACGTGCCGCCCCTTCGGCTTCGTGAAGAACATCACGTAGAAGGTGGCGACCTCCTCGGCCCGGCCGGGCGTGGTGCCCAGCCGGTCGGCGGCGAGCGCCATCACCTCGGGCGAGAGGTGCCCGAAGAGGTGCTCGCCGATGCGGAGCGCCGGGATCATGGCCGAGGCCTTGCGGTCGGCCGGATACCGCTTCAGCAGCGGGGCGAGCTCGGCGTCGAAGCGCTGGACGCGCTCGGCGGGGAGGTCGCGCCACGCGCCCGGGGAGCGGAGGTCGGAATTGGGCATAAGTGTCCGAGATGCCGCGAGAAACGGTGTTGCAGGCTAGAAGTCGCCTCCCCGGATGTCAAGCAGAAGTCGCCGACGTAGGGCGATGTCAACGCGGCGACGGGCCGCAGCGCTCAGCGTGCGACCGGGCTCACCCGAGCCGCTTGCGCATCTCGACATGGGCGATGCCGGCCTCCTCGAAGACTGGCCCCTCCGCCCGGTACCCGAGCCGGTCGTAGAAGCCCCTGGCCGAGAGCTGGGCGTGGAGCACCACCTCCGCCAGTCCGCGCCGGCGCGCGGCGCCCTCCAGCTCCGCCAGCACCGCCGCGCCGAGCCCCTCGCCGCGGCGCCCGGCGTCGACCGCCATGCGGCCCACCTTGCCGGCGCGCGCGTCGAGCGCGACGAGGCGCCCGGTCGCGACCACGCGCCCGCCGTCGAGGGCCACCGCGTGGTCGGCGGCGGCGTCGTGCTCGTCCCGCTCCAGCTCGACCGGCACGCCCTGCTCGACCACGAAGACGCGGTGCCGGAGCGCGTAGGCCCCGTCGAGCTCGGCGGGGGCGGTGGCGAGCTTCACGCGGAGGTCGGCCATGGCGGGATGATAGCGCGGCGGCGCGGGCGGCTCGCGCCCCCGAAACGACGGAGCCCACCGGCGCCGGGCGGCGCGGTGGGCTCGCGGTGCTTCGGAGTTCGGGCGGAGAGCTACTTCTTGCCCTTCTTGTTGAACGTGTCCTTGAGCGCCTTGGCGGGCGTGATCTTGATCGCGGTGCGGGCCGGGATCTTGATCTGCTCGCCGGTGGCCGGGTTGCGGCCGATGCGGGCCTTGCGGTCGACGAGCTTCACGGCGCCGAGGCCGCCGAGCGGGATCTTCCCCTCGGCCTTGAGGCGCTTCGAGACGATCTCCTCCACCGCCTGGAACACGGCCCGGACCTGCACCTTGTTGACCTGCGAGGTCTCGGCCACCGCCTGGAAGAACTGGGCCTGCGTCATTCTTTGGAACCTCCGGAGCTCGCGACCGGACCCTCCGGCCGTGAAATTCCTGCCGTGATATCGCGACGGGATCGCCCCGTCAACATCGCTGACGCGCGATCCGCCTGAAAAATGGGCCTTCCGCGCGATCGGTACCCTTGAAAGCCCTGGAACTACGGGCTCTCACGATCCGCCGCCCGCCCCGCCCGCGCCCCCGGATCGCGCGTTTTCCTCGGGATCCGAGGGGTCGCCCGGCGCGCGCTCCGGGCGCGCCCTCACCCATGGCGGAAGAGCGCGTAAAGGATCTCCCAGGTGATGAGCAGGATGACGGTGAGCTCGAGCAGCTCGCCCCGGCGCCGGTCGGCGGTGCCCTTCATGAGCTCGTTCACGCCGGAGAGGAGCCGCTCCTTGCGCAGCACCGACTCCTGCCAGGCCGGGAGCCGGAAGCGCCGGACGCTGCTCTGGTAGAGGCGCGCCAGGTAGAAGTCGCCCACGATCTTGATGGCGTTCTCGAGCCGCTCGTTCATCTCCGAGATCTCGAGCAGGAGCGCGGCGGTGCGGCGCTGCAGGCTCACGTGACGACGCGTGAAGACGTCCGAGAGGCCGCGGGCCGCGTCCAGCGCGTCGTAGATGGCGTGCAGCTCCCGATCGAGCAGCGCGTCGTAGTAGCGGAGCTCGAGCAGGTGGGCGGTGGCGAACTCGAGCAGGTCGGGGATGTCGCCCACCCCGGAGGGCTCGAGCAGGAAGGCGCTGTTCCAGTCCACCACCGCCAGGTCCTCGGCCAGGTAGCTGTAGGCGTGCCCGAGGACGTCGCTCCGCTCGTCGCGCGAGAGCGGCACCTCGCTGGTCTCGCCGAGGAGGAGCTCGGCGATGGGCGCGCCCGCCAGCACCTCGGGCGCGCTCGCCGGCTGCTCCAGCCGGCGCACGTAGAAGACCTGGTAGGTCTCGAGCCCCTCCCACCGGTGCGGCCGCTCCAGCGCCGGCGCGAGCGCCCGCGCCAGCTCCTCGGCCTCCGCACGCGCCGCCTGATCGAGGGCGGGCGTGGCCTGGGCGGAGAGCTCCTCCGAGAGCGGGATGAGCTCGGAGAGCTCGGTGCCGGGGGCGATCGGGAGGCGGTAGACGACGCTCACCACCCCGTAGTCGAAGAGGCGGGCGCTCGCCTCGGCCGGGCGCAGGCCGCCGGCGAGCGGCACCTGGCGCGGCCCGAGCGCGACGTGCAGCGGCGGGCGCGGGATGTCGAGGGCGGTGGTGGTCTGCGCGCCCTCGAGCTTGAGGCGCGAGCGCGGCGCCCCGACCAGCGCCTCGGCGCGGGTGAGGTCGAGCGCGTCGGCGACGTCGAACAGCCGGTAGACGAGGAGGGTCCCGTCGGCGACGCGCCAGGACCTGCGGGCGGGCTCCTGCACGCCCCGGAGCTTACTGCATCAGGCGCCGACCAGGCGGAGCGGCGCGGCGGGGCGGCTGTGCGGGAACTCGAGCACGTACTCGCCAGTGAAGCAGGCGTCGCAGAAGCCCTGGCGCGCCTCGCCCAGCGCCGCGTACAGCCCGTCGATGGAGAGGTAGCCGAGGGAGTCGGCCGTCACGTAGTCCCGGATCTCGGGCTCGGAGTGCGTGGCCGCGATGAGCTCCTGGCGGGTGGGGGTGTCGATGCCGTAGTAGCAGGGCCAGGCGGTGGGCGGGGAGCTGATGCGGAGGTGGACCTCCTTCGCCCCGGCGTCGCGGATCATCTTCACGATCTTGCGGCTGGTGGTGCCGCGCACGATCGAGTCGTCCACCACCACCACCCGCTTGTCCCGGAGCACGCCCCGGACCGCGTTGAGCTTCAGCTTGACCCCGAAGTGGCGGATCGACTGCTGCGGCTCGATGAAGGTGCGGCCGATGTAGTGCGAGCGGACGAGCCCCACGTCGTAGGGGATGCCGCTCTGGCGGGCGTAGCCGACCGCCGCCGGCACCCCCGAGTCGGGGACCGCGATGACGACGTCCGCCTCCACCGGGTGATCCTTGGCGAGCTGGGCGCCGAAGCTCGAGCGCACCTCGTGCACCGAGCGGCCGAAGAGGATGGAGTCGGGGCGCGCGAAGTAGATGTGCTCGAAGACGCAGCGGGCGAGGCGGCGCGGGCCGGCGGTGGGCTCGAGCTTCTCCGAGCGGAGGCCCTTCTCGTCGATGACCACGATCTCGCCGGGCGCGATCTCCCGCACGTACTCGGCCTCGATGAGGTCGAGCGCGGTGGTCTCGCTGGCGAGCACCCAGTTGCCCTTGAGCTTGCCCAGCACGAGCGGCCGGAAGCCCTGCGGATCGCGGGCGCCGATCATCGAGCGCTCGGTGAGGAAGAGCAGCGAGTAGGCGCCCGACACCCGGGCCAGGGCGGCGCGGATGGCCGCCAGGTGGTGCTCGGTCGAGCCCGGCACGGCGGGGCCGGGCCGCACCCGCGCCATGAGGTGCAGGATCACCTCGGTGTCGCTGGTGGTCTGGAAGATGGAGCCGGCCGCCTCGAGCTCGGTCCGCAGCGTCTCGGCGTTGACGAGGTTGCCGTTGTGGGCGACCGCCACCGCGCCGCCGGCGTACTGGATGGCGATGGGCTGCGCGTTCTTGAGGTGGCTCGCGCCGGCGGTGGAGTAGCGCACGTGCCCGATGGCGGCGCCGCCGGGCAGCTTCGCGAGCTCGCCGGCGTTGAAGATGTCGGCGACCAGGCCCATGCCGCGATGGACGTGGAGGGCGCTGCCGTCCGTGGAGACGATGCCGGCCGACTCCTGCCCCCGGTGCTGGAGCGCGTGCAGCCCCAGGTAGGTGAAGTTCGCCGCCTCGGTGCTCTGCCCGAGCGCCCAGACGCCGAAGACGCCGCACTCGTCCTTCATCTTGTCGTACACGGCGTCGTATCCCATGGCGGGCGCGCAGTATAACGATCGGGTCTTGAAAAAGCTTCTCACCGCCCTCGCCGTCCTGGTCGCGCTGCTCGGCGCCGCGTACGGCCTGGGCTCGCTGCGCTGGCGCCCCACCTTCCGGGCGGGGCCGCTGCGTCTCGAGACCGTGGCGCGCGGCGCGGGGCCGCTCTTGGCCGGCGCGGCGGTGGCCCCGCTCACGCCGCCGCACCCGGTTCCGGTGGCGGGGTTCGCGCGCCTCAAGTGGATGCAGGAGGGGCAGCGGGACCCGGTGGCCGTGCGGGCGCTCGCCCTGCGCGAGCCCGGCTGCACGGTGGTGCTCGTCTCGGCGGAGATCCTGCTCGTCCCCGGGCAGCTCGAGCGCGCGGTCGAGCGGCGCGTCCGCGACCTCAAGCTCGACCACCTCGTGGTGGCCGCGACGCACACCCACGCCGGCCCGGGCGGCTTCTGGAAGGACCCCCTGGGCGAGCGGCTCGCCACCGGCCCGTACGACGCGGCCGTCTTCGACCACCTGGTGGAGCGGACCGAGGCGGCCATCCGCGGCGCGGTGAAGGCGCTCGAGCCCGCCTACTTCTCGGTGGCGCGCGCCCAGCTCCCGGAGCTGGCGCGCAACCGCGCCGGCGGGAGCGAGGTGGACGGGCACCTGGTGTCCGTCCGCCTGACCGCGCTCGCCGGCCACGAGGTGGCGCAGGTGGTGCTCTACCCCGCCCACGCCACCCTGCTCGGCCTCGACAACCGCCTCGTCTCGGGCGACTGGCCGGGGGCGCTCATGCGCGCCGACGCGGCGCCGCTGCTCTTCTTCCAGGGGGCGCTCGGCGATCAGACCACCCGGCTCCCGCCGCGCACGCCCGGCCGGCCCGAGGCGTACGCCGAGGCGCTCCGCGCGCACGTGGACGACCTCGACCCCTCGCTCGCCGACCCCTGGCCCGCGCTCGCCGTCGCGACCGCGACCGCGGTGCTCCCGCCCGCGGATCTCGGCGCCTCACCCCCGGCGCTGCGGCGCATCCTGCAGAACCTGTTCTACGACTGGCTCCCGGACCGGGCGAGCCTCACCGCGGTGCGGCTCGGGCCCCTCACGCTGGTGGCCGTCCCCGGCGAGCCGGTGGCCGAGGTGGGGCGCCGCTGGCGCGAGGCGGCGGGCGAGGGGGCCGAGGTGCTGGCGCTCGCCGGCGACTACCTCGGCTACGTCGAGACGAGCGAGCGGATGGCCGAGGCGTCGGGCGAGACGGTGCGCACCTACTACGGGCCGGAGCTGGCGGATCGGCTCACCGGCGCGGTGAAGCTCGCGGCCGAGGCGGTGCGCGACCCCAAGCCGCCGCCGCCCGAGGCGCCGGCGCTGGTGCCGGTCCCCGCAGCGAAGCCGCCCGCCTCGCCGGCCCCGAACCCGCCGGCCGCGGCGCCCGCCTCCGCGGCGAAGGCGGCCGCTCAGAAGCGGACCACCGGCGCACCGGCGTCGTCCCAGGACAGGAAGCCGAGGACGCCCGCCGTCGCCGCGAAGACCAGCGAGCCGCCCGCGGCCAGGTAGGCGCCGCGCTTGGCGGCGTCGGCCGAGGCGCGCTTCGCGTCGTAGGCCTGCTGGCTGGCGCCGGGCGCGAGGACGCCGTCCGAGCGCAGCATGGCGTCGGCGTCCTGGTACTGCGCGTGCGCGGCGACGCCCTGCCAGGTGGCGACCCCGGCGAGGCCCACCGCGACCACCCCGGCGGCGTAGGCGGCCGGCCTGAGCCAGCGGCCGCGCGGCGGCGCGGCCGGCGCCGCGGGGGAGGCCGCCAGCGCCGCGCCCGGCTGGGCGGCGGCGGCGCCGACCCGGAGCTCCGCGGCGGCCGTCGCCGCGGCGGCGGGATCGACCGCGGCCACGCCGCGCGCCGGCTGGCCGGTGAGGAGGAAGGCCGCCAGCGCGCCGAGCTGCGGCGCCGGCACCGCGCCCGCCGCCATCCGGACGCGACCCTCGCGCAGCAGCGCGCCGCGGGTGAGGTCGTAGAGGGCGCCGTCGAGGAAGCGCGCCTCCCCGTCGGCGACCTCGCTCACCGCCACCAGCCGCGTCGCCCCGAGCCCCGCGCCCGCGCGCACCAGGGCGCTCGCGCGCTGCGGTGCGGCCAGCGCCAGGCCGGGCCCGGCGTCGAGCCGGAGCGCGTCGGCCAGCGCCAGGTCGAGCTCCACCGCCCGCTCACCCTCCTCGAGCTGCACGAAGAGCTCCGGCACGCGCACCTCGCCCGCCACGGCGCTCAGGCGGTAGCGCCCCGGCGGCAGCGCCACGGTCGCCGGGGTGGCGCCGATGGGCCGCCCGTCCACGTAGACCGCGACGGCGCGGGACGCGGTGACGGTGAGGCGCGCCCGCGCCCGCGCCGCCACCCGGCGCCGCGCGTCGGCCGCCTCCTTGCGGAAGGAGGGCGGGTACTCGCGCTCGTCCACCTGGAACCCCGGCTCGAGCGACGCCAGCCGCTCCAGCGCCGCGGTGGCCGCGGCCGCCCGGCCCAGGTGCCGCTCGACGAAGGCGAGCCGGACGAGCGCCCGCGACCAGGCTTCGTGCACCGCCGGCGACTCCGGCAGCTGCTCCAGCCCCTCGACCACCGCGCGCAGCGTGCGCTCCGCGCCCTGGAAGTCCTCGCCGTCGAAGGCGGCCAGCGCGCCGGCGTGGGCGCGCTCCAGCTCGGAGAGCGTGGCGGGGGCGCCCTGACCGAGCAGGCGCGCCCGCATCTCGGAGACCTCCAGCACGCCGCTGGTGCGATCGCGGCAGGCGGCGCGCAGCTGGTGCGTCAGCTCGGCCAGCTCGCCGGCCGGGCCGGCCGGAGGGTCGGCGACGGCGACCACGGCGAGCCGCTCCGCGCCGAGCGCCGGGGCGGCCGAGAGCAGGAGGGTGAGCGCAGTGGCCTTCACGGGTAGACCGGGGCGCCGGCGTCGCCGGAGTTGCGCGCGTCGTGGTGCGACTTGGGCCACGGCGAGCGGGGATCGAGGGCGGAGTCCACCACCACCGCGTACAGGTGTCCGTCGTCCGAGCCTGCGTAGAGCGTCGGGAGCTGGCTGGCCGAGGCGGCGGGGGCGATGGTGGGAAAGGTGAGGGGCGAGATGCCGA
This sequence comes from Anaeromyxobacter diazotrophicus, assembly GCF_013340205.1. Taxonomy (NCBI): domain Bacteria; kingdom Pseudomonadati; phylum Myxococcota; class Myxococcia; order Myxococcales; family Anaeromyxobacteraceae; genus Anaeromyxobacter; species Anaeromyxobacter diazotrophicus. The sequence continues at coordinate 66,743 of NZ_BJTG01000005.1, forward strand.
GCGGCGCGGAGACCTCGCCGACCGTGGACCACCGCGCCTGGCCGTCGGCCGCGAGCGCGTAGAGCTGGCCGTCCGCGGTGACCGCGTAGGCCACCACCCCGTCGCGGTCCTGCTCCGCGACGAGCACGCCGCGCACCGACGAGGTGAGCGCGGGCAGCGCGGACCAGGCGTCGGTCCAGGCGCCGGTGCCCGTGGCGGGAGGGGTGAGGCGGTGGAGCTTGTGGTCGTTGGTCCCTACGAGCAGGTCGCCGCCGGGGAACAAGACGATGGACTCGGGCGCGTAATCCGACAACGTCGCCAGCAGGGTCGGGGCCAGTGTGGTCGCGTCGCACTTCACGATCTCGCCGCCCGCGCAAGCCAGCAGGATGTGGCCGTCTTGATCGATGGCCGGCGGTGTGGCGACCGTCCCGCAGCTCGTCGCTCCGCTCGCCTCTTCCGCGAGGCCCGTCGAGTACCGGCGCAGCGTGGACCGCGCGGCCCGTGAAGTCAGGAGGAACAGCTTGCCGCCCTTCGAGATGGAAGCGGTCGTGACGGGGTCTGTCGTGCTGACTCCCGTGCCGCCGAGACACTTCTTGTCTGCGCTCATGCCGTAGATCGCGGAAGCGCCGCCGGCGGAGAACACGAGCTCGGGTGTGCCGGAGACCACCGCCGGCGTGAACATCGCCCCCACCGCCGCGGTGGAGGGGCAGCCGAAGGCGACGCCGTCGCTCTCCGAGTACCCGTAGAGCTTCCCATCGTCGCTGCCGACCCAGATCGTGCTCGCGCCGAGGCTGGGGGCGCTGGAGATGGCGAACGAGGACACGGTCGTCGGGAGTAGCCCCGCCCCATCCGCGCTCACGACGCGCAGCTTTCCATCGGAAGCTCCAACCACAACCTCACCGCTCGAGCGCACCGCAGCCCCAGTCACCTTGAGCGCCGACTGCGAGGCGTCCCGCAGGTCCTTCGTCCACCTCAACCTCGTCACCGGGAACGCCGGCAGGTCGTCCAGCACCGCCTCGTTCCCGAACGCGTCGCGGGCGTGGACGCGCACCTTCACGGTCCCGGAGAAGCGCGGGAACGGGTACTTCGCGAGCGGCACGGCCACCGTCAGGTCGGTCCCCACCGCCGCCGGCTGGAAGGGGATCGCGAGCTGGTGTCCGTCGAGGTCCACCGTCGCCTCCACCACCCCGGGGTGGTCCTCCGCCACCGCCACGAAGAGGTCGATCGCCCCGTCGCGGGGGCAGGCGGCGCGCGTGCCGCAGGCGGGGCCGACGGTCCGCTTCAGGACGGGCGGCTTCGTGTCCACGTCCACGAACACGCCGTCGCTCGGGATGACGCCCGCGCTGGTCCGCGCCACCACGAACAGGGTGGGCGTGGCGACCAGGCCCGCCGGCGGCAGGTAGGTGCCGGCGTAGCTCACCACCGCGCCGTCGCGGGCGCTCTGGGCGAGCGGCCCCACCTCGGCGCCGTCCACCACCAGCGCCACCGGTGGCGGGACGCCGTCGGCCGCCGCCAGCGTCACCCGCGCGGTGACCGCCAGGCCGGCCGCCCCGGCCCGCGCCCCCGCCGGCGGCGCCGTGAGCGCGATGGCGATGGGGGGCTTCTGGCACGTGCCGGGCTGGCCGCTCGCCGGGACGACGCAGACGAGGCCCGCCCCGCACTCGGCGTTGGCGCGGCAGCCGCCCGGCGCCGACCCCCCGCCGCAGGCGAGGCCGATCGCGACGAGGGAGGTGAACAGCAAGCGCATGGTCCGGCTCCTCCGGAGGTGCGGCGCGGAGGTGCGAGCGCCGGGCCAGCGCGCCGCCTCGCTCGCGCAGGCCCGCCGGCGCGCCCGGGCGTCCGCCCGGCGTCCGGCGGTCCGCCGGGCGGACCTCCCACACCTGCACCCTCCGTGATTCTTCGCGGTTTCGCCGCGGCACGAAACACGCACATCCACCTGCCCGTCACCGTCCGGATTCCGGCCGTTGATCACCATCCGCTAACCATACTATGCGTGACCATTGCCTGTCAGTGAGAACCATCGCGACGGCATCCAGGGGGAGCTTCCAATGAACCGGCTCGAGAGAGGGATCGGCCTCGCGGCGTGGCTCGCGCTCGCGGCCGCCTGCGGGACGAGCGCGCGGCAACCGCGCAGCTGCCAGCAGGACAGCGAGTGCCCGTCGTCCAGCTACTGCCTGGGCGGCGCCTGCGTGGCGGGCCTTTTGCCCCAGGCGCACATCGCCATCGTCGGCACCGGCCGCGAGCTCGTCTCGCACCGCCTGGTGCAGTTCGACGGCTCGGGCTCGGTCGACCCGAACCCCCAGCACCGCCTCACCGCCTACCGCTGGGCGGTGAAGCGCGCCTCGGCCACCGCCTGCGACCCCTCCCCCGCCAGCGGCGCGGCGGACAAGCTCGCCACCACCTTCCGCTGCGCCGGCGAGTACCAGGTCGAGCTCACCGTGAAGAACAGCCTGGAGCTCGAGAGCGCGCCGATCGCCCAGGCGGTCACGGTGGCGCCGTCGGCGAACCCGCCCGTCATCGACGGGCAGAGCCCCGACCTCCTGCTGCAGCACCGCTGCGCCGGGACCCCGCTCGCGTGCCAGGCGGTGGACGCGGGCGGCGCGGCGGCCTTCCAGCTCTCGGTTACCGCCCACGACGTGGAGGACGGCCAGGCGCTCGGGTACCAGTGGGAGGTGGATCCACCGGAGGGGGCGGATCGGGCCGCCGCCTCCTTCGAGCCCGACGCACGCGCCGCGAACCCCATCGTCCGGATCGCCTCCGCGGGCGCGCGCATCGCCGGGGTGTGGACGTTCCGCGCGCACGTCACCGACGGCGACGCGCTCACGACGCCGGTCGAGATCCGGGTCACGGTCGAGGATGCGGCCCCGGCGCTCGCCGCCGAGCTGGACCTGGCCGCCTTCGACCACACCTTCGCCGACAACGTCTACCGGGTGCACGGCCTCGTGAAGTACACGGCGTCCGACCCGGAGGGCGACCCGCTGCAGGTCACGGCGCGCGTCCTGGAGAGCGCCGCCACCGGCTGCCAGGCAACGCTCACGCCGCTGGTGAGAAGCGACGCCGTCGAGGTCACGGTGGACCTCACCTGCCTCTCCGCCCAGGAGCTCTCGCCCACCGTGGCCGGCCAGGCGCTGGGCGCCGGGGTACAGCGCCAGCTCGAGGTGACGGTCGGCGATCAGCAGGGCGGCCAGGCCACCGTGACCTTGCCCTTCGAGGTCCGCGACACGCCGCCCACCCTGGCCTCGCTCGTGATCGCGACCGATCACGGGACCGGCAACTGCCTCACCCCGAGCGGCCGCTGCTTCACCGCCGCCGGCGCGATCCCGGCGCCGTTCGACCCCGACGGCGACCCGGCGGAGCTCGTCGGCTACCAGGCGCAGAACGTCGACGCGCACGGCGTCTGGTCGTCCGACGGCCTGGGGCGCTTCACGCTCCAGACCGACCTCGCCTACCCGGGGTCGTTCCGCGCCGCCGACGGCCGGAGCCCGGTCGGCGTCCTCGCCCGGGTCAAGGATCCCTGGCGCGCGGCCGACGTGCCGCTCGCGCTCTCCATCCCGAACCGCGCGCCGGTCGCGACGCCGTTCGCGATCGGCGCCGTGGCCTCCCACGACGGCGCGCGCTACCTGGTCCAGGGCGCGCCGGCCACCTTCGTCGACCCCGACGGCGATCCGCTCGCCAGCCCCGACGCGGGGAACGCCGCCTGCTCCGCCGCGCTCGCGCCGAGCGCCTCCGGGGCGACGCTCACCGCCACCTGCGGCACGGCCTCCCCGTGGAGCGCGGGCCCCGCCCTGTCGAGCTTCGTGGCCTCGCCCTTCGTGCTCACCGTGAGCGCCGCCGATCCCTGGGAGCGCGGCGGGAGCCCGGGCGCGCGGCTCGCGGCGCAGGCGCCGCCGTCCCCCAGCCTCGACTCGGTCACGGTGGCGCTGCCCGCCAAGTGCACCAGGGTCTGCCCGATCGGCGAGCCCTGCGAGTACGTGGCGACGGTGAACTGCACCAGCCTCACCTACGCACCGTCGGTGCGCTCGCCAGTGCCGGTCGGCGTCACCGTCCAGGCCTCGTCCGGCGGGAGCGCCAGCTTCAGCTGCCTGGGCGCGGCCTGCTCCGGAGGGCTCACCTTCAGCTGCACCGCGGCCACCCTGAGCGTGACCCTCTGGGACGGGCTCAATCCGGCCGTCACCCAGCGCGTCGATCTCGTCGCCCAGTGTCCGTGAGCGGCGGCCCGCGCGGCGCGGGCGGGACGGCGCTGGCCTCGTCGCTCAGGCCTGCGCCGTCCGCTTGCGCTCGAGCACGGCGTCGGCGGCCTGGGCGATGAGCTCCGGGCCGAGCGCCTTGTCGAGCACCGCGTCGGCGCCCTCCTTCTGGAGGCGCTGCTCGAGGTCGCCCTCCAGGCCGCCGGTCATGGCCACAATGGCGAGGTCCGCCTCGCCCCCGGCGCGCCGGATGGTCCGGATGAACGCCTCGCCGTCCATCTTCCGCATGCGCACGTCCGTGACGAGCAGATCGAGCGCCAGGAGCTCGTCCGCCAGCAGCGACAGCCCGGAGCTGCCGTCGTCGGCGGTCAGCACCTCGAACCCGCGCTGCTGCAGCGACTCCTGCAGCATCCGGCGCACCACCGCGTCGTCGTCCACCACCAGGGCGCGGCGGGCCCGGGCGCTGAGGTGCGTGATGGCGGCCGCCAGCCGCTGCTGGCCGGCCTCGTCGAGGTCGAAGCTCACGCCCATGCCCTTGTCGGTGACGGTGGCGACCAGCGCCGGGGCGGAGAACGACTCGCCGCCGGGCAGCCGCAGGCCGAGGCGCACGCGCTCGCCCACCGCGCGCGGGTGGGCGGTGCGCACGAAGGCGCCGCCCTGCGACAGGTTCTCGAGGTAGTCCCCGGTGAGCTCCTCGTCGCCGCCGTACTCGGCCAGCGACGGCCCGGCCGCGCCCTGCTCCTCGCCCTCGAGCGCGGCGGCGGGGGGCTCCGCGCGCGGCGCACCCTCGCCCCCCTCGGCCCAGGGGGTCACGACCACGGGTGCCTTCACGACGTAGCGGGGGAAGGCGCGCAGCGCCGCCGCCGAGAGCGACACCGCCGGCGGCTGGCGGGCGGCGAGCGCGCCGAGCAGCTCCGGCGCGGCGTCGCGGAGGGTGAGCGCGAAGCCGGGCTGGGCCCCGCCGCCATCGTCGGCGGTGCGCACCCACGCCACCATGGCGCGGGTCTCGAACGGCCGCTCGAGCCCGGGGACGCGCAGGGCGAGGACGAGCTCGTCCCCGGCCGCCGGGGCGAGCAGCCCGGGGATGAAGAGCGAAGCCTCCTCCGCCACGTAGCGCACGCCCTCCCAGCCCGGGCCGCCGACGTCCATCGCGAGGACCGGCCCGGCGCCGGCGCGCGCGGCGCGGGCGGGCGGGGCACCGGCCGCGGTGAAGAGGTCGGCGGCGTCCAGGGCGAGGCGATCGGGCGCGACGCCCATCACGCGCGCCTGGCACGCCTCGAGGTTCGAGAAGAAGGAGGCGCGCTGCGCCGCCGAGACCTCCGCCAGCGCCGTGGAGCGCACCCCGGCGCGGGCGAGCCAGAAGTCGAGCCGCCGCCGCCCCTCCGCGCCGAAGCGCCGCTCGGAGAAGCGCATCACCACCACGAAGACGGCGGCGCGCGGCTGCCAGGCGAGGTCGCACCCGACCAGCGCGTCGGGGAAGAGCCGCGGCAGGGACGAGACGAACCGCTCCGCGGCGTCGAGCCGCGCGCCGCGGGCACGGTCGAACACGGCGGCCAGGGCCACGATGCCGGGAAGGGGCTCCATCGAGCGCTGGCCGTGCAACGGCGAGGCCGAGCCATCGGGCCAAGCCGCCTGCGGGATCTTCCCTGGCTGGTTGACCCGGGGTGCCGGATCACCCTGAAGCGGGTCGCGCGGGGTCATTGCGGTGGGTGTCCAGCCTACCCGGAGGCCGGGGGAAAGTGGGCCTCGGCGCGGCCGAGCACGCGGGGCAGGCCCGCCCGCCACGCCGCCGCCAGCTCCGCCACCGGCAGCGAGACCGCGCCCTGGATCTCGAGCCGGTCGCCGCCGACCACCCCGAGCCGCACCAGCGGCGCGCCCGCCGCCTGGGCGAGCGCCTCGAGCTCCGCCCACCGCTCCGGCGGCAAGGACACCACGATCCGGCTCCCCTCCTCGCCGAAGAGGATGAAGTCCTTCCGGCGTGGGAAGGGGACGCGCAGCGCGGCGCCGAGCCAGGGCGGCGCCCCGCCCCCGGGCGGCGGCGCGTCCATCATGCAGCACTCGGCCAGCGCCACGGCGAGGCCGCCGTCGGAGCAGTCGTGCGCCGAGGAGAGGAGGCCGTCCTTCACCGCCTGCCGCACCACCGCCTGGACCGCCTTCTCGCGGGCGAGGTCGAGCGGGGGCGGGCGCCCCGCCTCCTTCCCGTGCACCGCGGCGAGGTACTCGCTCCCGCCCACCTCGCCCAGGAGCTCGCCCACCACCGCCACCACGTCACCCGCGCGGCGGAAGGCGGCGCCGCAGGTGCGCTCCACCGGCTCCACCAGCCCCACCATGCCGATGGTCGGGGTGGGGAGGATCCCCTGCCCCTCGGTCTCGTTGTAGAGCGACACGTTGCCCGAGACGACCGGCGTCCCGAGCGCGAGGCAGGCCTCGGCGATGCCGCGCACCGCCTCCGCCAGCTGCCACATGATCTCCGGCTTCTCGGGGTTGCCGAAGTTGAGGCAGTCGGTGACCGCCAGCGGCTCGCCGCCGACGCAGGAGATGTTGCGGGCGCACTCCGCCACCGCGTGCATGGCGCCGAGGTGCGGATCGAGGAAGCAGAAGCGGCCGTTCGCGCCGACCGAGAGCGCGAGGCCCTTCCGCGCGCGCACCGGATCGCCGCCGGCGAGCCGCACCACCGCCGCGTCGCCGCCCGGGCGCACCGCCCCCACGAGCCGGACCATGTGGTCGTACTGGTGGTAGACCCACTCCTTGCTGGCGACGGTCGGGCGCCCGAGCAGCGCGACGAGCGCGCCGCCCAGGTCCTTCGGCTCGGGCAGGGTGGCCGGGTCGAAGGCGTGCAGCGCCGGCAGCGCCGGGTGCGGGGTCATGGGGCGCTGGTAGCGCGGCGCGCCCTCGGTGAGCGGCTCGACCGGGAGGTCGGCCACCACCGCGTCGCCGGAGAGCACCCGCCAGCGGCCGCTGCCGGTGACGATGCCCACCACCGCCACGTCGAGGTCCCACTTCTCGCAGATGCGGCGCACCTCGTCCTCGCGGCCGTGCGCGGCGACGAGCAGCATGCGCTCCTGCGACTCGGAGAGGAGGACCTCGTACGGCGTCATCCCCTCCTCGCGGCGCGGCACGAGGTCGATGTAGAGGTCGAGCCCGTTGCCGGCCCGGCCGGCCATCTCGACCGAGGAGCTGGTGAGCCCGGCCGCGCCCATGTCCTGGATGCCGACCACCGCGTCGGTCTGGAAGAGCTCTAGGCACGCCTCGAGCAGCAGCTTCTCCATGAACGGGTCGCCCACCTGCACCGTCGGGCGCTTCTCCTCGGTGGAGGCGTCGAACTCGGCCGAGGCCATGGTGGCGCCGTGGATGCCGTCGCGCCCGGTCTTGGCGCCGATGTACATGACCGGGTTCCCGACCCCGGCCGCCTTGCCGCGGAAGATCTTGTCGGCCGGCAGCACGCCCACCGTGAAGGCGTTCACCAGGCAGTTGCCGTTGTAGCTCGGGTGGAACATCACCTCGCCGCCCACCGTCGGCACGCCCATGCAGTTGCCGTAGCCGGCGATCCCGCCCACCACCCCCTCGAGCAGGAAGGCGGTCTTGGGGTGCGCGGGGTCGCCGAAGCGGAGCGAGTTGAGGTTCGCCACCGGGCGGGCGCCCATCGTGAACACGTCGCGCAGGATGCCGCCCACGCCGGTCGCCGCGCCCTGGTAGGGCTCGATGTACGACGGGTGGTTGTGGCTCTCCATCTTGAAGGCGGCGGCGAGCCCGTCGCCGAGGTCGATGACGCCGGCGTTCTCGCCCGGCCCCTGCAGCACCCGCGGCCCCTGGGTGGGCAGGTTCTTGAGGTGAACCCGCGACGACTTGTAGGAGCAGTGCTCGCTCCACATGACCGAGAAGACGCCCAGCTCGGTCAGGTTGGGCTCGCGCCCGAGGTGGCGCTTCACCTCCTCGTACTCCTGGGGCGTGAAGCCGTGCCGCGCGACGACCTCGGGCGTGATCTCGCTCATGGGGAGGCGGATTCTAGCGGCGAGACCGTGGCAGGGCGAGCGCGGCGAGCGGCCAGCGCAACCCCGCCGGTGCGCGCGGGTTGAATGGACCGGGCCGGGCGATCGTCCGCCTGCCCGAAAGGAACTCCGCCATGACCTCGACCTCCTCCAGGATCGCCGCCGCCCTCCTCGCCGTCGCCCTCGCCGCCCCCGCCCTCGGGGCCGAGGTGGACCGCCGGGAGGCGAACCAGCAGGACCGCATCGCCCAGGGCGTGAGGAGCGGCGAGCTGACGCCGGGCGAGACCGCCCGCCTCGAGCGCAAGGAGGCGCGCATCGACCGCCAGATCAAGGCGGACCGCGCCGCGAACGGCGGCAAGCTCACCCCGGCCGAGCGCCGCCAGATCAACCGGGAGCAGAACCGCACCTCGCGGCAGATCTACCGGGCGAAGCACAACGACCGGAAGATGTGAGCGCGCGTCCCGCTCCCCGCTCCCCGCGCCGCGCTCCGGCGGGGAGCGGCCGCCGGCCGCCGCTCGGGCTAGAGTCGCGATCGGGCGCTTCCAGACGTCGCAGCGGGGCGGGAGATGAGCGCACTCGACGAGGCCCTCGACGCGATCCGCCGGCGCGACGCGGGGCGCGCCGAGGACCGCGCGCGCCGCGCCGTCGAGGAGGCGCCCGGCGCCGCCCGCGCCCGGGCCGCGCTGGCGCTGGCCCTCGTCCTGGCGCGGCGCGGCCGCGAGGCGCTCGCGGAGGCCGACCGGGCGGTCGCCGCCGCCCCCGGCGAGGCCTGGCCCCGCCTCGTCCGGGCGTCGGCGCTCCGCCTGCTGGGGCGCGGGCGCGAGGCGATCGCCTCCGCCGAGGAGGCGGTGCGGCTCGCGCCCGGCTCGCCTCGCGCGCAGCTCGGCCTGGCCCTCTCCCTCTTCGCCGCCGGGTACGGGGACGAGGCGCGCGGGCCGCTCGCGCGCGCCCGCGACGCCGTCCCCGAGGATCCGCTGGCGGTGCGGCTGCTGGGCGAGCTCGAGCTGCGTCGCGACCCGGCGGCGGCGGAGGCGATCTTCCGCGCCGCCTTGCGCGCCGACGCCCGCAGCGCCGACGCGCGCGCCGGCCTCTCCCGCGCCCTGGCGCGGCAGGGGCGAGCGGAGGAGGCCGAGGAGGCGTTCGAGGCGGCCGCGGCGCGGGACCCGTCGTTCACCGCCGACCGCGACGCCCGGCGCCGGGAGGTGGGCTCCTTCCTGCAGGCGACCGTGGCCGCGTTCGTCGTGGTCCTGTGCCTCCAGCTCGCCCAGGGGGTGATCGCCGGGCGCTGGCCGGCGGCGCGGGTCGCGGCGACCGCGCTCTCGTTCGTCGCGACCGCCGCGGTGCCGATCGCCCTCATCGCCTGGGCCTCGCTGCGGCTGCGGCGCGCCCGGGCCGGCGCCGCCCCCGACCCGCAGCTGCCGTCCCTCGCCGACGCCGTCCAGGAAGCCGCCACCTCTTCCGCTGGGCGCCCGCCGGGCGATCCCCAGCCCGCACCCCGGTGAACGTGCGCGCGAGCTATCGCGCCCGCCTCCAGACGACCTCGACGACCTCGGCGCCGATCGCCGGCGCCCGGTTCACCCACTTCATCTCGTCACCGCTGAGGGTGAGCTGGCGCTTCTGGTCCGCTCCCACCCAGTTCGGGAACGTGCTGGCCTCCGGGCGCAGGATGAGCACCCCGCCCGCGCCGTCGAGCCGGTAGGTGCCGAAGAACGACAGCGAGCCGGCGAGGACCGCCTTGTTCTCCTCGGGGGTCCCGGCCTCCCGCTTGCCGGCGGCGAACCTCGGAAGATCGGACCGGGCGATCATCAGGATGAAGCGGCCGCCGCGATCGAGCATCATGCAGCCCAGCGGGTGCGGGCCGAGCGGCTCCGTGGTCTTCCCTCCGTGGAGAGCCGTCTCGGAGACGAGCGTCCAGGTGCCGATCACGGCGTCGGCCGCCGCCTGCTGCGCGCGGGCGCTCCCCGCGAAGCCGAGCTGGAGGGCCGCGAGCAGGGCGAGCCTCACGATGGTGTTCATGGCGTTCCTCCTCGGCCGTTCGAGTCGAAGGCCTCGCCCCCTCAGCTGGCCGTGCCCGTCAGCTTGACGAACTCCACGCGCCGGTTGTTGGCGCGCCCCTCGGCGGTGTCGTTCGGGCCCATGGGCTTCGTCGCGCCGAGGCCCTTCGACACGAGCCGCTGCTCGGCGACGCCCTGCTTCACGAGCCAGGTCCTCACCGAGGCGGCTCGCCGCTCCGAGAGCGGACCGTTCACCTTTGGTCCGCCCTGGTCGTCGGTGTGCCCCTCGATCCGGAAGCGGAGCGCCGCGTCCTCGGTGAGGAGGGCCAGCACCGACCGCAGCGCCGGGCCGGACTCGGGCTTGATGACGTCGGAGCCGCTGTCGAACAGGATGCCGTGGGTGACGACGCGCCCCTCGCCGGCGAGCATGGCCTTGGGGTCCTTCCCCCCGCCCTCCGCGAGCTGGAAGCTCGTCACGCGCTCGTGATCGCCGGCGGGCCCTCCGCCGTAGACCGGACCGAAGCCGAGCCCGAGGCGGGTGATCGGGCGCTCCACCGCCTCCGGGTCGGAGAGGGCGCGCTCGCCGTCGATGTACACCTTCACCTGCGTCCCCGAGACCGCCACCGCGACGTGGTGGATCCCCTTCTCGAAGGGGTCCTTCCCGCGCGCGTTGGCGGAGGCCACCTCGCGCCCGTTCTCGTGGAAGACGATCGCGTGGCCGCCCTCGTTGCGCGGCTTCGAGAAGACGAGCTCGAAGGGCCCCTCGACGTCGGCGTCGAGCTCGATGGTGAACTTCTTCGGCAGGTCGCCCTTCACCGCGTAGCGCAGCCACTGGAGCGCCCCTTGCTGCCCGTCCTTCTGGTAACGCGCCTTGAGGAACCGCTTCCCGCCGACCTCGACCACCTCGACGGCGTTCCCGCCGCCGCCCTTGATGGTCCACTTGGCCGGGTACTCGCCGACGTCGGTGTCGCTGAAGTCGTCGCAGGCGAGCACCTTGTCGCCGCGGACGAAGTCGTACCGGTTGCCGTACACCTCGCCCGCCGCCGGCGCGGCGGCCGCCGGCGCCTCGCCCGCCGCCGGCTCCACCTTCGCGACGCCCCCGTCCTGAGGCTGCGGTTGCTGCGCTGGCTTGCCCTTGTCGACGCGCACCGCGCCCCGCGCGGCGTCCTCCGCCTGCTTCCCCACCTCGTCCGCGGCGCCGCGCTTCGCCCGCTCCTTCACCTGATCGAGCAGCCCGCCGAACTGCGCCTGCGCCGCGAAGGCGAACGCCAGCCCCGCCGCGACCCCCATCTTCCGCAGTGACATGCGTGGATCCCCCGCGCGGGGTTGTAGGTCGACCGGAGCGGTCGTGACCCAGCCCAGCGGGGGACGGCCTTCGGGCCTAAGCGCCCCGCGTCAGCTGCCGGGCACGCCGAGCCTGACGAACTCCACCCGCCGGTTGTTGGCGCGCCCCTCGGCGGTGTCGTTCGTGTCGATGGGCTTGGTCGCGCCGAGCCCCTTCGCCTGGAGCCGCCGCTCCTCGATCCCCTGCCTCACGAGCCAGGTCCTCACCGAGGCCGCGCGGCGCTCCGAGAGCGGGCCATTGACCTTCGCCCCGCCGACCGCGTCGGTGTGGCCCTCGACGGAGAAGCGCAGCGCGGGGTCGTCGGCGAGGAGCGCCTGGATCGCCCGCAGCGTCGGGCCCGACTCCGGCTGGAGGACGTCCGAGCCTGTCTCGAAGAGGATGCCGTGGGTGACGATGCGCCCGTCCCCGGCCAGCATCGTCTTCGCGTCCTTGCCTCCCTCGGCCAGCCGGAAGTTCGTGACGAGCTGGTGGTCGCCGCGCTCGTCGTGCGTGCCCTCGAAGGCGAGGCCGAGCCGGGTGATGGGCCGCACGACGCCGTCGGGGTCGGAGGCGACGCGCTCGCCGCCGACGTACACCTTCACCTGCGTCCCGGAGACCGCGATGGCGACGTGCCGTACGCCGCGGTCGTACGGGGTCTGTCCCTCGGTGTGCGCCGTGGTGACGCCGCGGCGCTCCCAGTTGAAGCGGACGCCCTGGCCACCCCAGTTGAGCGTCTTCGAGAACAGCACCGTGAACGGCGCCTGCATGTCGGCGTCGAGCTCGATCGTGAACTTCCTCGGCAGGTCGCCCTTGATCGGGTAGCGCAGCCAGTGCACCGAGTGCGGCTGCCCGTGCGGCTGGTAGCGCGTCTTCAGGAAGCGCTTCCCGCCCACCTCGACCACCTCGACCGCGTTCCCGCCGCCGTCCTTGAGGGTCCACTTCGCCGGATACTCGCCGACGTCGGTGTCGCCGAAGTCGTCGTAGACGAGCACCCGGTCGCCGGGGACGAAGTCGAAGCGGTTGCCGTACACCTCGCCCGGCGGCGGCGCGTCGGCCGGCTTCGCCTCGCCCGGCGCCGGCTCCCCGGCCGGCGCCGCCTTCGGCTTCTCCGGCGCGGGCTTCTTCCCGTCCACCCGCACCGCCTCGCGCGCCTTCTGCTCCGCCTGCTTGCCGACCTCGTCCTGCGCGCCGCGCGCCGCGCGGTCCTTGACCTTGTCGAGGAAGCCGCCGAACTGCGCCTCCGCCGGCGTCGCCATCCCGAGCGCGGCGAGGCACGCCACCACCACTCTCCGTGACATACGGAACCCCCCGTTCGCCAGGAGTGTAGGCCGGAGCGGCCGGGCGTGACGCGGCGCCTGGCGGGGAGCGACCTTCGGGCGCTAGCCGCCGCCCGGCCCGGGACGCCCCGCCCCGGCGGCAGCGACGGCGCGCCGCACCTCGATGGACTCGCCCACCGCCAGCACCCGCACCCGCTCCGCCGCGAGCCCGAGCCGCGCCCGCTCCGCCTCGAGGCGCCGCGGCGGCTCGTCGAGCGGCTCGTCCGAGAGCTTGAACGTCCCCCAGTGCATCGCCACGAAGGTGGCGGCGCCGAGGTCGCCGAAGGCGCGGAGCGCCTCCTCCGGGTTCAGGTGCTGCGGAGACATGAACCAGGCGGGGTCGTAGGCGCCGATGGGGAGGAGCGCCGCGTCGATCCGGAACCGGCGGCCGATCTCGGCGAAGCCGTCGAACCAGCCGGTGTCGCCCGAATGGTAGACGGTCGCGGACGATCCCTTCACGACGAAGCCGCCCCACAGGGCGCGGTTCGTGTCCCCGAGGCTCCGGCGGCTCCAGTGCTGGGCCGGCACGAACGTCACCTCCACCGGACCGATCCGCGCCGTCTGCCACCAGCCGAGCTCGGCGCAGGCGAGGCCCGCCTTCTCGAGCAGCCTGCGCTGGCCGAGGCCGGCGTACACCACCGCCCCGACCCGCGTGAGCGTCGGCAGGTCGAGGTGGTCGTAGTGGCCGTGCGACACGAGGGCGGCGTCCACGTGCGGGAGCTGCTCCGGAGTGAGGCCCGGCGGCACGTTGCGCGGGACCGTCACGACCTTCTCGCCCAGCACCGGGTCGACGAGCAGCGACACCCCGTCGAGCTGGACCAGGAAGCTGGCGTGGCCGAGCCAGGTGATCCGCGCGCCCTCGCCCGGCGCGGGCGGGACCGCCAGGCGCGCCAGGTCCGGCGCGAGCGAGGGCACCGGGGCGCGATCGGGCGCGCTGCGCCGCTTCCCGGTGAGGCGATCCAGCACCGACCACTTCAGCACCGCCCCGAGCCCCTTCGGCCCGGAGCCGTCGAGGTTCACGAAGCGGCCCTCGGCGTCGCGCGGCTGCCGGAACGGCGCGGCGGCGACGGCGACCGCGAAGGCGAGGAGCGGCGTGAGCGCGACGAGGATGCGGTGCATCGGGGCCCCTTCGCTCGGACGCGCTAGATGGCGAGGAGCCGCTTCGTCACGTCGTAGAGCACCTCGCCGCGCTCCCAGGGCGCCACCGGCTCGCCCGGCAGCTCGAACCGCTCGAGCATCCGGTTGTAGCCGAGGGCCATGAGCGCCTTGAGGTTCACCGTGTCGTAGAGGTTGTACTCGGCGAGGCGGCGCAGCGCCTCGCGGTCGCCGGCGCGGTGCCGCCGCCACAGGCGCACCGCCTCCATCCCGTCCACGCCGGCGAGGTGGCCGGGGCGGCCGACGCCGGTCTCCTGCTCGAGGAGCTTGAGGCCCCCCTGGTGGCCGAGGCGGCCCCAGAGGTGGCGCAGGTCGACGTGGGCGCGGGGGGCGCGCCAGCCGGGGAAGGCGCGCTCCAGGATGGGGACGTCGAACGAGGCGCCGTTGAAGGTGACGAGCACCTTCCAGGCGCGGGTCGCGTCCGGGAAGTCGTCGAGGTCCTTGTCCCGCAGGAAGACGCGCGGGCCGTCGCGGTCGAGGACGCCCACCGCGGTGACGAGGTCGCCGCCGTCGGTCTCGATGTCGAGGAAGGCGGCGTCGGCCTCGAAGGTGCGGTAGAGGCGCCAGCGCTCGCGGGCCGGCATGAGCGCGGCGAGCGCGCCGACGTCGCCGCCTTCGAGCGCCGCCCGCGCCGCGGCGATCGCCTCGCGCACCCGGCCGTCGAGCCGCGCCGAGAGCGCCACCTCGGGGGCGGCCGGGAAGCCGTCCCAGCTGCGGACGCCGGCCGCCCAGAGCTGGCGCTCGCGGTAGGGGCCGATGCCGGGGGTGAGCTGGAAGGTCGAGAGGAGCACGGGGCGCACCATAGCTCGGCCCGGTGACGCGGCAGATCGGGGGGGGACGCGGGACGGCTTCGCGAAGGGCGAGATCGGCTCATGATCCGGTACCTCGCCGGTCCGGCGTCGGCGTCGCCCCCGCGGTCTGCGCGCCCTTGCCGCACGCCCCTGAAGTGCTTCCGCCAGCGGCGGTGGGTGGAGTGCTCCGGTCCGCATCATTCCGAAACTGGTCCATGTGCTCCCTGCCGAAGACCTGCTGAGCGTGCAGCGAATTGTGAGTGCGGCACACCAGTCTCAGGTTCTCGGCGGTGCTGCGCCCGCCGAGCGCCACAGGCCGGATGTGATCGAGCTCCAGCATCCAGGTGCTCTCACAGCGGCGGCCGCCCGCCGAACACCAGGCGCAGCGCCCACCGTCCCGCTTCCAGACCTCGCGGCGCACCGCGGCCGGGATGGGCTCGCGCTGGCCAGGGGTCGGAGGGGGTGCCTTCTCCGCCGGCGCGGGGCTCTTCCGCGCCCGCGAGGGCTCCACCGCCCCGCGGCGCTTGCCATGCTTCTCCAGCGCGCACTTCACCGCTTCCCGGAGAAGCGCGCCGAGGTCGCCGTTCCTGACCTTGTGGGCGAGGAGCGACTTCAGCTGGTCCAGGTCCTTCTTCAGCGCGGCGTCCACGGTGACCCGTAGCGAGTAGGTGTCGGCGTCGAGAGGTTCGAGCGTGGCGCGGCGCCCAGGAGCGGGCTGCGCAACGTGAAGCTGGGGCGGGCACGCCTGCGCCGCGGACGCCTCGGGCCTGGGGGCCTCCACGAACGTCGCCGCGGGCTGTAGGGCGGGGGCTCGTCCCCCGCCGCGGGCGAGCTCGACGCAGCCCGCCCCGAGCGGCCCCGAGAGCGCGGCCGGCGCCTGTTCCGACCTCGGCAGCCGCCGCAACCCCTCCCTCGGCGCCTGCCGCGGCTGCAGCGACGCGACGAGGTGCTCCGTCTCCGTCTTCGTCTTGTACGCGGCCCTCTGGACGAGCTCCTCCCAGTTCGTCTCCGTGAGCACGGGCCCGAGCGCCGCGGCCGTGGACAGGGAGAGGCGCCCGTCGCGCAGAGGTTCCGCGAGCCCGGGGAGCCGGCGCAGCACGCGCATGGCGGCGATGCGCCGGCCCGCCGCCCCCTCGCTGAGGTGAAGGGCGCGAACGCACCACTCCCAAAGTGACGGGTATCCGGCCTCGGCCCAGGCTCGCCGCTGGTCGAAGACGTCGAGGTGGAGGAGGAACTCGACCTGCGTGTGGCGCTCGTCCCTGGCTAGCGCGGCCAGGCGATGGGAGAGGGCGGCGGTATCGAGGGAAGCGGGCGCGGCGTCGGGCATGGAGACCTCTGGTGCGTGTTCGCTGACGGTAACACGCAGTCTTCGAGCCGCCGGGAAGGCCCCTGGCGGCCGCGTCCATGCGTCTTCGGGAGGTGGCCGCCGACTTCGCCTTCGGCTGCGCCGAGCGCCCCGCAGCCGCCAGGCACGGCGCGCTGGCGCGTGATTCTGAAGCGCCGTGAGCGCGCGAGCGCCCTTGGCTTCGAAGGCGGTCAAGCGCGAACCACACTCACCGTTGGGGCGTGCGCCACGGACGCACCGTGCTGCACCCTCAGCGAACCCCTGTAAGCCGCGCACGCGCCGCCGCCTCGAACGCGCGGCTCCGCCTCGCGTGCGCCGCCCGCCGGCCAGCGCCGCTCGGCGTCGCGCCACCGGCCGCCCACCTGCCGCGCCCCGTCGCTGCCGAGGCCGCCGGCCCGCCAAGACCGCCCGCGGCTGCGGGGCCGCATGCGCCCTCGAAGATTTGAGTCATGATGAGCCCTGGCCCTCTCCCGCTGCGCGGGGCGAGGGAGATCGGCACGGACCACGGGCGGGGCAAGCGAGACCGGAGCGATGGGCACGCGCGGTCAGCCCTCCCGCTCCCACGCGCTCCGCCAGGCGCCGGTCCGCTGGGCGTGCTCCAGGAAGGCGGCGTAGAAGGGGTGGCGGGAGACGGTGGCACCGTCGCCCACCACCACCAGCTTGCGGCGGGCGCGGGTGAGCGCGACGTTCATGCGCCGCACGTCGGCGAGGAAGCCCACCTCGCCCGCCTCGTTGGAGCGCACGAGCGACACCACCACCGCCTCCTTCTCGCGGCCCTGGAAGCCGTCGACGGTGTCCACCTCCAGGCCCTCGTCCACCCGCGCCGCGAGGAGCTGCCGCAGGCGCTGCACCTGGGCGTCGTAGGGCGAGATCACCGCCACGTCGGCCGGCGCGACGCCGAGCGCCAGCACCCGCTCCACCTCCGCCGCGGCCAGCTCCGCCTCGCCCTCGTTCTGCTTCGAGTCGGACCCCTCCGGCGTGGACTCCTCGAAGCCGCGCCCGGCCGTGTCCACCACCTCGAGCGGCGCCGCGTCGAGCCCGCGCGCGGCGGCGGCCGGGTGGGCGCGCAGCGCGCCGCCGTAGAGCGCGTCCGAGGGGAAGCGCATGATCGCCTCGTGCATCCGGTGCTGCTCGAGCAGGGTGACCTTCACCGCGTCGCCGTGCAGCGCCACCAGCCGCTCGAAGAGCGAGACGCCCAGCCCGCCCGCCTGCGCGGCGGCGGAGAGGACCGTCGGCGGCAGCTGCAGGTGGTCGCCGGCCAGCACCGCCCGGTCGGCCCGGAGCAAGGCCAGGTAGGCGGCCGGCTCCACCGCCTGCGTCGCCTCGTCCACGGCCGCCAGCGCGAAGCGGCGGCCCGCCAGCGCGGGGCCGTCGAGCGAGGTGAGCGTGGCGAGCACCACCGGCGCGCGCTCGAGCACCTCCGCCTCGGCGCGCGCCTCGAGCGCCCGCGCCTCGGCGAGCAGCGCCCGCGCGTCGCGCTCGGCCACCCGCGCCTCGCTGAAACGCCCCGGGCCCCGGCGCTGCTTGCGCTTGCGGGCGTCGCGGCGGAGCTGGAGCGCCTCCCGCACCAGCTCCGCGGCGATGCGCGCCGCCTCGTGCGAGGCCACCCGCGCCTCGAGGGTGTGGTCGAGCAGCGCCGGCAGCACGCGCGCCGGGTGCCCCACCCGCACCCCGTCCACGCCCGCCGCGGCGAGCCGCTCGAGCAGGTTGTCCACGGCCAGGTTCGAGGGCGCGGCCGCCAGCACCCGCTCGCCGCGCGCCACCGCCCGGCGCACCACCTCCACCAGCACCGTGGTCTTGCCGGTGCCGGGCGGCCCGTGCACGAGCGCGAGGTCGTCGGCGCGGTCGGCGAGGTCGAGCGCGCGCTCTTGCTCCGGGTTGAGCGGGGCCGCGAGCTCCGGGCCGCGGGCGCGCGCGGCGAAGGCCGGCGCCGCCCCCGCCAGCACGGCGTGCCAGCGCCGCCCCTCCTTCGCCTGCGCCATCCGCCCGAGCCCGGCGGCGAGCCGCTCCCAGGTGACGGGCGACGGCTCCAGCTCCAGCGTGACCCGGCCCTCGGTGGCCCAGTCCGGCGGCGGCTCGTCGAACGCGACCGCCACCCGCTGGCGGGTGCGCCGCGCCACCACCCCCGCCGGCGCGTCCTCCGCCGCCCTCGGGGCGTGCCGCGGCTGCACCCGCACCAGCGCGCCCACCCCGAGGCGCGCCCCGCCCAGCGGGCGCCCGTCGGCGCGGCCGTAGCTGACGAGCGCCCGGCCGGCCAGGCCGGACTCGTCGAGCGCCTCGACCTCCGGCAGCGCGAGGCCGCGCGCCGCGCGCTCGGCGACGGACCACCGCCCGCGCGCCTCCTCGAAGCGGGCGCGCTCCTCCTCGCGCTCGGCGGCGAGGAGCGCCCGTAGCCGCTCGAGGTGATCGGGGAGCTCCAAGTCCGCCCTTCATACCCGGCCAGCCGCGCGCCGTCGCGCGTCGGAGGCAGGGTGGGCGGGACACCCACCCCCGAGACCCCGGGGGTGGCGCGCGAGGAACTCCTGTCGGAGAATCCGCCGGTGAGACTCGTCGAGGGGGATCCCGGCTCCGAGCAGAGCACGCGCCCGGAGGCGCTCGAGCGCGGAGCTCTCGCCGATCCCGGGCAGGACGCGATCGTCCTGCTCGATCCCGACGGGCGGGTGCAGGCCTCCTCCGGCGCGCTGGCGCTCGCCTTCGGCCACGCCCCCGAGGCGCTCCGCGGCCAGCACGTGCTCGACCTGGTGCACTCCGCCGACGCGGCGCTGGTGGCGCACGCCCTGGGCGGCGTGGCGCAGGGCCGGTCACAGGTGGTCGAGCTGCGGGTCCGCGCCGCCGACGGCTCCTTCGGCTGGGCCGAGGTCACGGCGCGCCCGCTCCCCGCCGCCGGGTCGCTCGAGCGCATCGCGCTCGCCGTGCGCGCCGTGCCCGGCCGGCGGAGCGCCACCGCGGCGCCCGGCGCCTCGGCCGGCGACGGCTACATGGAGCTCGACGCCGACGCGCTCGTCGCCTTCGTGTCCCGCCGCTACCTCGAGCTGTTCGGGCTCGACGCTGCCGAGATCGCGCGCGTCACCGCCGTGCCCGCCCGGGAGCAGCGCGACGCGATCACGACGCTCATCTCGGCCAGGGTGGCGGATCGGCCGTCGTACCTGGCCGGCGTCTCGGCTCACTTCCAGCTCTCGGACGAGATCACGTTCGAGGACATCGCGCTCGTGGACGGGCGCACCGTCGAGCGGTACGGCGCCCCCCACCGCGACGCCGCCGGCCGGGTGGTGGGGCGGGCGCTCTTCCTGCGCGACGTGACCGCCCGCCGGCACGGCGAGATCGAGCTCCGCGAGCGCGCGCGGCAGCAGGCGACGGTGGCCGAGCTGGCGGAGCTGGCGCTCAACGCCGAGGCGCTGGAGCCGCTGCTCACGCTGACCACCCGGCTCGTCGCGGCCACCCTCGGGTGCGAGCTGGTGCAGCTCCTCGAGGCGACGCCGGACGGCGACCGCCTCCTGGTGCGCACCAGCAACGTGCCGCACGAGCCGCCGCCCGAGGGCGGCGTCCCGTCCGGCGGCGGCTCGCTCTCCGGGTTCACCTTCCGCGAGCAGGCGACGGTGGTGGTGGCGGACCTCGCGACCGAGCAGCGCTTCCAGGCGCCCGCGCTCCGCGCGCTGGGGGTGGTGAGCAGCGTCGCCGTCCTGGTGCGGGGGCGCGACGGCGTGTTCGGGGTGCTGCAGGCGCACGCGCGCCGGCAGCGCCGCTTCACCGCCGACGAGGTGCACTTCCTCGAGACCGTGGCGAGCCTCCTCTCCGCCATGCTCGCCCGCCACGACGCCGAGGAGCTGCTGGTGGCGCGCGAGCGCCAGCTCCGCGCCATCGTCGAGCACGCCACCGACGCCATCACCACCTTCGACGACCAGGGCCGGCTGGCCGAGGTGAACCCCGCCGCTTGCCGCCTCTTCGGCCGCACGCGCGCGGAGCTGGTGGGCCAGGTCGCCACCCCGCTCTTCGGGGAGCGCAACGCCCCGCAGGTCGCCGCCATCGGCGCGCGCCTGCAGACCGAGGGCCGCTGCGCCGGCGAGCTCGAGGTCGCCCCGCCGGGCGTGTCGCCCCGCCAGGTGGAGTACACCGCGGTGGCGCGCATCCTCCCCGGGCTGCACCTCGGGCTCATGCGCGACGTCACCGAGCGCCGGGCGCTGCAGGCGCGGCTGGCGCTGGCCGACCGCATGGCGTCGGTGGGGACGCTCGCGGCCGGGGTGGCGCACGAGCTCAACAACCCGCTCTCCTACGTCATGGCCAACCTGGCCTGGGTGGCCGAGATGGTGTCGGGGCGGCCGGCCGCGGCGGACGGTCCCGCGCGCGACGACCTGGCGCAGGCGATGGCGGACGCGCAGGCGGGCGCCCAGCGCATGCGCGACATCATCCGCGACTTGCGCACCTTCTCGCGCGGCGACGAGACGCGGGCCGGCGAGGTGCGCCTCGAGCCGGTGCTCGAGTCCTGCGTCCACATGGCGTGGAACGAGATCCGCCACCGGGCGCGGCTCATCCGCGACTTCCGGGCGGCCCCCTCGGTCCACGGCAACGAGGCGCGGCTGGCGCAGGTGTTCCTGAACCTGCTCGTGAACGCGGCCCAGGCCATCCCGGAGGGCGCCGCGGACCACAACGAGATCCGGGTGACGGTGCGCCCGCTCGACGACGACCGGGTGGCGGTGGAGGTGCAGGACACCGGCGCCGGCATCGCCCCCGAGCACCGCCCGCGCATCTTCGACCCCTTCTTCACCACGAAGCCGCCCGGCGTCGGCACCGGCCTCGGCCTCTCCATCTGCCACAACCTCGTCGCCGCCATGGGCGGCACCATCGAGGTGGAGAGCGCGCCGCTCGCGGGGGCGCTCTTCCGCGTGGTGCTGCGGCGCTGGACCGGGCCGGCCGAGGCGCTGCCGCTGCCGCTCCCGGAGCCCGCGCCCCAGCCGGCCCGGGGCCGGGTGCTGGTGGTGGACGACGAGCCGGCGGTGGGCGCCGCGGTCCGCCGCACGCTCGCGGCGGAGCACGACGTGGACGTGGTGACGAGCGCGCGCGAGGCGCTCGAGCGGCTCGACGCCGGGACCCGGTACGACGTGGTGGTGACCGATCTCCTCATGCCGGACCTCACCGGCATCGACCTGTGGCGCGAGCTGCGGGTGCGGGCGCCCGCGCTGGCGGAGCGGATGATCTTCGTCACCGGCGGGGCCTTCACGCCCGCCTCGCACGACTTCGTCGAGCGCCACCGCGAGTCGTGCCTGGAGAAGCCGTTCGAGCTGGAGCAGCTGCGGAGCCTGGTACGGGCGCGGCTGGCGGCGCGCGCGGCGTAGCGGCGCTATCCTCCCGCGGTGGACGGCCCCCCCGAGGACGAGCCGGTCGAGCTGCCCATCGATGGGACCCTCGACCTGCACACCTTCCGCCCCGCCGAGGTGAAGGACCTCGTGCCGGAGTGGCTCGCCGCCTGCCAGGAGCGGGGCCTCACCCAGGTCCGGATCGTGCACGGCAAGGGGACCGGGGCGCTGCGCCGGACCGTCGAGGCGATCCTCGCCCGCTCGCCGCGGGTGCGCGCCTTCCGCCCCGCCGACGAGGCGGGTGGCGGATGGGGCGCGACGCTCGTCGACCTGGCCCGGGCCCGGGAGCGGCAGTAACGTCCTCGCCGCGGCGGGGGACGAGCCCCCGCCCTACATCCGATGGTCCGGGCGCCCCAGCCCGGGCGACGGAGGTCCACCCTTGATCCTGGCTCTCGCCCTCGCCGCCTCGCTGGCCGCCGCGCCGGCGCAGGCCGCGCCGGGGCCGTTCCCCTACCCCCTGCACCGGCGCCAGCTCGCGAACGGGCTGCGCGTCTTCTTCGTCCCGTACGACTCGCCCGGGCTGGCCGCCTTCTTCACGGTCTTCACGGTGGGGAGCCGCGACGAGGTCGAGCCGGGGCGGAGCGGCTTCGCCCACTTCTTCGAGCACCTCAGCTACCGGGGCACGAAGGCGCACTCGGGCGACGACTGGGAGCGCGCCACGAAGTCGCTCGGCATGGACTCGAACGCCTTCACCGACGACGACGTCACCGCCTACTGGCTTTACGGCCCGTCGGCGGCGCTGCCGACCGTGATCGCGCTCGAGGCCGACCGTTTCCGCAACCTCGACCTCGGCGAGGACGACTTCAAGGTCGAGTCGCGGGCGGTGCTGGGCGAGCTCATGAAGAGCCAGGCCTCGCCGGACTTCGAGGTGGAGGAGGCCTCGCGCGAGGTCGCCTTCACGCGCCACCCCTACCGCCACACCACGCTCGGCTTCGAGCGCGATGTGCGCGACATGCCGAGCGGCTACCAGCACGCGCTCGACTTCTACCGCCGGCTCTACCGGCCGGACGCGGCCATGGTGCTGGTGGTGGGCGACTTCGACGAGGAGGCGGTCTTCGACGCGCTCGCGCAGCACTACGGGCCGTGGCAGGGCAAGGCGCAGCGCGCGAAGGTCGAGCCCGAGCCGCCGCAGCGCGAGCCGAAGGAGGTGCGCCGCGCCTGGGCGGCGCCGGTGCTGCCCCGGCTGTGGCAAGGCTGGCACACGCCGGGCGCGGAGGATCTCGACGCCACCGCCGCCCAGCTCGTGCTCTGGCCGCTGCTCTTCGGCCCCTCCTCGCCGCTGCACCGCGAGCTGGTGCTGGAGCGCCGCCTGGCCGAGGAGATCGCCGGCGAGTTCCAGCCGCGGCGCGACCCGTTCCTGTTCGGCTACGAGCTCGTGCTGGAGAACGCCGCCGCCGAGGCCCCGGCGCGGGCCGCGGTGGAGCGGGCGGTGGCGGAGGTCGCGGCCGGGCGCGTCGACCCGCGCGCGCTCGCCGACGTGAAGGCGAACGTGCGCGCGAGCCTCGTCATGCAGACCGACACGCCCTACCGGACCGGCGTCTGGCTCGTCTACTACGGCGGCCTCACCGGCGACCCGGGCTACGTCGACGTCGTCCTGCGGCGGGTGGAGCGGCTCGGCCCGGACGACCTGGCCGCGTTCGCGCGGCGCTGGCTCGTCCCGGAGAACCGCACGACGGTGGTGGTCGCGACCGGGGGCGGCGGCCGGGCGGAGAAGCCGGCGGCGCGCGGAGGCGCGCGATGAGGCGCGCGGCCGCGGCCCTCGTGGCGCTGGGAGCGCTCCTCGCCGCCTGCGCCGGCCCGGGCGGCGCGGCGGGGACGCGCACCGCCGGCGCGCCGCCGCTCCGGGCCGGCGTGGGGGCGGGCAGCCGCGTCGGCCTCCCCGCCCCGGCGCACCCCACCGTCGCGGTCCGCATCCTCTTCCTGGCCGGCTCGGTGGACGATCCCCCCGGCAAGGAGGGGCTCACCGCGCTCACCGCGGCGGTGATGGCCGAGGGCGGCACCGCGAAGCTGGCGGCCGCCGAGCTGGCGCGCGCGCTCTACCCGATGGCCGCCGAGCTCACGGCAGTCACCGCCAAGGAGACGACCGTCTTCGCCGGGCGCTGCCCGAAGGAGGACCTGGAGCGCTTCCTGCCCATCCTGGAGGACGTGGTGCGTGCGCCGCGCTTCGACCCCGCCGAGCTGGAGCGGCTCCGGCGGCGCGCCATCGACGCGGTGGCGAAGCGGCTGCGCTCCGAGAGCGACGAGGAGCTGGGGAAGGAGGCGCTCGGGCTCATGCTCTACCGCGGCCATCCCTACGGCCACTTCACGGGCGGGACCGTGCAGGGGCTCCAGGCCATCACCGCCGACGACGTGGCGGCGCACTGGCGGCGCGTCTTCACCCAGGCGCGGATGAGCGTCGGCGCGGCCGGCGGCTACCAGGGCGATCTGCCCGCGCGGCTCGCCCGCGACCTGGCCGGCCTGCCCGCCGGCGCGCCGCGCCCGGCGCTCGCGCCCCCGGTGACCCGCGCGCCGCGGTTCCTGCTGGTGGAGAAGCCGTCCGCCCCCACCGCCATCTCCATGGGGATGACCTGGGACGTGCGGCGCGGCGACCCGGACTTCCCGGCGCTGGTGGTGGCGGTGTCGGCGCTGGGCGAGCACCGCCAGGGCGCCGCCTTCCGGCTCTTCAAGGAGCTGCGCGAGGTGCGCGGGCTCAACTACGGCGACTACGCCTACCCCGAGCACTTCGTGCAGGCGCCCGGGAGCGCGCTGCCGGCGGTGAACCACCCGCGCACCTACCAGGAGTTCACGGTGTGGCTCCGGCCGGTCGAGCCGCAGCACCGGCTCTTCGCCGTCCGCGCCGCCCTGTACGAGGTGGACCGCTGGGTGAAGGAGGGGCTCGGCCAGGAGGAGCTCGACCGGGTGAAGCGGTTCCTGGCCGGCTACACGCTCACCTTCGACCAGGCCGACACGCGGCGCCTCGGGTACGCGCTCGACGACAGGTTCTACGGGCTCGACCAGCCCTGGCTGGCGACGTTCCGCAACCGCCTCGCCACCCTCACCCTCGACGAGGTGAACGCCGCGCTGCGCCACCACGTCGACCCGGCGCGGCTCCGGATCGCGGTGGCCACCCACGGCGCCGCGGAGCTCCAGGCCGAGCTCAGGAGCGGCGCGCCGTCCCCCATCAGCTACCCGGTCCCGAAGCCGCCCGCGGTGCTGGCGGCGGACCGGGTGATCGAGCGGTTCCCGCTGGGGATCGCCGGGCCGGACGACGTGAAGGTGGTGAAGGCGGACGAGCTATTCGAGAAGTGATCGCGCGAGCGCGAGCGCCTCGCCGAGCTTCTCCAGCTCGGGGCCGCCGCCCTGCGCCAGCTCGGGGGCGCCGCCACCCTTGCCGCCGAGGAGCGCCACCGCCTGGCGCAGGAGCGCGCCGAGGTCCGGCCCGGGCCCCTTGGGGCGGGCGAAGCAGAGCAGCGCGCGGCCCTCGCCGCGGGCGGCGAGGAGCGCCGTCCGGCCGCGGCCCGCGAGCGCCTGCGCCACCGCCCGCAGGTACCCGGCCGCGTCGGCGCCGGCGGGCGGCGCGAGCTCCTCGGCCAGCGCGCCCTCGCGCAGGGCGAGCCGCTCCGCCTCGGTGGCGGCGGCGGCGACCGCGAGGCGGTCGAGATCCTTCCGCCGCTGGAGCGCCTCGGCGGCGAGCCGCGCCGCGGCCGCGGGCGCCTCGGCCGGCGCGCACCGCAGCGCCGCCGCCGCCTCCGCCAGGCGCGCCGCGTCCCGGTGGAGCAGCGCCACCACCCGGCCCCCGCACGCGAACTCGACCCGCGCCCCCGCCCCCCACTTCTGGGCGCCGAGCACCGCGATGGCCCCCACCTCGCCGGTGCGGCGCGGGTGCGTGCCGCCGCAGGGGCTGTGGTCGACGCCCTCCACCGTCACGACCCGCGTGCCCTTCGTCGGCTCCTTCCGCAGCGGCAGCCGCGCCAGCTCCTCGGGCGACAGCTCCGCCACCGTCACCGGCAGGTCGCGCCAGACGTGGCTGTTCGCCTCGCGCTCGACGTCGGCCAGGGCCGCCGGCCGGAGCCGGTCGAGCGGGACGTCGAGGTCGATGGTGCAGGTCTCGACGCCGAGGTGGAACGAGACCGTGCGCGCGCCGAGGGCGCGCTCGAAGGCCGCCGACAGGAGGTGCTGCCCGTGGTGCTGCTGCATGTGGTCGAAGCGCCGCGGCCAGTCCACCTCGCCCACGACGCGGCCGCGCGGCGCCGGCCCCTCGAGCGCGTGGAGGATCTCCTCGCCGACCCGCTGCACGTCGACCACCCGGACCCCGCCGATCGCGCCGTGGTCCGCCGGCTGACCGCCGCCCTCGGGGTAGAAGGCGGTCCGCGAGAGGACCACCGCCGGACGGCCGCCCAGCGTCCGCTCCGCGACGACGTCGGCGTCGAAGCGGGCGAGGTAGGGGTCGGCGAGGTCGAGGCGCTCGGTCATGCCGGTCAGTCTAGCCGCGTCCGGCTTGGCAGGGGCGCCGGTCCGTCCCTATCTCGAGGGCATGAAGCTCTCCATCCATGCCCACCAGATCGAGAAGCCGCGCGACCTCACCGCGTTCCTGCGCAAGCACCTCGTCCGGCCGCTCGGGCGCCTGCACGACAGCCCCGCGACCGAGCTCACCGTCCACGTGGAGGACACGACCCCGTCGAAGGGCGGCGTCGACCAGGCCTGCAAGGTGACGTTCCGGATGCCGAACGCGAAGACGCTGCGGGTCGAGAGCGTCAAGGACGACCTCCACGCGGCGCTCCTCGAATGCGCTCAGCGCCTCAAGCGGCTCGTGCAGCGCGAGGTCGCGAAGCAGCGCGCGCCGAGCCGCTCGCCCGAGTCGCGGCCCCTGGGCCGGAGCTTCCGGCGGCGCGCGACCGCCGCCGAGATCGCCCCCGACGGCTCCCCCGCGACCCTCTAGGGCCGCGTAAGGAGGGCGGTTCCTCCCCCGGCGCGCCCCGCGTCGGGAAGGGACGGGGTGGACTCGCGCCCCGGATTCGCTATGGTTCGCGCGCCATGACGTTCCTCGAGAAGCTGATGCCGAAGTCGGATGACTTCTTCGACGACTTCGAGAAGCTCGCCGCCGCGACCGTGGAGGGGACGCGCCTGTTCAAGGCGCTCCTGGAGGATTTCACGGACGTTCCCCGCAAGGTGCAGGGGATCAAGGAGGTGGAGCACAAGGGCGACGACATCACCCACCGCGCCTTCTCTCGCCTCCACAGCCAGTTCATCACCCCCTTCGACCGGCCCGAGATCCACCGGCTGCTGTCGCGCATCGACGACGTGCTCGACCTCACCGACGCCGCCAGCGAGCGCCTCGGCCTGTACGAGATCGACGTCATCCTGCCCGACGCCCGCGAGCTGGCGGGGGTGCTGGTGGCGGCCGCCGAGACGATGCAGCAGGCGGTGCGCGGGCTCCGGGACGTGAAGAACCCGGCGCAGGTGCTCGAGGCGTGCAAGCAGGTGAACGTCTGCGAGAACCAGGGCGACACCCTCATCCGGCGCGCCATCGCCGACCTCTTCAAGGGGGGCTACGACCCGCTCTTCGTCATGAAGTGGAAGGAGATCCTCGACCTCATCGAGGACGGCATCGACCGTGCCGAGGACGTGGCGAACGTGATCGAGGGCGTGGTCCTCGAGCACGCCTGAGCCGCCGCGCCCCGTCCATGATCCTCGCCACCGTCATCGGCCTCATCGCCGTCGCGCTCGTCTTCGACTTCATCAACGGCTTCCACGACGCGGCCAACTCCATCGCCACCGTGGTCTCGACCCGCGTGCTGTCGCCGGTCCAGGCCGTCGCCTGGGCCGCCTTCTTCAACTTCGCCGCGGCCGCGCCCGTCTTCTGGGGCAAGCCCCTCCACGTCGCGAACACGATGGGGAAAGGCATCATCCACTTCGAGCTGCTGAAGGAGCACGGCTCGGCGCTGGTCCTGTCGGTGATCTTCGCCGCCCTCTTCGGCGCCATCGTCTGGAACCTGCTCACCTGGTGGTGGGGGCTGCCCTCCTCCTCCTCGCACGCGCTGGCGGGCGGGATGGTGGGAGCGACCCTGCCCATCCTCGGCTCGGCCGGGCTGGTGTGGAGTGGCATCGGCAAGATCGTCCTCTTCATCGTGCTCTCGCCGGTGATCGGGATGGTGCTCGGGGCGACCAACATGGTGATCGCCGCCTGGCTGGTGCGCCGGCAGACGGCGGCCAAGGTGGACCGCTGGTTCCGCCACCTGCAGCTCGTCTCGGCCGCCATCTTCTCGTACAGCCACGGCACGAACGACGCGCAGAAGGTGATGGGCATCATCGCGGTGGTGCTCTTCGGCACCGTCTGGGCCGGCCAGCCCTTCCACGTGCCGATCTGGGTGGTCTTCCTCTGCCACATGGCGATCGCGGCCGGCACCTTCTTCGGCGGCTGGCGCATCGTGAAGACCATGGGCAACAAGCTCACGAAGCTCCAGCCCATCCACGGCTTCTGCGCCGAGACCGGCGGGGGCGTCACCATCCTCGCGCTGGCCGAGCTCGGCATCCCGGTCTCGACCACCCACACCATCACCGGCGCCATCGTCGGCGTCGGCTCGACGCGCGGCACGCGCGCGGTGCGCTGGGGCGTGGCCGGCCGGATCGTGTGGGCCTGGGTGCTCACCATCCCGGCGGCGGCGCTCGTCGCCGCGCTGGCGGCGGTGCTGCTGCGGGCGATCGTGCTGCGCTGAGTCAGCTCACGGTCGACGCCAGCATGCCGCAGGCGGCGTGCTCGTCCTTGCCGCCCGAGTAGCGCCGCACCACCGGCTGACCGGGCAGGTGGCGCGCCAGCGCGTCGCGGAAGCGGCGCCACTCGTCCGGGGACGGCGGCCGGAAGCGGCCGGTGGCGTCGTTCACGTCGATGGGGTTGAGCCGCACCGGGATCCCGGAGAGCAGCCGCCCCAGCGCCGCGGCGTCCTCCTCGCCCACGTTCTCGCCCCCCATCATGACGTACTCGAGCGTCACGCGGCCGCGGCGGGCGGCGTGCTCGCGCACCGCGTCCACGAGCTCGGCGAGCGGGTAGCCCCGCTCCACCGGCATGAGCGCGGCGCGCTTCTCCGGGGTGGCGGCGTTGAGCGAGACGCAGAGCCGGAACTTGTGCCCCTCGGCGGTGTAGCGGCGGATCATGGGGACGACGCCGGCGGTGGAGATCGAGATGCGCCGCTGGTCCACGCGGCCGCCGGCCGGGTCGCACAGCGCGTAGGCCGCCTGCAGCACCGCCTCGTAGTTGTGGAACGGCTCGCCCTGGCCCATGAAGACCGCGCCGGTGATGGGGCGGGCGCTGTCGGCCCGCACCTCCAGGAACTGCGCCACGATCTCCCAGGGCTCGAGGTTGCGGGTGAGGCCGAGCCGCCCGGTGGCGCAGAAGGCGCAGCCGAGCGCGCAGCCGACCTGCGACGAGAGGCAGAGCGTGTGGTGGGTGTCGAAGAGCGGGATGCGCACCGCCTCCACCCGCGCGCCGTCCGGCAGCTGGAAGAGGTACTTGCGGAAGCCGTCCTGCGCGTCGGCCACCGCCACCCGCGAGAGGCGCGCCTGGGAGCAGCGCGCCTCCACCAGGTCGAGCACCGCCCGCCGGACGTTGCGCGCCTCGCGCAGGGGCCGCCCGCGGCCCACCACCGCGCCCAGCACCCGGCGCGCGTCGGCGAGGTCCACGCCGAGGGCGCGGGCGAGGGCGCGGCTGTCCTGGCCGACGAGGTGGAGCACGGCGCCGAATCTAACCCGGCCACGGCCTCGAGACGAACCGGTTGCCCTGGAGCGAGTAGCGCCACGGCTTCTCGGCCCAGCGGCCGGCGAAGCCGACGTTCACGCGGGGTGAGGCGACGATCCGCTCGGCGGGCGCCGGACCGTCCTCCAGGAACAGCTCCTCGCCCATGAGGTCGAGCCCGTTGTGCGCCTCGCGCCGGATCCCGAGCGCGCGGCAGAGGTTGCCCGGGCCGGTGGTGGAGTGCAGGCAGCCCTCGATGGGCTCGGCCGCCCGCAGGAGCACCGCCGAGGGGCACCCCTCCCTGGACGTCACCACGTTCATGCAGTGCGAGCGCCCGTAGATGAGGTAGACGTAGGCGAACCCCGGCGGGCCGAACATGATGGCGGCGCGGCGCGTGGGGCCGAAGCGCGCGTGCGAGGCTTCGTCCTCCTCGCCGTGGTAGGCCTCCGCCTCCACGATCCGCGCCGCGCGCCGCACCCCCGCGTCGAGGTGCACGAGCGCCTTCCCGAGCACCGCCTTCGCCACCTGGCGCGCCTCGCGGGCGTAGAACGAGCGGGGGAGCCTCACCGCGTCTTGGTAGGACCTTCGGCGCCTTCGAGCAACGTGGTTGCCCTGCGGCCCGGATGGCCCTAAGACTCGGGCACTCGCCCATGCGCCGCGCCAAGATCGTCGCCACGCTGGGTCCCGCCAGCCAGGATCCCGAGACCATCCAGAAGCTCCTCGAGGTGGGCGTGGACGTGGCCCGCCTCAACTTCTCGCACGGCCGGCTCGAGGACCACGCCGACGTGCTCGACCGCATCCGGGCCGCCTCGCGCCGGCTGGTGAAGGCGGTGGCGGTGCTGCAGGACCTGCAGGGGCCCAAGATCCGCACCGGCACCCTCAAGGCCGGCAAGATCGGCGTGCTGCTCGAGAACGGGCACGAGATCACCATCACCACCGAGGCCGACTTTCCCGGCGACGAGAAGCTCATCTCCACCACCTACCGCCACCTGGCCGAGGACGTCCGCCCGGGCGATCGGCTGCTCGTGGACGACGGCCTCCTCGAGCTGCGCGTGCTCGCCAGCGACGGCGTGCGCGCCCGCTGCGAGGTGGTCGAGGGCGGCGTGCTGAAGGAGCACAAGGGCATCAACCTCCCCGGCGTGGCGCTCCGGGCGCAGGCGATGAGCGAGAAGGACAAGCGCGACCTCGCCTTCGGCCTCGCCCACGGCGTCGACTACGTGGCGCTGTCGTTCGTGCGCTCCCCCGAGGACATCGAGCTCTGCCGCGCCGAGATGGAGCGCTTCGGGCGGGTGGTGCCCATCATCGCCAAGATCGAGAAGCCGGAGGCGATCGAGGCCATCGACGGCATCATCGCCGCCGCGGACGGGCTCATGGTGGCGCGCGGCGACCTCGGGGTGGAGATCCAGCCGGAGCGGGTGCCCACCATCCAGAAGGTGCTGCTGCGCAAGGCGAACACCGCCGGGAAGCCGGTCATCGTGGCGACCCAGATGCTCGAGTCCATGATCGAGCACCCGCGGCCGACGCGCGCCGAGGCGAGCGACGTCGCGAACGCGATCTGGGACGGCGCCGACGCGGTGATGCTCTCCGGCGAGTCGGCCTCGGGCCGTTACCCCATCCTCGCCGTGCAGATGATGGACCGCATCGTGCGCGAGGCGGAGCACCACCTCCAGCTCGGGAAGATCCCCGCGCCCGACGTGTGGACCGGCCCCGGGCCGTTCAACGCGGTGGTGGCCGGCGCCGCGGTGCGCGCCGCCCAGGACGCCCAGGCGGTGGCGGTGGTGTGCTTCACGCTGGCCGGCACCACCGCCCGGCTCCTCTCGCACCAGCGCCCGCACGTGCCGATCATCGCCTTCTCTCCCGACCAGGCCATCCGCCGCCGCATCGCGCTCTACTGGGGGGTGCTGCCCAAGGTCATGGAGCCCATCCGCAACGCCGACCTCATGTGCGAGATGGTCTCGGACCGGCTCCTCGCCGACGGCGTGGCGAAGGCGGGCGACCGGGTGGTGCTCGTCTACGGCTCGCCCATGGGCGTCCCGGGCGCCACGAACTCCATCCGGCTGCACCAGATCCCGCACCAGGTGCGCCAGGAGGTGGACGCCTGACCATGGACCTCCCGGCCCTGCAGAAGACGCTGCGCGAGCTCGACCTCGACGGCTGGCTGCTCTACGACTTCCACGGCCAGAACCCGACCGCGCTCAACGCGCTCGGCCTGGCCGGGCACATGCTCACCCGGCGCTGGTGCTACCTCGTGCCGCGCGAGGGCGAGCCCACCGTGCTCGTCCACGCCATCGAGCTCGGCTCCTTCCCGAAGGAGGTCGTGGGCGAGCGCCGCAGCTACACCTCGTGGACCTCGTTCCAGGGCGAGCTGGCGCGCCTCTTCTCGCGCCTGCGCGGCCACCGGCTGGCCATGGAGTACTACCCGAACGGCGCCATCCCCTACCTGTCGCGGGTGGACGCCGGGACGCTGGAGCTCGTGCGCTCGCTCGGCGCCGAGGTGGTGAGCTCGGCGGAGCTGGTGCAGCGCTTCCTCTGCCGGTGGACGCCGCACCAGGTGGCGAGCCACGTGCGGGCGCTGCGCGCCATCGACGCCGCCAAGGACGCCGCCTTCGAGCAGATCGGCCTCGCGCTGAAGCGCGGGATCGAGGTGACCGAGACGACCATCCAGCGCTTCCTCCTCTCCGAGTTCGCCCGCGCCAACCTCGAGTGCGACCACCCGCCCATCGTGGCGGTCAACGCGCACGCCGGCGACCCGCACTACGAGCCGTCGGAGGCGTCGCCCACCCGCATCCGCAAGGGCGACCTCGTCCTCATCGACCTGTGGGCGCGCGGCAAGGGCCCGCAGGACGTCTACGCCGACATCACCTGGGTCGGCTTCTGCGGGGAGACGCCGCCGGCGCGGGCCGAGGAGCTCTTCCGCGTGGCCGCCGACGCCCGCGACGCCGGGCTGGCGGCGCTCACGGCCGCCCACCGCGAGCGGCGCACGCTGCAGGGCTGGCAGGTGGACCGCGTGGTGCGCGACCACATCGCCGAGCACGGCCACGGCGAGCGCTTCATCCACCGCACCGGCCACTCCATCGGCGTGCGGGTCCACGGCGACGGCGCCAACCTCGACGACCTCGAGACGCACGACACGCGCGAGCTCATCCCGGGCCTCGCCTTCTCCATCGAGCCGGGCATCTACCTGCCGGAGGAGGGGCTGGGGGTGCGGACCGAGATCGACGTCGTGCTCGGCGACGACGGGCCGCAGGTGTTCTCGAAGACGCAGCAGGAGCTGGTGAGGATCCCCTGCTGAGCGACGCCCCGCGCACCGCCGCCGCCGTCATCCTGTGGCGCGACGGACCGCGCGGGCGCGAGCTCTACTGGGTGAAGCGCGGCGCGCTGCGCTTCGCCGGCGGGTTCCAGGCCTTCCCGGGCGGGCGGCTCGATCCGGAGGACGCGCGGGTGGCGGTGCCCGGCTTCGCGGGCGAGGCGGCGGCGCTGCGCGCCTGCGCGGCGCGGGAGATCTTCGAGGAGACGGGGGTCCTCCTCGCGCGCGGCCCCGCGCTCCACGCCGAGGCGCGGGCCGAGGGGCGGCGCTCGATCCTCGCCGGCGCGCTCGGGTTCGGCGACTTCCTCGCCCGCCACGGCCTCGAGGTCGACGGCGCGCGGCTCCTCGACGCCGGGCGCTGGATCACCCCGCCCCAGTTCCCGCTCCGCTACGACGCGCACGTCTTCCTCGCCGAGCTGCCCCGGGGTGAGGCGGCCGAGGTGTGGCCGGGCGAGCTCGCGAGCGGGGAGTGGATCGCCGCCGCCGAGGCCGAGGCGCGCTGGGCGAGGGGCGAGGTGCTCCTCCACCCGCCCAACCTGTGGGGCGTCCAGTGCCTCGCCGCGGCCGCGCCGCCCGCGTGCTTGGCGAGGCTGCGCGCGCCGCCGGCCACCGAGGGCTTCATCACGCGGCGGGTCGAGTTCCAGCGCGGCCTCTTCCTCGCGGCGCTCCGCACGCCCACGCTCCCGCCGGCCACGCACACCAACTGCTGGATGCCGGCGCTCGAGGGCGGCGGGCTCGCGCTCGTCGATCCCGGCTCGCCCTGGCCGGAGGAGCAGGCGTTCCTCGAGCGCGTCCTCGACGACCTGGCGGCGGACGGCCTCGCGCCGCGCGAGATCTGGCTCACCCACGCCCACCCGGACCACGTGGGGGCGGTGGCGGCGCTGCGCGCCCGGCACCCGCTCGTCCTGCGCGCGCACCCCGACGCCGCGGCGCGGCTCCCCCCGGGGCTCGGCGAGGTGACCCCGCTCGCCGACGGCGAGCGGCTCGACGGCCGCTGGCGCGCGCTCCACACCCCCGGGCACGCGCTCGGGCACGTCGCCTTCCTCGACGAGCGCACCGGCGCCCTCCTCGCCGGCGACATGGTCTCGACGCTCTCGACCATCGTCATCGACCCGCCCGAGGGCGACATGGCCGTCTACCTCCGCTCGCTCGAGCGGCTCGTCGCGGCGGGTCCGCACACGCTCTTCCCGGCGCACGGGCCCCCCACCCAGGGCGCGGCCGAGAAGCTCGCCGAGTACCTGGCCCACCGCCGCGAGCGCGAGGCGAAGGTGCTGGCGGCGGCCGAGGAGCCCGGCTCACTCGACGAGGTCACGGCCCGCGCCTACGCCGACGCGCCGGCGCCCATGCTGCCCTTCGCCGCCCGGAGCTGCCTCGCCAGCCTGCTCAAGCTGGAGCGGGAGGGGCGTGTGGCACGCGACCGCGAGGTGTGGCGCGCGCGGCACACGGGCGCCTGAGCGCTCGGCCGCTTCAGCGGAAAATCAACGAGTTAGCGACTCTTACGGGGGAATAAAAGCGGGCACGGCACGTGCTACCCTGCTAGGCTCCGTTTCTCGACCTGGAGCCTCCATGAAGCGCACGCGCGCCGTCGCCATCGTGCTGTTCGCGTTCCTCTTCGGGGGCAGCTCCGCCGAGGTCGCGGTCCAGGCGAAGCGCGCCATCGACCGGCACCTCGCGGCCGAGGAGGAGGGCTCGGCGGGCGAGCTGGTCGCCTTCGAGCTGCGCGGCGCGGGCGGCGAGCTCCTCGCCCGGCCGCGCCTGCTGGCGACGCCCGGCCGCCCGGCCCAGCTCGAGCTGCGCGACCCCGAGCGCCCGCACCTCGTCCGGGTGGCGCTGCGGGTCGAGACCACCCGCGAGGCCTCGGGCGACGTCTCCGTCGAGTACGAGCTGGAGCTCCCCGGCCAGCCGCTCGCGCTGGGCCGCGTCAGCGTCACGCCCGGCGTCGAGCAGGCGCTCGATCTGGGCGAGGGACTCGCCGCGACGCTCCTCACCCTGCCGGTGCCCTCGGCCGCGTTCGACGCCTACCTCGCGGCGGAGCGCCAGGCGCGGCTCGTCGCCTTCAGGGACCGGACCTGATCTCCTCGTAGACGGCGCTCCCCAGCTCCCGCCCCGCCTCGTCCCAGGTCGTCCACCGGCCGCACTGCAGCCCGCGGCAGTGGCGGCCCTCCACCTTGCGCCCGCCGCCGGGCCAGAAGGTGGCGAACGGGCCGTGCTTCTCGCCGCGCTCGTAGGTGCAGCGCTCCTCGACGCGGCCGCTCTCGTACCAGATCGTGTAGGGCCCCTCGCGCTCGCCGGCGGCGTAGGTGCCGTGCTCCGCGGGCTTGCCGTCGCGGTGCCAGACGGTGAAGGGGCCCTCGCGCTTCCCGGCGTGGAACGCGCCCGCCCGGGCGAGGCTGCCGTCGTCGTAGTAGCTGCGCCAGGGCCCCTCGCGGCGGCGCTCGGGCGGCTCGTCCGGCTTCTCGCACCAGGCCTCGAAGCCATCCGGCGGCAGCGCCCCCTGGCGCTCGGTGCCGGCGGGGCAGGTGAACGGCGCGCGGTCCGCCTCGCGCGCGGGTGGCGGGTCGGCGGCGAGCGCGAGCGCGAGGAGGAGCGCGATCACGGCGCCTGCTCCGCGAGCCACGCCGCGATCCTCGGGAACACCTCCTCCGGCGCGTGGACGCCGAGGAGGAGGTCGGTGTGCCCGTACTGCACGCTCGAGCCGCCGGCGCAGCCGAACCGCACCACCGCGCTCGGCCCGCCCCACGCCGCGGCGGCGCGCACCACCACCGCCGGCGGGGCGATGCGGTCCGCCTCGGCCGCCACGAAGAGCGCCGGCTGGCGGCACCGGCCGAGCGCCGCGCGGTAGTCGAGCGCGCCGTCGGCCGCGGCGAAGGTGTCGGTCGAGATCCAGCGCGCGAACTGGGCGACCACGCCCGGGGAGATGTTCTCCACCACGTTCGCGAGCACCCGCCGGTAGACGGGCCGGCTCACGTTGCGCCCGTTGATCGCGATCTCGCTCACCGGCAGGTGGAGGTAGCCCGAGAGCGGCGCGAGCATCCGGGCGAGGAAGCGGTTCCAGCGGCCGGCGAGGAGGAAGCCGAAGCGCGCGAAGAGCTTCAGCCGGTCCTGCACGTCCCAGTAGACCGGCGCGCCGAGCGCGACCAGGCCGGCCACGCGCTCCGGGTAGGCGGCGCAGGCGGCGAGGCCGAGGAGCCCGCCCTGGCTGTGGCCCACCCAGAGCACCCGGTCCTGCCCGGTGGCCGCCCGGATGGCGTCGAGCGCCGCCGGGATGTCCTGGCGCAGGTAGTCGTCGAAGCTCCAGCCGCGCGGCGCGCCGCGGCGGGCCGGGCGCGAGCGGCCGTGGCCGCGCAGGTCGAGCGCGAAGCAGTCGAAGCCGGCCCGCGCCAGGTGGGCGGCGAGCGACCAGCGCTCCACGCCGAAGTCGAGGCAGAGCCGGTTGGCGGCGATGCCGTGGACGAGCAGCACCGGGACGGGCCGCGCCGCGGGGCCCTTCGGCCGCCGCCGGCCGAGCGCCACCCGCCACCCGTCGCGGGTCTCGCCGAAGAGGAGCTCGTCCTCGCGGGGCTGCGCCCGGAGGCGCCAGGTCCAGAACGCGTAGTGGGCCCAGATGGCGGCCGCGAGGAGGAGCGCGAGGGCGGCGAGGCGGGACGGTTCCACGTCGCGGAAATGTACCGCGGGCGCCGGCCGGAAGGTGGAGGGCCGTGGCGCGGCCGTTGCAAACAGCGCCCCGCCTGTGTTCGCATTGGGCGTTGCACTTCCGGGGAGCAGGCGAAAGGTGTACGGATCGCCGTCAGCGCACTGCCCGGCGATCGTGCAGCGTGCCCGGCGCCCGCGCCGTCCCACATTTTTCCGGTCGAGGTGAGACGTGAAGAAGGTCGAGGCGATCATCAAGCCCTTCAAGCTGGACGAGGTGAAGCAGGCGCTCTCCGAGGTGGGCGTGGCCGGCCTCACCGCTACCGAGGTGAAGGGCTTCGGCCGGCAGAAGGGGCACACCGAGCTCTACCGCGGCGCCGAGTACGTGGTGGACTTCCTCCCCAAGGTGAAGGTCGAGGTGGTGGTCTCGGACCAGCTCGTCGGGCGCGTGGTGGAGGTCATCGAGCGCGCCGCCAAGACCGGGCGCATCGGCGACGGCAAGATCTTCGTGGTCCCGGTGGAAGAGGTCATCCGCATCCGCACCGGCGAGCGCGGGGAAGAGGCGCTCTAGCTCCGGATGTCTCGGCCGACGAAGGCTCCCCCGCTCGCGGCGGCGCTGGCGCGGGCGGCGGTGGACTCGCTCGCCGACGCCATCGTGGTCGTGGGCGCCGACGGCGGCGTCCTGCACCTCAACCCGGCCGCCGAGGAGCTCTTCGGGCGCAGCCGCGAGCGGGCGGTGGGCCTGCCCGCGCGCGCGCTGCCGGGCGGCCTCCAGCTCGCGATGCTCGCCGAGCGGACGCGGGTCGAGCAGGAGTCGGCCTCCACCGACTTCCCCAGCCCGCAGGAGCCCGGCGTCACCGTCTCCGCCGAGGCCACCCCGCTCCTCGACGGGACGGCCTGCCTCGGCGCGGTGGTGGCGCTCCGGCCGCCGCGCGGCCGCGAGCGCGCGCTCGACTTCGAGGCGCTGGCCGCCGGCCTCGCCCACGAGATCAAGAACCCGCTGGCCGGGCTGCAGGGGTCGGCCGAGCTGCTCGCCCGCGAGGCCGAGGGCACTGCCCGGCAGTACGCCGACGTCATCGCGCGCGAGGCGAAGCGGGTGGACGGGCTCGTCCGCGAGCTGCTCGACCTGGCCCGCCCGGCGGCGCTGGCGCAGGAGGCGGTCAACATCCACGCGGTGCTGGAGGACGTGCAGGTCCTCGCCCGCGGCATGAGCGGGGCTGACGGCCTCCGCTTCGTCGAGCGGTACGACCCCTCCCTGCCCTCGGTGCACGGCGACCGCGAGAAGCTGACGCAGGTCTTCCTGAACCTCGTCCGGAACGCCATCGACGCGGTCCAGGGGCAGGAGCGGCGGGAGATCGCCCTCGAGACGAGCGTCGCCTCGCTCCGGCTGCGCGGCGCCGGCGGCCGCAGCCAGGCGCTCGCCCGCGTGTCGGTGGTCGACAGCGGCGCGGGCATCCCCGAGGCCATGCTGCCCCGGCTCTTCACCCCCTTCGCCACCTCCAAGCCGCACGGGACCGGCCTCGGCCTCGCCATCTCCCGCCGGATCCTCGACGCCCACGGGGGGCGCATCGAGGTGAAGAACCGCGCCGCCGGAGGGGCCGAGGTCCGGGTCTTCCTGCCGCTCGAGCCGACCTGATCGGGCCGGGGGGCGCGCTGGCAGGGCCCTTGCTAGAGAGACTCCCGTGCGCAAGGTCCTCATCGTCGACGACGAGCCCTCCGTCCGCTTCGTGCTGGCCCGCACCTGCGAGCGCGCGGGCGTCCCCTTCGAGGAGGCGGGCAGCGCCGAGGAGGCGCGCGAGAAGCTCGGCCACGACGGCCTCGCGCAGGACGGGGTGGGCCTCGTGCTGCTCGACGTGCGGCTCCCCGGCGACGACGGCTTCAAGCTCCTGGGCGAGCTCTCCCAGCGCCCGGACTCGCCGTTCGTGGTGGTGATGACGGCCGAGGACACGATGCGCTCGGCGGTCGAGGCGATGAAGCGCGGCGCCGCCGACTACCTCGGCAAGCCCTTCGACCTCGGGCGCGTCGAGCGGATCGTGCGCGATCTCTCGGTCGGCCCCGAGGGCGAGGCGCCGCGCCCCGCCGAGGCCGCGCCGAGATCCGCCGGGCAGGCCGACGAGGAGGGGCCGCAGCCCCTGGCGCTGGGCGACATGCTCATCGGCCGGTCGCCCGCCATGGTCGAGGTCTACAAGGAGATCGGGCGCGTCGCCCGCACCGAGATGACGGTGCTGCTCATGGGGGAGAGCGGAACCGGCAAGGAGCTGGTGGCGCGCGCCATCCACGTGAACTCCGCCCGCGCGCGCGGGCCGTTCGTGACCGTCAACATGGCGGCCATCCCGCGCGATCTCATGGAGAGCGAGCTGTACGGCCACGAGAAGGGCTCGTTCACCGGCGCCGTGGAGCGGCGTCCGGGCAAGTTCGAGCTGGC
This sequence comes from Anaeromyxobacter diazotrophicus, assembly GCF_013340205.1. NCBI lineage: Bacteria > Pseudomonadati > Myxococcota > Myxococcia > Myxococcales > Anaeromyxobacteraceae > Anaeromyxobacter > Anaeromyxobacter diazotrophicus. The sequence goes on from NZ_BJTG01000005.1 coordinate 105,244, forward strand.
GAGCGGCGGGACGCTCTTCCTGGACGAGATCGGCGAGATGCCGATCGAGCTGCAGGCGAAGCTCCTGCGCGTGCTGCAGGAGCGCGAGGTGGACCGCGTCGGCGGCTCGCGCCCGCTGCCGGTGGACGTCCGGATCGTGGCCGCCACCAACGCCGACCTGGCGCGCTCGGTGGAGGAGGGCCGCTTCCGGCGCGACCTCTACTACCGGCTGGCGGTGGTGCCGGTGCGGCTCCCGCCGCTGCGCGAGCGCGAGGGCGACGTGGTGCTCCTCGCGCGGCACTACCTCGGGAAGTACGGGGAGCAGTTCCGCGGCCGGCCGCTCACGCTCGGCAAGGACGCGGAGCCGCTCCTCCTCGCCCACCCGTGGCCCGGCAACGTGCGCGAGCTGCAGAACGTCATCCAGCGCGCGCTGCTGAAACTCCCCGGCGCCCGCCTCGGCGCGCGGGAGCTCTCCGCCCTGCTGCCCGCCGGCACGGTCGCCGATCGGGGGCTCACCGGGCTCGTCGAGCAGCTCCTCGACGCCGGGGCGCCGGAGGGCGGGCGCCACGCGGCCGCCATCGCCGCGGTCGAGGCGCCGCTCATCGCCGCGGCGCTGGCGCGCACGAAGGGCAACCAGCTCCGGGCGGCCGAGCTCCTCGGCATGAACCGGAACACCCTCCGCGAGCGGATGAGGGCGCTCGGGATGAAGGCACGGTAGGGCCCAGTTGCACGTTTTCCGGGCAGCTGGCTGCCCGCCGGCCAGGCACCCCTGGAGCACCCAACCGGCCGAAAACGCGGCGCTGCGAGGCTTCCCACCCCGGCACGGCCCGTGCTATCCGATCCGGCCGCCCACCGCTTTTCCCCCAGCCCAGGAGATAGGACGAACCGCATGGCGAACCTCACCCCGAAGCAGGCGCTCAGCCTGGCCCAGGACAAGAAGGCCACCTACGTCGACCTGAAGTTCATGGACTTCATCGGGATCTGGCAGCACTTCTCGATCCCGCTCGACGAGCTCACCGAGGAGGTCTTCGAGGAGGGCCTCGGGTTCGACGGCTCCTCGATCCGCGGCTGGCAGGCCATCAACGCCTCCGACATGCTGGTGATGCCGGACGCCTCGACGGCGGTGATCGACCCGTTCATGGCGGAGCCGACGCTCTCCATCATCTGCAACATCGTCGACCCGATCACGAAGGAGCCGTACTCGCGCGACCCGCGCAACATCGCCATCAAGGCGGAGAAGTACCTCAAGTCGACCGGCATCGGCGACGTGGCCTACTTCGGCCCGGAGCCGGAGTTCTTCATCTTCGACGAGGTCCGCTACGACTCCGGCGTGAACCACTCGTTCTACAAGGTCGACTCGGGCGAGGGGCAGTGGAACACCGGCCGTGAAGAGGCCGGCGGCAACCTCGGCTACAAGCCGCGCTACAAGGAGGGCTACTTCCCGGTCGCCCCCACCGACAGCCAGCAGGACATCCGCACCGAGATGTGCCGGGTGATGGAGTCGGTCGGCATCAAGGTCGAGCGCCAGCACCACGAGGTCGCCACCGCCGGCCAGGCCGAGATCGACATCCGCTTCGACTCGCTCGTGCGCTGCGCCGACCAGCTGCAGTGGTTCAAGTACGTCATCAAGAACGTCGCCCGCCGCCACGGCAAGACCGTGACCTTCATGCCGAAGCCGCTCTACGGCGACAACGGCTCGGGCATGCACACCCACCAGTCGATCTGGAAGAACGGCAAGCCGCTCTTCGCCGGCGACGGGTACGCGGGCCTCTCCGAGCTCGCCATGTGGTACATCGGCGGCGTCCTGAAGCACGGGCCGGCGCTGGCCGCCCTCTGCAACCCGTCGACGAACAGCTACAAGCGGCTCGTCCCGGGCTTCGAGGCGCCCATCAACCTCGCCTACTCGGCGCGGAACCGCTCGGCCTCGATCCGCATCCCGATGTACTCGCCGAGCCCCAAGGCGAAGCGCATCGAGTTCCGTACCCCGGACCCGAGCTGCAACGGCTACATCGCGTTCGCCGCCCAGCTCATGGCCGGCCTCGACGGCATCGAGAACAAGATCAACCCGGGCCAGCCCCTCGACAAGGACATCTACGGCCTGTCGCCCGAGGAGCTGAAGGACATCCCGAAGATGCCGGGCTCGCTGGACGAGGCGCTCGAGGCGCTCCGCAAGGACCACAAGTTCCTGCTCAAGGGCGACGTCTTCACCGAGGACGTCATCGAGACCTGGATCCAGTACAAGTACGACAAGGAAGTCACCCCGGTCCGCAGCCGCCCGCACCCGATGGAGTTCGCGCTGTACTTCGACATGTGATGCGCCGGCGGGGGACGAGCCCCCGCCCCACGGCTTCACGACGGCCGCTCCCGCGAGGGGGCGGCCGTTCTTGTTTCGGAGGGGCAACCCCGCGTCGACCGCGGGAGAGGTGCCAGCCCCGCGCGCCGCTAAAGGTTGACCGGCGCGCCGGGCCGCGGCGCCTCCGGTGCGGGAGCCTCGGGGGCCGGGGCCTCCGGCGCCGGCGGCGCCTCGGCGCGGTACTTGATGGCCGTGCCGGCCACGATGGCGTGGCCGTACGCGTTGGTCACGAAGTCGCGGGTGACGATGACGGCGTCGGCGCCGAGCTCGCACGCCTTCGGGCGCAAGGCCTCGCGGGTACCGCCGGCCGGCGCGGCCGTGACGTGCGTCTCGAGCTCGGCGAGCTCGTCGTACGGCCGCTCGGGCGCCTTCTGCAGGAACTCGAGCGGGCAGTCGGAGGGGCGCGGCGCGAGCTGCGCGTCGCTGGTGCGCACCGTCTTGACGCCGCCGGCGCAGGCGGCCAGGGCGAGGAGCGCGCCGGCGACCGCGGGAGAGAGCGTGTATCGCATGCGCTCGTGCATGCGCTGGCGCGAGCGGAAATGCAAGGGGCCGGAGGCTTTCGCCCCCGGCCCCGGATTCCACCGCCGACGGGTCGGCTAGAAGAAGTTGTAGTGGAAGGTGCCGGTGATGCGGCTCTGCGTGCCGGTCTGCTCGCCGCCGGCGCCCACGTTGAACGTCTTCCGCTGGCCCCAGCCGTACTCGAGGCCGAACTCGGCGTTCTTCGCGAACGTCCAGAAGCTGTTCACGAAGAGCTGGTCCATGCGGTGGTTGACGGTGTTGTCGAACGCGTCCACGCCGCCGATCGTCGGGTTCATGATGAACGTCTGGCTCCACACCAGGTTGGACCGGACGGCCGGCGTCCAGACGTGGGTGTAGCCGACGTGGTAGGCGGCGGCCTCCACCGCGGTGAGGTCGTTGGCGCCGACCAGCATGCCGTTCGGACCCACGCTGAGGCCGACGTTGAAGATGTAGCGGCCGAGGCCCGAGCCGTAGACGCCGTGGACGACGAGGGTGTCGCCGCCGAGCTTGAGCGCGGCCGAGGCGGCCCCGCCGTAGCCCTGCTTGCTGAGGGTCTTCGTGGGCGCGGCGGCGTTGTCCACCACCTTGACGTTACGCGTCACGCCGCGGATCGAAGCGCTGCCCCACGCCCCCGAGAAGCCGAGGTTGGCCGTGAAGTCGGGGATGGTCGAGACGCGGCTGCCGTTTCCGCCGCCCAGGTTGCCGAAGTCGTCGCCGTCGGTGCCGGGCGCGTTCTCGACCGCCACGGCCAGGCTGGCCGGGCCGATGGGCAGCGTGTAGCGGATCTGCGGCTGACGGATGAGGGCGATCGACCCCGGGCCGTTGAAGTCCACCGTGTCGGGGTACGAAGCCAGGTCGAGGAAGTTCGACCAGGTCTGGCCGACGAGGAACGTGCCCGAGGCGCCGGCCACCGTGCCGTAGGCGTGGCGCAGGCGGAACAGCACCGAGTTGGTGAAGCTCTGGCCGGACTCGAGGTTCGAGGCGTTGAAGTCGCCCTCGAGCTTCACGCCGACCGCGCCGATCTTGGTCGGGGTGCTGGTCTCGATGCCGAAGCGGCTCGTCCGGGCCGTCATGTACATCTGGTTCTTCTTCTGCCGGTACTCGGCCGAGTTCTCGAGCGGGACGTTGGCGATGTGGACCGCCCAGTCGTTCCCCTCGACGTTCGGGTCGCGGCCGGCGAAGTCGTAGGTGGTGTCGAGCTGCACGTAACCGTAGAACTTGATGGTGCTGTCCGTCCCCGGGATCTTGAACACGCCCGGGGCGTCGTCGGCGCGGGCGGCGAACGGCAGGGCCATCCCCACGACGAGGCACAGGGTCGCGATTCGCTTCAGGGTCATCCGTTTCTCTCCTTACCTGCGGTTGTCCTGCCGTGAAGAGATGGAGGGGGAGTAGAGCAATCCCGAACGGGGTTGGCAAGAAAATAGCCGCGGCTTCCTGCTGGGAAACAAGGCATTTACCTGCTCGTTCGGGCGGCAGGCTCAACGCTTGGATAAGTTGACGCGCGCACGATTGACCGTGCTATGGAAATGCTTTCCACCTGTTCGGGAGGTTTACGATGCGTCTCACGCGCACCCTGGCGCTGATGGCCGCCGTCGTGGCCGTCGCCGCTTGTCAGGACAAGAAGCAGGAAGCTCCGGCGCCCGCCGCTCCGCAGGCGGCGGCACCGGCCGCCGGCGGCGCCCCCGCCGGCGACAAGCTCGTCTTCGGCCATGTCGCCTCGATGACGGGCAACGAGGCCACCTTCGGTGACTCCACCGACAAGGGCATCAAGCTCGCCGTGGACGAGGCCAACAAGGCCGGCGGCGTGAAGGGCAAGCAGCTCACGGTCAAGACGCTCGACGACCAGGGCAAGCCCGAGGAGGCGGCCGTCGCCGCCACGCGCCTCGTCACCCAGGACGGGGCCACCGTGCTCCTCGGCGAGGTGGCCTCGAGCCGCTCGCTGGCGATGGCGCCCATCGCGGACTCGAACAAGGTCCCGATGATCACCCCCACCTCCACCAACCCCCGCGTCACCAAGGACGGCGACAAGACGCGCCCCTACGTCTTCCGCGTCTGCTTCATCGATCCCTTCCAGGGCACGGTGATGGCGAAGTTCGCCCGCGAGAACCTCAAGATCAACAACGTCGCGGTGCTCCGCGACGTGGGCAACGACTACTCGGTCGGCCTGGCGAACTTCTTCGCGGCCAAGTTCAAGGACCTCGGCGGCACCATCGTCGCCGACGAGAGCTACAAGGCCGGTGACCAGGACTTCAAGGCGCAGCTCACGGCCATCAAGAACAAGAAGATCCAGGCCATCTACGTCCCCGGCTACTACACGGACGTCGCGCTCATCGCCCGCCAGGCGCGCGAGCTCGGCATCAAGGTCCCGCTCATGGGCGGCGACGGCTGGGACTCGGTCAAGCTCTACGAGATCGCGAAGGGGGCGCTCGACGGCTCCTACTTCTCGAACCACTACTCGAGCGAAGATCCGTCGCCGGTCATCCAGGGCTTCGTGAAGAAGTACAAGGAGACCTACGGCAGCGTGCCGGACGCGCTGGCCGTGCTCGGCTACGACGCCGCCAACGTGGCCATCGACGCGATGAAGCGGGCGAAGGACCTCACCGGCCCCTCCATCCGCGACGCCATCGAGCAGACGAAGGGGTACCAGGCCGTCTCGGGCGTCATCAACCTGGACCAGGACCACAACGCCGTGAAGTCGGCGGTGGTCCTCGCCATCAAGAACAACGAGGCGCACTTCGCCGCCACCGTGAATCCGTAGCGGATTGTCCCGGCGGCGTGGGAGGGGGTGACCCCCTTCCACGCCGCTGGCCTTTCGCGCGACACTCCCCCCTCACCGCGTTACCGCATCTTCGGCGAGGTCCGCGTGACCGAGTTCCTGCAGCACCTCGTGAACGGCCTGTCGGTGGGGACGATCTACGCCCTCATCGCGCTCGGCTACACGATGGTCTACGGCGTCCTGAAGCTCATCAACTTCGCGCACGGCGACGTGTACATGGTGGGGGCCTTCTCCGGCTTCTACCTGGCGAACGCGATGGGCGTCGGCGGCAGCCCCTCGCTGGCGAAGGCGCTCGTGGTCTTCGTCGGCTCCATGATCATCTGCGGCATCCTGGGGGTGCTGATCGAGCGCTTCGCCTACCGGCCGCTCCGGCACCGGGCGCGGCTCACCTCGCTCATCACCGCCATCGGGGTCTCGTTCCTGCTCGAGTACGGGTTCCAGCTCCCCTCCATCCCCGGGCTCGGCATCCCCTTCCCGCCCGGCCCGACCCCGCGCTTCTTCCCCGAGCCGTTCACGCGCGTCGCCTGGGAGCCGTTCGGCGTCTACGTCAGCAACTACGACGTCATCTCCTTCTTCACCGCCGTCGGCCTCATGCTGCTCCTGCAGTACATCGTGTACCGGACGCGCTTCGGCACCTCGATGCGCGCCGTGTCCTTCGACTCGCAGGTGGCCGGGCTCATGGGCATCAACGTGAACCGGGTCATCGCGGGCACCTTCGCGCTCGGGAGCGCGCTGGCGGCCGCGGCGGCGCTGCTCTTCGCGGGCTCCCGGCCCAAGGTCGACCCGCTCATGGGCCTCACCCTCGGCATCAAGGCCTTCGTGGCCGCGGTCTTCGGCGGCATCGGCAACGTGCCGGGCGCCATGGTGGGCGGCCTCGCGCTGGGGCTCGCCGAGGAGTACGTCTCGGGCTACGCGCTCTCGTCGTACCGCGACGGCATCGCCTTCGCCTTCCTCATCATCGTCCTGCTCGTCCGCCCGGCCGGGCTCTTCGGCTCCTTCCGCCCGGAGAAGGTGTAGCCGTGAGACCCGTACGCATCGTGCTGCGCTCGGCGCTGCCCTTCCTCGTCGCGCTCCCCCTGCTCTTCGCCCTCCAGGGCGTCATCTCGCCCGGCTGGGCCATCGTCCTCATCTCGGCCGGCATCAACGTCATCCTGGCGGTCTCGCTCAACGTGGTGAACGGCTTCACCGGCCAGTTCTCCATCGGCCACGCCGGCTTCGCGGCGGTGGGCGCCTACACCGCGGCCAAGATCACGACCGCCATGCACGGCCTGCAGATCGTCGGGCTGTCGGCCGGGGTCTCGGACCAGGTGGTGTTCCTGCTCGCGCTCCTCGCCGGCATGGTCACCGCCGCGCTGGCCGGCGTGCTGGTGGGCATGCCCTCCCTGCGGCTCCGCGGCGACTACCTCGCCATCGTGACGCTCGGCTTCAACGAGATCATCCGCGTCATCATCGAGAACACGCCCTTCCTCGGGCAGGCGACCGGCATCAGCGGCCTGCCTCGGCTCACCACCGTGGTCTGGGTGGGGATGGGCGCGGTGGCCACCATCTCCATGGCGCGGCGGCTGGTGGGCTCCACCCACGGCCGCGCGCTGCTCGCCATCCGCGAGGACGAGGTGGCGGCCGAGGCGATGGGGGTCGACACCACCGGCTACAAGGTGCGCGCCTTCGTCATCGCCTCCGCCTTCGCCGGCCTGGCGGGCGGGCTGCTCGTGCACCTCATCCAGCTCTGCACCCCGCGCTCCTTCACCTTCGTGAAGTCGATCGAGGTGGTGGTGATGGTGGTGCTGGGCGGGATGGGCTCGGTCACCGGCTCCGTGGTCGCGGCGCTCGTGCTCTCCTTCGCGCTGGAGGGGCTGCGCGAGGTGCAGCAATACCGCATGGTCGTCTACTCGCTCCTCCTCATCGTGCTCATGCTCACCCGCCCGAGCGGCATCTTCGGTACCCGCGAGATCTGGGACATCGTGAAGCTGCCGGGGGGCCGCCGCAAGGCCGCCGGCGCGGAGACCTCGCCGTGAGCACGCCCGCCGCGGTGCTCGAGGCCCGCAACGTCACCATGCAGTTCGGGGGCCTCAAGGCCCTCGCCGACTTCAACCTGACGCTCCTGCCGGGCGAGCTGGTGGGCCTCATCGGCCCGAACGGCGCCGGCAAGACCACCGCCTTCAACGCCATCACCGGCGTCTACCCGCCCAGCGCGGGCGACGTGCTGGTGGCGGGCGAGCGCGTGAACGGCCGGCGGCCGCACGAGATCTGCATCGCCGGGGTGGCGCGCACCTTCCAGAACATCCGGCTCTTCAAGGAGCTCACCGCGCTCGACAACGTGAAGGTGGCCTGCCACCACGGGCGCAAGGCCGGCTTCGCGGGCGCGTTCTTCCTCACCCCGTCCTTCGTCGCCGACGAGGAGCGCATCACCGCCCGCGCCGACGAGTACCTGGAGGTCATGGGGCTCTCCCACCGCCGCGCGGCGCTGGCGAAGAACCTCCCCTACGGCGAGCAGCGCCGGCTCGAGATCGCGCGCGCGCTCGCGAGCGGGCCCAAGGTGCTGTGCCTCGACGAGCCGGCCGCCGGCATGAACGCCTCGGAGAAGGTGGCGCTCATGGAGCTCATCCACCGCATCCGCGACCAGTTCCGGCTCGCGATCCTGGTCATCGAGCACGACATGCGGCTCGTCATGGGCGTCTCGGAGCGGCTGGTCGTCCTCGACCACGGCGTCACCATCTCCCAGGGCGCGCCGGAGAAGGTGCGCAAGGACCCCAAGGTGATCGAGGCCTACCTCGGCGACTCGTACCTCGAAGAGAAGAAGATCGCCGTGCCCGGAGCGCCGACGCCATGAGTGAGCCCGTGCTCTCGGTGAAGGACCTGGTGGTCCACTACGGCGCCATCGAGGCGCTGCGCGGGGTCTCGCTGGAGGTGCCGGAGGGGCAGGTGGTGGCGCTCATCGGCGCCAACGGCGCCGGCAAGACCACCACCCTGCGCGCCGTCTCGCGCATGCTGCGCCCGACCTCCGGCTCGGTCCGCTTCCGCGGCGAGGAGCTGACGCGGCTCATGCCGCACGACATCGTGGCGCGCGGGCTCGCCCACGCGCCCGAGGGGCGGGGCATCTTCCTCAACCTCACGGTGAAGGAGAACCTGGACCTGGGCGCCTTCCTCCGGCGCGACGGCGACGGCATCGCCGCCGACCGCGAGCGGATGTTCTCGCTCTTCCCCATCCTGCGCGAGCGGATGAGCCAGGTGGCGGGCACCCTCTCCGGCGGCGAGCAGCAGATGCTCTCGGTGGCGCGGGCCCTCATGAGCCGGCCGAAGCTCCTGCTCCTCGACGAGCCCTCGCTCGGCCTGGCGCCGCAGGTGGTCGAGCGCATCTTCCAGGTGCTGCGCGACGTCTCGGCCCAGGGCGTGGCGCTGCTCCTCGTCGAGCAGAACGCGCACAAGGCGCTGCAGATCGCGCACCGCGCCTACGTGCTCGAGACCGGCGAGGTGGTCATGACCGGCACCGGCGCCGAGCTGCTCGCCTCGCCCGAGGTGCGCAAGGCCTACCTCGGCGAGTAGGGCGGGGGCTTGTCCCCCGCCGCCGCACCTCCCACCACCTTCGGCGCGAAATCCCGATGCAGGGCGGCGGCTTGCCCCCCGCCGGACCGTCCGCGGAGGATGAATCCGCGCCCGCCCCGGGATAGGGTGTCCCCCGTCCATGGCTCCTGGCCCCGGCCACACCGTCCTCCTCGTCGACGACAACCACGAGCTGCTCCGGCTTCTGGCGCGGCTGGTGGAGGGGGAGGGCTGGCGCGCGGTGACCTGCGCGCGCGGCAAGGCGGCGCTCGACGCGATCGCCACCGAGAAGCCGGCGGTGGCGGTGGTCGACATCCTCCTGCCGGACATGATGGGCTACGACATCGGGGCGGCGCTGCGGAAGGCCGGGATCCCGTTCGTCTTCATGACGGGCATCTTCAAGGGCGGGCGCGCCGCCTCGGAGGCGCGCGTCCAGCACGGCGCGGCGGGCTTCTTCGAGAAGCCGTTCGAGGCGCGGAAGCTGCTCGAGACCCTGAAGAACCTCCTGCCCGCGCCGGCCGGCCCGCCGCCCCGCCCCGAGGTGGCCGGCGAGGACTTCGAGGTGGAGGTGGCGGTCGAGGCCGAGGAGCCCATCGACGCGCTCTCCATCACCGGCAAGGTCGAGGTGCGCGAGACCGGGCGCGTCTCCGCCGTCATCCGCGGCGACCCGCTGGAGGCGGCGCCGGTGGCGGCCTTCACCCCGCCGCCCCTCAAGCCTTCGGCGGCGCCGGCGGCGCGGGTCGAGCCGGCCGCCGAGGCGCGGGCCGGCCGGGCCGAGCCGCCCGACGAGGGCGAGCTCCGGGACAACCTGCCCGACCTCATCACCGCCTTCTGGCTGACGCAGCAGACCGGCGAGCTGACGCTCCAGCGCGGCAAGGTGAAGAAGACCATCTACTTCGACCACGGCCGGCCCTGCTACGCCATCTCGAACCTGGTAGCGGACCGGTTCGGCCAGTTCCTGGTGCGGGTGGGGAAGCTCACCACGGCCCAGCTCGAGCTGTGCGAGAAGACGGCCGAGCGGCGGGGCGTCCGCGCCGGCGACGCGCTGGTGGAGCTCGGCATCCTCAAGGAGACGGAGAAGCTCTACTACGTGGCGCAGCAGGTGAAGGCGATCGCGTACTCGCTCTTCGGCTGGGAGGAGGGGCGCTACCGGATCCACTTCAGCGGCCGCGCCCAGGCGGAGTCGACCAAGATCGACGTCCACCCGGCCCACCTCATCGCGCGCGGCGTGAAGAAGCTCTACCGGCGCGAGCGCCTGGTGCGCCTGCTGCCCGACGGGGCGCGCCTCATGCCCACCCAGCAGCCGGCGTTCGGGCTGCACGAGGTGGAGCTCGAGATCTGGGAGGCGCAGCTCCTGCCGCACGTGGACGGGACCCGGACGGTGGCGGAGCTGGTGGCGCTGGCGCGCAGGCCGCCGGAGGAGGTGCGCGCGAGCCTGTGGGCGCTCGTGGCGCTCGAGATCTTCGAGCCGCGGGCCTAGGCGGCGGTCGGGTCCTTCCCCGTCGCCAGCGGCGGGATGCGGGCAGCGAGCGCGAGGTGCTCCGCGGTGCGCAGGCGCGCCCGCGCCGCGCGCGGATCCGCCGCCGGACCGGCCCAGCGCAGCAGCGCCGCCACCCGGCGCCGCGCCTCCGCCAGCCGCTCGCGCGAGACCTGCCCGCGCTCGACGGCGGCGCGGGCGAGGTCGATGGCGCGGTGCTGCACCGGCGCCTCGTGGCAGACGAGCAGCGCGTCCACGCCCGCCGCGAGCGCCTCGGGCACCGCCTCCTCCAGCGGGAAGTGCTCCGCCACCGCCTTCATCTCCAGGTCGTCCGAGATGACGCAGCCCTGGTAGCCGCACGCCTCGCGCAGCAGGCGCAGCACCGGGGCGGACATGGTGGCCGGCCGGCGCGCGTCGAGCGCGTCGAAGACCACGTGGGCGGTCATGACCGAGGCGACGCCGGCCTCGGCCAGGGCGCGGAACGGGACCAGCTCCACCGCCCGCAGCCGGGCCAGCTCGTGCGGGAGCCGCGGCAGGTCGCGGTGCGAGTCCTGGCTCGTGTCGCCGTGCCCGGGGAAGTGCTTGGCGCAGGCGGCGACGCCCTCCGACTGCAGGCCGCGGGCGAGCGCCACCCCGAGCCGCCCCACCGCCTCGGGGTCGCGCGAGAAGCTGCGGTCGCCGATGACCGGGTTCTGCGGGTTCGTGTCGACGTCCACCACCGGCGCGTAGTCCTGGTCGATCCCCACCGCGCGCAGCTCGCGGCCGAGCAGCGCGCCCGCGGCGAAGGCGACCTCGGCGTCGCCGGTGTGCCCGATCGCGCGCATGGGGGGCAGCTCGGTGAAGCCTTGGGGCGAGCGCAGCCGCGCCACCCGGCCGCCCTCCTGGTCGATGGAGACGAGGAGCGGCCGCCCCGCGGCGTGCTTGAGCGCGGCGACCAGCTCCGCCACCTGCTCCGCGTCCACCACGTTGCGCGCGAACAGGATGACCCCGTACACCCCGCGCCGGAGGAGCTCCAGCACCTCGGGCGAAGGGGTGGTGCCCTGGAAGCCGACCGAGAAGAGGCCGGCGACTTCTGCGTCGAGCGTCGACATGCGTGGCTCCGCCTCTCCCGTCACGCCACCAGCAGCCCCTCGGCGAAGAATGCCACGATCCCGAGGGCGAGGAGGATGGACCAGAGGGGAATCCGGCGCGGGCCCTGGGCGGCGTCGCTGGCGACGCGGGCGTGGCCCTCGCCGCCGAACCAGGCGGTGAGCTCCTGCGGGTCGAGGCGGGCGGTGTCGCTCTCGCGCGGGTCGGGCAGCGCGGCGAAGGCGAGGCGCGGGTCGAGGCGCTGCTCGCCGCGCTGCTCCACCTTCACCTGCCACAGGCCGGGCCGGTCGGGCACGAGCGAGAGCGCGCCCGCCGCGTCCCGGCGCAGGGCGGAGGCGGGGAGCTCGCGGCCGTCGGGGGCCACCACCGAGACGAGGCGCTGCCCCTCGCCCGGGGCGAGCGCGCGCGGCGCGTCGACGAGGGAGGGGCGGTCACGCCGCTCCTCGAGGCTGCCCGCCAGGTAGGCCGCGAGCCGCTGGATGGCGGGCAGGAAGCTCGTGCGGATGGTCCAGTCGGACCAGGCGCGGTCGACCGTGGAGGTGTAGAGCATGACGCGCCCCTGCCCGCGCCGCGCCTCGACCAGCGCCGGCGCGCCGTCGTCGTAGGAGACCAGCACGCGGTCGCCGGGGCCGCCCCGCTCGGCCGGCTTGAGCAGCATGTAGCGCCAGGTCCGCACCCCCTCGAACCCTTCCCGCGCCGGGCCGGTGAAGACCTGCAGCGCCGGGTGCTCCCAGTCCACGTCGGCGAACCGCGCCGCGCGCGCCTCGGCGCCGGGCGCGCCGCGCTCGGCGGCGGTCTTCACGACGTGCAGCGGGCGCGGCAGGAGCGCCTTCAGCTCCTCGTCCCAGCGGTCGGGGTCGACCTCCTCCCCCATGGCGAGGAAGAGCCCGCCGCCGGCCTCCACGAAGGCGCGCAGGTCGGCCGCCTTGGGCCCGACGGCGCGCACGTTGAGCAGGAAGACCACGTCGTAGTCGGCGAGGCGCACCGTCCGCAGCGCCTCGACGTCCACCACCGTCGGGCGGACCGGCGAGGCGGACGAGGCGAGCGCGGCCTCGACGAAGAACGCCTCGTCCCGGTGGCGCACCGGGGACGGGGCGCCGTTCACGACGAGCGCCTTCACCTCGCGCGGGACCTCCAGCGTCGCCACGCGCGCGTCGTCCACCTCCAGCGGGTCGGCCGGGAGCGTCACCGAGAGCGCGGCCGGGCCGCCCTGGGGGAAGCGCACCGAGAGCGTCTTCTTCACCGCACCGCCGGCGGGCACCTGCGCGTAGGAGCGGATGGCGACGGGGGCGGCGGGGGGGCCGAGGTGGAGCTGGAGCTCGACGTCTTGCCCCTCGCCCTTCTTCGCCGCCTCGCGGCCCCGCTCGGCCCGCCCGCCGTACGAGGTGACGGTGGCGGTGACGCGGTAGCCGCGGGGGCCGGCCGAGGCGTCCGGCTCGGCGGTGAGCTCGGTGACGGCCAGGTTCGGGAGCGGCTCGCCGCGCGCGGCGTCGAGCAGCGTCACCTCCGGGCGCTCGCGGCCGGTCGCGCCCTGCACCATGGGCGGCGCGGCGTCGAGCCGCCAGGAGGAGGCGGCGAGATCGGTCGCGATCACCAGCCGCTTCGCGAGCGGCGCGCCGGTGGCGCTCTCGGAGAGGGCGCGGGCGGCCGCGGCGGCGCAGGCGGTCAGGTCGGCGTGGCCGAAGGTGACCTGCGCCTCGCGCAGCGCGCGCCGCACGGCCGCCTTGTCGAAGCTGGGCGGCGGCGCCGCCGGGGCGGCCGGCCCGCCGCACACGACCAGGGTGGCGGGCTCCTCGCCCGAGAGGTCGTCGAGGGCGGCCAGCAGATCGGCGCGCGCGCGGTCGAAGAGCGCCCCGCCGCGCAGCCGGTAGCCCATCGAGGCGGAGGCGTCGAGCACGAGCGCCACCGCCGCCGGGCCGCGCGCGGCGGCCGCCCGCGCCTGCTCGGGCCGCTCCAGCCGTGGGCGCATCAGCGCCGCGGCCACCGCGGCGAGGAGCAGGGTGCGGGCGGCGAACAGCACCAGCTTCTTGAGCCGCAGCCGCCGCTCGGTCTCCCGGCGGGCCCGCAGGATGAAGTCGATGGCCGGGAAGGGCGTGGGCCGGGGGCGCCGCCGGAAGAAGAGGTGGATGGCGAGCGGGACGAGGGCGGCGAGGAGCCCCCAGCCGAGCGCCGGGTGCAGGAAGGAGAGGCTCATGCGGCGCGCCGCTCCCGCCGCGCCAGGAAGGGCAGGAGCACCTCGTCGAGCGGGCGGTCGCTGCGGCAGAGCACGTGCTCGAGGTCCGCCTCGGCGGCGGCCCGGCGCGTGCCCTCCAGCCAGCGGCGCAGCACCTCGAGGTAGCCCTTCCTCACGTCGCGCCCGTTCGCCTCCACCTCGCGCGCGTCCTCCATGGAGAGGAACAGCGTCGGGTCCTCGAACGGGAAGTCGAGCTCGTGCGGATCGAGCACGTGGAAGAGCGTCACCTCGTGCTTGCGGCGCCGCAGCAGCGCGAGCTGCCTCGACACCTGCTCCTCGGCGTCGAAGAGGTCGCTGAAGACGAGCACCGAGCTGCGCCGCGGCGCGTGCTCGAGCACGTGGTCCACCGCCGCGGCCAGGCGGGTCGGGCCCTTCGGCGCGAGCGCGGCCAGGGTGTCCACCAGCGCCGGCAGGTGCGAGGCGGCCGCGCGCGCCGGGATGGTCTTCACCACGCGGTCCGCCACCACCACCAGCCCGGCCGCGTCGCCCTGGCGGACGAGCAGGTACGCGAGCGAGGCGGCGAGCGCGCTCGCGTACTCGAGCTTGGTGAGCCGCTCCGGCTGGCCGCGGTAGCCCATGCTCCCGGACGCGTCCACCACCAGGAACGCGCGCAGGTTCGTCTCCTGCTCGAACTGCTTCACGTAGTACTTGTCGAACTTGCCGTAGGCCTTCCAGTCGATGCGGCGCACGTCGTCGCCGGGCGCGTACTCCTTGTGCTCGGCGAACTCGACCGACTGGCCGTGGTGGGGCGACTTGTGGAGGCCGGTCAGCACCCCCTCGGTGATGGCGCGCACGCGCAGGTGGAGCGTGGCGAGGCGCGCCAGCACCACCGGGTCGAGGAGGGGCCGGCCGCCGTTCACGGCCGGATCTTCTCCAGGAGCCGGTCCACCACGTCCTCGCTCCGCACGTTCTCCGACTCGGCGCGGAAGTTGGTGATGACGCGGTGGACGAGGACCGGCTTCGCCAGCGCGCGGACGTCCTCCACCGAGGCCGCCAGCCGCCCGTCGAGGATGGCGCGCGCCTTGGCGCCGAGCACCAGGTTCTGGCTGGCGCGCGGGCCAGCGCCCCACTCCACCAGCGCCTTCACGAAGTCGGGCGCGCCCGGCTCCTTGGGCCGGGTGAGGCGCACCAGCTCCACGGCGTGCCGGATGACGTGGTCGGCGGCGGGGACCCGCAGCACGAGCTCCTGCAGCTCGCGGATCTTGTGGGGCGACAGCACGCGGGTGAGCGCGCGCCGGACGGCGGTGGTGGTGGAGCGGACGATCTCCACCTCCTCCTCGGCGCTCGGGTAGTTCACGTGCACGTAGAACATGAAGCGGTCGAGCTGCGCCTCGGGCAGCGGGTAGGTGCCCTCCTGCTCGATGGGGTTCTGGGTCGCGAAGACCAGGAACGGCAGCTCGAGCGGGTAGGTCTCGCCGCCCGCCGACACGCGGTACTCCTGCATCGCCTGCAGGAGCGCCGCCTGCGTCTTGGGCGGCGTGCGGTTGATCTCGTCCGCCAGGATCAAGTTGGCGAAGATGGGCCCCTGCACGAACCGGAAGGCGCGCTTGCCGGTGGTGTGGTCCTCCTCCAGCACGTCGGTGCCGGTGATGTCCGACGGCATGAGGTCGGGCGTGAACTGGATCCGGTTGAAGGAGAGGTTCAGCACCTCCGCCACCGTGGAGATGAGGAGCGTCTTGGCGAGCCCGGGCACGCCCACGAACAGGCAGTGCCCGCGCGCGAAGAGCGCGGTGAGGAGGTGGTCCACCACCTCGCGCTGGCCGACGATGCGCTTCTCGATCTCGCCCAGGAGCAGGCGCCGGGCGTCGGCGAGCTCCTTCACCGCGGCGAGGTCGGCCTCGGGGGACGGCGGGAGCGGCGGCGGGTGGGTGGTCATCGTGGTGTCCAAGGTACCCTCACTCGTGCGCGAGCAGCTGCGCGAAGCGCTTCTCCCGCGCCGCCAGCTCGGCCTGGCCGGAGGCCTCGTGGACGGCGGCGAGGCCGGCGTGGATCTCGGGGTCGAACGGGTCCTGGGCGTTGGCGAGCAGGAGCTGCTCCTTCGCCTCCGGCCAGGCCTTCCGCTTCACCTGCAGGCGGGCGAGGTGCAGGTGCAGCGCAGCGTACTGCGGGTGGCGGCGCAGCGCCTCGGTGAGCGCCTCCTGCGCCTCGGCGTCGTGGCCCGACATCATGGCGGCCAGCGCGAACTTGTCGGAGAGGACGGCGATGCCCTTCCCGGCGCGCGCCACCGCCTTGCCGTACTCGACCCGGGCGGCGGCCCACCGGCCGCGCTCGCGGAAGATCTCGCCCAGGCGGGCGAAGCCGCGCGCCCGGTCGTCCGGGATCTCCGCCCACTCCGAGTGCGCGCCGCCGTGCTTCGGGTCGCCCTTGAAGCGCAGCTTCTCCTCGACGTGGAGCCCGCCCTCGGGCAGGGGGCGGGCCGCCATGAAGCGCTTCCAGTCGGCCAGGAACGCCTCGTAGCTCACGCCCAGCGCCTGCGCCACCGCGCGCTCCGCCGGCTCGCCGCCGGTGACGCGGTCGAGGATGCGGTTCATGAGCGGCGCGCCGCCCTTCGCCTCCAGGTATTCGACCGCCAGCTCCACCTCGGCGAAGGCCAGCGCCGCCGCCTCCTGGGAGGGCAGCTTCGCCATCGACGGGTGCATCTGCGCGAAGGTGATGAGCTGGTCCTTGCGGAGCGCGTCCTTGAGCAGCCCGGCGGAGGAGGCCGACAGCTCGCCCCCCTTCCCGCGCCAGCGCGTCTCGGAGAACTTGGCCAGCCCCTCGTGCAGCCAGATGGGCGTGTTGTCGTGCGTGCGCGCGGTCACCACGTAGTGCGTGTACTCGTGGGCCGCCGTGTCGAGCCAGTCGTACCCCTTCACCAGCGCCTTGGGCGACACGATCATGAGCTTGTTGAACTTGCAGAGCGCGATGGTGCCGGAGGTCTTGATCTCCTCCTCGGTGAGGGTCGACAGCCGCGCCAGCTCGCGGGTGTCGTTCAGGATCTCGATGGTGACCTTGCCGGCCGTGGACCAGCCGAGGTCCTGCGCCAGGGCCGCCCGCTGCGCCTCGAGCGCCTCGAGCACGTAGGGGACGAGCACCTCGTCCTTGCCCTTCGGGTAGGAGACGGCGAAGTGCTCGCCCTCGGCGCGGGCGTGGTCCTTCGTGACCTCGCGGGCGGCGCGGGCGAGCGCGAGGTAGTCGAGGGAGCCGGTGCCGAGGCGGCTCTTCTCGAGCAGGTCCACCGCCTCGCCGTACCGCTGCTGGTAGAAGCGCACCAGCCCGGCCACGAGCTGCACCGCCGGGTCCTTGGGGCGCTTCTCCAGGATGGGCCGGACGAGCGCCTGCGCCTCCAGCACGTTCTCGTCCTCGAGCAGCGAGACGGCGCGGCGGAGATCGAGGAAGTCCGGCGAGCGCTCGGCCAGCGCGCTCGTCGGCGCGGCGGCCGGGAGCGACGGGGCGGCGGCGAGCGCCAGCGCGAGCCAGAGCGCCTTCACTTGACGAGCTCCTCGTAGTAGCGCTTCACCTCGCCCTGGTACGGCTCGGGCGTGCCCTGCTTCATGGCCTCGAGCAGGTCCTTGCGGAACTCGTCGGGCGCCTTGAAGGCGTCGGCGCCGGGGATCTCCACCTTCTCCTGAGACGGGTCGGCGCCGTCGCCCTCCCGCCCGCCCTGCTCCTCCCCGAACGGGAACGGGAACCCGCCCCCGCCGCCCTGGCCGCGCTTCGCGTTCTTGGCCATCTCGTCGAGCCCGCGCTGGAACCGGGACAGGTCGTCGAGCGCCTGGCGCTGCTCGCCGTGGCCGCGCTGCGCGTTCTTCTGCGCCAGCTCCCCCCGCGCCCGCTGCATGTGCCCCTGCGACCCCTCCAGCATCTCCTGCGACTGTGGCGGGAACACCGGCGCCCGCTGCGCCAGCTCGGAGAGCTTCTGCCGCAGCTCGCCGGCGCGCTGCTCGAGCTGGCCCTGCTCCTGCGACAGCTCGGAGAGGCGCTGCTGCTCCTTCGGCCCGAGCACGCTCTTCGGGTCGGGGAACATCTTCTCCAGCTCGTCGCGCACCTTGCGGGTGGGGCCCAGCGCCCCGGAGGCGTGCCGCTCGGCCTCGCGCAGCACGCGCGGGTCCTTGCTGCGGAGCGCCCGGTAGCGCTCGCCCATGGAGGCCTCGTCGCCGAGGTCCATGGCGAGCCGCTGCATGGGCGGTAGCGCCCGGCGGACCGTCTCGAGCGCGGCGTCGAGGTCCTTCGCGGCGAGCGCCTTCTGGAGATCCGCCAGCCGATCGCGCGCCTGCCCGAACTCGTCCTCCGAGCGCGGCGTCACGCCCGGCTCCGCGCGGTCGAGCTCGCGCCGCGCCTCGGCCGCGAGCCCCTCGAGCTGCTTCGCCCCCGCCTCGAGCTGCTTCAGCTTCTGCGCGAGCCGCTGCTGGTACTGGCCCTTCACCTGCTCGGTCTCGCGCGCCACCTGCTCCTGCGAGGCCTTGACCTCCTCCAGCTCCTTCTTGAAGGCGAGCATGTCCTTCATGAGCGCGGCGTTCTGCTCGCCCGGGCGCCCGGCGGTGCGCTCCAGCGAGGCGAGCATGTCCTGCATGGCGTTGCCGAGCTGGTCGAGCGCCTTCATGGCCCCCTCGACGTCCCCCTGGGCGAGCTTCTTCTCCACCTCGTCGAGGCCGCCCATCGCGTCCTTCGACCTCGCCAGCTCCGCCAGCGCCTCACGGTTCATGTGCTCGTCGTTCATCCCCTTCGCGAGCTCGCCCATGCGCCGCATCATCTCGGCCATGCGCGCCTTCATGCGCGCCACCTCGGCCAGGAGCTCCTTCTTGGCCGCCTCGCTCGGCGCCTGCTTGTACTTCTCGAGGAGCTGGGCCAGGTCGCGGCGGCGCGCGGCCAGGTCCTTCGCCACCTTCACCAGGTCGTCGGCGCGCTGCTGGTCGAAGAGCTGCTCGAGGTAGAGGACGTCCTTCTCCAGCTCGCGGTCGAGCCGGCCGTCCACCTCGGCCACCCGGTCGAAGAGGGGCGAGGCGCCGGCGCGCTGGAAGTGGAGCATGCGCGAGAGCGTGAGGCGCAGGGCGGCCAGGTCCTGCTCGATGGGGCGGATCCCGGCGGCGGCGTTGGCGAGCGCCTGGGGGAGCTGGCGCGGCACCGAGCGGTCCTTCCTGAGCTCCTGGGCCGCGGCGCGCAGCCCCTCGTGCAGCTCGCGGGTGCGCCCGTCGAGCGCCTGCGCCTGCTGGGTGCGCTCGTCGGTCCAGCGCGGGCCGCCCTCGAAGAAGTCGAGCCGGTCGCCGAGGAGCTTCACCATGTCCTCCCACAGGCCCTGCGCCCGCAGGAGCGCCAGCCGGTGGTGCTCGGCCTCGCTGTAGATCTTGAGGGTGTGGGTGGCGGAGGCGCCGCGCTTCGGCCCGGAGACGACGTCGCCGTCCTCGGCCTCCAGCCAGTAGAGGAGCTTCTCGCCCTCGGCCAGGCGCAGCGGGGCGAGCTCGAGCTCGTGCACGCCCGACTCGCGGCGGGTGCCGGCGAACGCCTTGAGCTGGGTGCGGCGCTCGTCGCCGCCGGGCGGCTTCGTGACGAGGGTGAGCTTCTCGAGCCCGAAGTCGTCGGAGGCGGCCCACTCGATGCGGACGCGGGCGCGGGCGTCCACCTCGAGCTCCGGCGCCGGGGCGGTGATGCGCACCTCGGGCGGCGCGTCGGGCTCCACCGCGAGCGCGATGGGGGGACCCTCGGCGACGAGCTTCTTCCCCTTCAGGAAGCGGAAGCGATAGGCGCCGGGGACGTCGACGGTGAGGTGGCCCTCGAGGTCGCGGCGGTTCGCGACGGTGAGCGCGTAGACGGCGGGCCCCTCCTTCCTCGCGGCCGACTCGAGCGCGAGCTCCGCGCGCTGCACCTCGCGGTCGGCGCGGGTCTTGAGGGTCACCTCCGTCCCGCGCGGTGCCGAGATCTCGCCGCCGGTGCCGGAGATCGTCCGCGGCTCCCGGTGCATGTACGCCGGGTAGACGTAGCTCACCTCGACGTCGCCGGTGATGGGCTCGGCCCGGCGGACCGGCGCCGCCGGCCCGAGGCCCAGGAGCCGCTGCCACCCGGCGGCGAGCACCCGCGGCGCGGCGGCCAGCGCGACCAGGTTCACGAGCGCCGCGGCCGCCAGCGCCGCCCCGGCCCGGCGCGCCGGCCGCGCCGGGATGACGCGCGCGAGGTCGAGGCCGCGCGCCCGCTCGGCGGTGCGGGCGATGTGGGCGTCCACCAGCGCCACGCTGTAGCGCCCGGTGCGCTGCACCTCCTCGTAGTCGTCCTCCAGCTCGACCGAGCTGACCAGATCGCTCCTGAGCTCCGGCGCCGCCTCGCCCACCCGGCGCGCCACCGCCAGCGGCGACGAGGCGCGGCGCATGGCCGCCACCGCCGCCCAGGCGAGCGCCGAGAGCGCCACCAGCGCCGCGGCCGCGAGCGCCGCGGCGCGCACCGGCGTCGGGCGTCCGACACCGGCGCCGAGGAGCGCCGCCCCGCCGAGCCCGACGAGCAGGACGGCGCAGAGGGCGCCGCCGGCGGCGGTGGCGAGCACGACCCACCCCTGCCTGCGCCGGGCCCCGTCGAGGACCCGCGCGATTTCGGAGTAGGCGATCGCCATGGGGGTCGAAGGAAAAACAGGCGGGCAGGCCAGCCATTCCGGCCCGCGGCGCTGAATACTAATGAATCCGGGGAAGAAGCGCTGCTGTGGTAGAACTCCCCGGTGCGGTGAATTTCCCCGCCCGCTCGCCCGTCCTCTGCCATGGAAGCCGACGACCTCACGCTGGTCTCGAGAGCCAAGACCGGTGACCCCGAGGCCTTCCGCGCGCTCGTCGTCCGCTACCAGAGGAAGGTGTACGCCGTGGCGCTCGGCATCGTGAAGGACCGCGATCTCGCGTGGGATGTCGCCCAGGAGGCGTTCGTGCGAGTGCACGCGCACCTGGCCGATTTCAAGGGAGATTCCACCTTCTCCACCTGGGTGCTCCGCATCGGGAGCCACCTCGCCATCGACGCGGTCCGCAAGGAGCGCACGGCGGCCAAGGAGGAGCTCGACGAGGTGCGCGGGCAGGACGTGGCGCGAGGGGGCGAGGGCATCCTCGCCACCGCGCTCGGGAACGATCCGCAGGAGAACGCGCTCAGGCGGGAGCTGGCCGGCAAGATGACCGAGGCCCTGGCGCAGCTCCCCGAGAAGCACCGCGCCATCCTGGTGCTGCGCGAGCTGGAGGGGCTCTCGTACGAGGAGCTGTCGGAGCAGCTGGGGATCCCGAAGGGCACCGTGATGAGCCGCCTCTTCCACGCGCGGAGCAAGATGCAGGCGCTCCTGCGCGAGTACGCGGGGCTCCCGGCTGACGAGGGCGCCCAGACCGTGGGGCGGGGGCTCGCCCCCCGCCGCGGGGGCGAATCATGACCGCGTGCACCCGCTTCGCGCCCATGCTGGGCGCCCGCCCGGGCGAGCTCTCCGAGCCGGAGGCGCAGGCGCTGGCCGAGCACCTCGCCGGCTGCGACGCCTGCCAGGCGCGGCTCGCGGACGAGGAGGCGCTGGCGGGGATGCTGGGCGACGCGCTCCTCGCCGAGGCGAACCGGCGCGACTTCGCGACCTTCTCGGACGAGGTGCTGCGGCGCATCCCGGAGTACCGGGCGCGCCCCGCGGCCGCGCCGGCGCGGGCGGCCCGCGCGGGCGGGCTGCTCGACTGGGTCCGCCATCACCGGTTGTTCACCGCCGTGGGGACCCTCGCTCCGGCGCTGGCCGCGCTGGCCGTCGTCGTGTACGTTGGCCGCTCGCCGTCCCCCGCGCCCGGTGACGAGGCCGCGCTGCAGGTGAGCGCCGAGGGACGCGGCACGACGGTGCTCGACACGACCGAGGGGCCGGTGGTGCTCCTCGGCGACGACGAGCCGGCCGGGACGTAGGAGGGGACATGCGGAGCCGCAGGACCTTCGTCGCGCTGCTCGCCCTCGCGCTCTGCGCTGCGCTGGCGCCGGCCGCCGTGCACGCGGCTCCCACCATCCCGGTCCGGGTCCGGATCCTCAAGGGCTCGCGCCAGGGCCCGCCCGCGGTCGACCCTCGGCTCGCCGATCTGCACGGCCAGCTCGGGAAGCTCGCCTACCAGCGCTGGGACCAGGTGGGGGAGCAGCAGGCTGCGATGGAGCTCGACAAGCCGCTCACGCTCCCGCTCCCCGACGGCTCGACGCTCGAGCTCACGATCGTCGACGCGCGCAAGGACACGGTGACGTTCGACGTGAAGGTCGCGGCGCGCAAGACGCACTCGCGCCTGACCATCTCGAAGGACCAGCGCATCGTGCACCAGGTCGCGGGCGAGAAGGACGGGGCGGCCCTGTTCGCGACCGTCCGGCCCTGGCCGTGACCGTCAGCCGGCCTCGGGCCACGCGCCCCTGAGCTCCGCCCGCAGGAGCTTCCCGGCCTCGCTGCGCGGCAGCGCCGCGAGCGCCGTGAACCGCACCGGGACGCGGTACGGCGGCATCCGCTCCCGGCAGAAGCGCCTCAGCTCGTCCTCGCCCGGCCGCGGGCCGTCGCGGAACACCACGAACGCCTCCGGCACCTCGCCCATGAGCGCGTCGGCGGCCCCGACCACCGCCGCCTCCAGCACGTCCGGGTGGCGCGCCACCACCTGCTCGATCTCGATCGGGCTCACCCGGTGCCCGCCGATCTTGAGGATCTCCTTGGCCCGCCCGCGGTGGAACAGGAAGCCCTCCTCGTCGCGGGAGGCGAGGTCGCCGGTCCAGAGCCACCCGTCGTGGAGGATGGCGGCGGTCTCCTCCGGCTCGTCCAGGTAACCCTGGGTGACGTTGTCGCCCCGGGCCACCAGGTGCCCGGTCTCGCCGGGTGGCAGCTCGCGCCCCGCCTCGTCCACCACGCGCAGCTCGACGCCGGGGATGGCGACTCCGATGGAGCCGCGCTTGTCGTGGGCGCGCTCGGGCGGGAGGTACGAGAGCCGCGCCGTCGCCTCGGTCTGCCCGTACATCACGAACAGCCGCGCGGGGTGAAACGCCTGCCGCACCCAGTCGATGGTCTCGGGCGCCATCCCGCCGCCCGCCTGCGTCAGGTAGCGGAGCCGCGGGAAGGCCAAACTGGAGACGTCCACCTGGCGCCGGAGGATCTCGAAGGTGAGCGGGACCCCGGCGAAGCCGGTGCACCCCTCGGCGGCCATCGCCTCGAGCGCCAGCCGCGGGAAGGCGAACCGGTTCTCGAGGAAGACCGAGCCGCCGGCGAACAGGTGCGTCTGGAGGACGCTCCGGCCGTAGCAGTAGTAGAGCGGCAGGGTGAGGAGGGCCCGATCCTCGGGGCCGAGCCCCAGGTAGCGCACGATGGAGCGCGTGTTCGCGTCGACGTTGCGGAAGGTCTGCACCACGCCGCGGGGCCGGCCCATGCTCCCCGAGGTGTAGAGGATCAGCGCCGGCGCGTCGGGGCCGAGCCGGGGGCGCGGCGGCGGAGGCGGGGGCCCGAGGTCCGGGTCGAGGCGGCCGTCGTCCCCCAGGAACGCGGCGGGCTCGCCTCCCAGCGCCTCCTGCGCCGGCCCTCGGGAACGCCCGGGGTGCACCACCCAGAGCCGGTCCAGGCCGCCCCCGGCGCGGACGGCGCGCCAGGTCCGGGCGTCGCGCGCGCTCACGAAGGCCACCCGGGCTCCGCTCTGCGCGACGATGCCGGCCAGCACCTCCGGGCTCCACTCCCGGTTCACCTCCACCGTCGTCCCGCCGGCGGCGTTCACCGCCAGCCCGGCCACGACCGTGGCCGGCTCGTTGGGCAGCGCGAGCAGGACCCGGCTCCCGGGCCCCACGCCGCCGGCGGCGAGTTGCCCGGC
Source organism: Anaeromyxobacter diazotrophicus (assembly GCF_013340205.1). Classification (NCBI taxonomy): domain Bacteria; kingdom Pseudomonadati; phylum Myxococcota; class Myxococcia; order Myxococcales; family Anaeromyxobacteraceae; genus Anaeromyxobacter; species Anaeromyxobacter diazotrophicus. Next base: position 128,983 of record NZ_BJTG01000005.1, read on the forward strand.
CAGGGCGCGGACGCGCTCGGCCAGGTCCGCGTAGCTGAGGCGGACCGAGGGCGTCGCGACGGCGGGGGCCTCGGGCCTCCGCGCCGCGTGGGAGAACAGCCAGTCGTGGAGGAGGGGGGAGTCCAAGAGAGTCCCTGCGTTCGGGTCGTCGCGCTGCGTCCTCGGCGCCCGCCTCCGGTCGAGGCGCGGCGCCGTCCTGGCGCCGCGGGACGCGCTCGCGCCGCAAGAGCAGCGGTCCCAGCCGAGCATCTGCGCATCGTGCACTGACCGTACAACCGCTTGCCCGGGTCCTGGCCGGGCGGGCGGGGCGGCCCTACTCCTCCTGACTGGAGCGGCCATGATCTCGCGAGATCTGCTGTCGATCGACGCCCCGCGCGTCGCGGACGAGATCGGGCGCGCCGTGCGGGAGCAGGTGCTCGGCCAGCTCCGGCGGCGCGGCGCGGTGGTGGGCCTCTCCGGCGGGATCGACAGCTCGGTGGTGGCGGCGCTGTGCACGCGCGCGCTCGGCCCCGATCGCGTGCTGGCCCTGCTCATGCCCGAGCGCGACTCCTCGGGCGACGCGCTGCGCCTCGGCCGCCTGGTCGCGGACGGGCTCGGCGTGCAGCACGTGGTGGAGGACCTCGCGCCGGCGCTGGAGGGGCTCGGGTGCTACGCGCGCCAGCTGGAGGCGATCCGCACCGTCTTCCCCGAGTACGGGCCCGGCTGGCGCTGCAAGCTGACGCTCCCCTCCTTGCTGGAGAGCGACCGGCTCAACATCACCACCCTGACGGTGTCCGACCCGGAGGGGCGCGAGCGCAGCTCCCGGCTGCCGCTCGCGGGCTACCTGCAGCTCGTCGCCGCGACCAACTTCAAGCAGCGGGCGCGCGCGATGGTGGAGTACTACCACGCCGACCGGCGCCACTTCGCGGTGGCCGGCACGCCCAACCGCCTCGAGTACGACCAGGGCTTCTTCGTGAAGCAGGGCGACGGGGCCGCCGACTTCAAGCCCATCGCCCACCTCTACAAGACGCAGGTCTACGCGCTGGCCGCGCACCTCGGCGTGCCCGAGGAGATCCGCCGCCGCCCGCCCACCACCGACACCTTCTCGATGCCGCAGACCCAGGAGGAGTTCTACTTCGCGCTCCCCTACCAGGACATGGACCTCTGCCTCTGGGCGTACGACCACGGGGTGCCCGCCGCCGAGGCGGCGCCGGCCCTGGAGCTCGCGCCAGCCCAGGTGGACCGGGTCTACCGCGACATCGAGGCGAAGCGCAGGGTGAGCCGGTACCTGCACCAACCGCCGCTGCTGGTCGAGGCCGTCCGGGGGAGCTGACGATGTGTGGCATCGCTGGGGTCGTCTTGCTCCGCGAGGCGCTGCCGCCGCCCCGGCTGGAGGACGTCGGCGCGATGATCCAGGCCCTCGGCCACCGGGGGCCCGACGCGTGCGGGGCCTACCGCGATCGGCGGGCCGCGCTGGGCCACACCCGGCTGTCGATCGTCGATCTGGCCGGTGGGCAGCAGCCGCTCGCGAACGAGGACGAGACGCTGTGGATCGTCTTCAACGGGGAGATCTTCAACCACCTCGAGCTGCGCGGGGAGCTCGAGGCGCTCGGGCACCGCTTCCGCACGCGCAGCGACACCGAGGTCGTGGTCCACGCCTACGAGGCCTGGGGCGACGCGGCCTTCGCCCGCTTCAACGGCCAGTTCGCGGCGGCGCTGTGGGACTCGACCGCCGAGACGCTGGTGCTGGCGCGCGACGCCGCCGGCGTGTGCCCGCTGTACCTGGCCGAGCACGAGGGGCGGCTCTGGTTCGCCAGCGAGGTGAAGGCCCTCTTCGCCGGCGCGCCCGGGCTCTCCCGGGCGCTCGACCCGGTCGGCCTGGCCGAGACGTTCACCTTCTGGACGGTGGTGCCCCCGCAGGCGGTCTTCCAGGCGGTCACCGAGCTCGAGCCGGGGCACGTGCGCAGGATCTCGCGCGGGCTCGGCACCGATCGCGCCTTCTGGACCCCGCGCTACCCGGCGGGTCCCGGCGAGGGGTTCCAGGGATCGCTCGACGAGGCGGCCGAGCGCGTCGGCGCCGCGCTCGGGGAGGCCGTCCGGCGCCGCGTGCTCCAGGCCGACGTGCCGGTCGGGAGCTACCTCTCGGGCGGGCTCGACAGCTCGCTCGTGGCGGCCCTCGGGTGCCAGGCCCGGGGCGGCAGGTTCCGCACCTACTCCATCCGCTTCGAGGAGCCCGAATACGACGAGACCCGCTACCAGCGCGCGGTCGTCGAGCTCATCGGGAGCGAGCACCAGGAGCTCCTGGTGCGGCGGGAGGACATCGCGGAGGCCTTCCCGGCCGTGGTGGAGCACGCGGAGCGCCCCCTCTTGCGGACTGCCCCCGCCCCGCTCTTCCTGCTCTCGCGGCTGGTGCGCGACTCCGGCGTGAAGGCGGTGCTCACCGGCGAGGGGGCCGACGAGATGTTCGCCGGGTACGACCTCTTCCGGGAGGCGAAGGTGCGGCGGTTCTGGGGGCGCCGCCCCGCGTCCGCGCTGCGCCTGCGGCTGCTGGAGCGGCTCTACCCGTACCTGGCGCGCTCGCCCGTCGCGCAGCGGGCGCTGGCGCGGGAGTTCTTCGGGCGGGACCGCGAGCGGCCGCACGCGCCGGGCTTCGCGCACCAGACGCGGTGGCGGCCCACGGCGGCGCTGCAGCGACTCTTCTCCCCGGACCTCCGGGAGCTGGCCCGCACGGCCCAGGTCACCGCGCGCCTGCTGGGGACGCTCCCGGCCGAGTTCGGCAGCTGGGTCCCGCTGGCCCAGGACCAGTACCTCGAGATCCGCACCCTCCTGGCGGGCTACCTGCTCTCCTCGCAGGGCGACCGGATGCTCATGGCTCACGCGGTGGAGGGCCGCTTCCCCTTCCTCGACCCGGAGCTGGTGGAGCTCGCGAACGCGCTCCCCGCCCGGTACAAGCTCCGCGCGCTCCGCGAGAAGCACGTGCTGAAGCGCGCCGCCGCCAGCCACCTCCCGCCCGAGATCGTCCGGCGGACGAAGCAGCCCTACCGGGCGCCCGACGCGCTCTCCTTCGTGGGGCCGCGGGCGCCGGCCTGGGTGGGCGAGCTGCTCGGCGAGCGCGCCGTCGCGCGGGCGGGGGTCTTCGACCCGCGCGCAGTGGCGCGGCTCTGGCGCAAGTGCCGGGCCGGCTCCGCCGCCGCGCAGCTCTCGCACTCGGACAACATGGCGCTCGTCGGCGTCCTCTCCACCGCGCTGCTGCACGAGCAGCTGGTGCGGCGGCGGCCGGAGCGGCGCGCCGCGCCGGAGCTCGGGACGCTGGTGGACCGGCTGGGGGAGTGGCCGGGGAGCGAGGCGCCCCTGCAGAGGAGATGCGGACCATGACCGTGGAACAGCGGCTGCGCCAGTTCGTGATCGAGAACTTCTACGTGAGCGAGCCGGCCGAGCTCCACGACGACACCCTGCTCGTGTCGGGCGGCTACGTCGACTCGACGGGGATGCTGGAGGTCATCGGCTTCCTCGAGCAGGAGTTCGACGTCCGCATCGCCGACCAGGAGATGACGCCGGAGAACCTCGACTCCATCTCCCGCATGGCGGCGTTCCTCGCGCGCAAGCGGCGCGAAGCGGCCGCCGGCGGCCCCACCGTCGCGGCAGCACCTTGAGCCTCGAGGCGCGCCGGCCGGGCGCCGCTCGGCATCCGGCGCGCGCCGATCTCACGTTGGGTGTAATGCACCAGAACAGGCCTCACCTGTCCGAGCGACTGTCTCTCCCCCGCGCGCAGCACATATTGGCCCTGCGGCAATCTGGATTGCCGCCTGCCCTTCGGGCTGGAGCGACGCATGTTGCCGATTGCGCTGGTGCTGGCCCTGTCGTGGGTGATCTCCCTCGCCGCCACCGCGCTCGTCCGCCGCGCCGCCCTGGCGCTCGGGGTGGTCGACTCGGCCCAGAGCTCCCGGAAGATCCACCACCGGTCGGTGCCGCGCCTGGGCGGGCTCGGCATCGTGTGCGGGATCTACGGAGCGCTCGCGCTCGGCCTGCTCTTCCCTTCCATCCGGGCAACCCTGGCGGGCGACGGGCAGCGGATCGGGGCGCTCGCGATCGGCGCCCTCGCCGTCGCGGCGGTCGGGCTCTGCGACGATCTCCGCGACGTCCGGGCGCGGACCAAGCTCCTGGTTCAGTTCGCCGCTGCCGCGCTCCTGTACGCCTCGGGGTTCCGGATCGACCATGTCGACTTTCCCTTCGGCGCGGACATCCTGCTCGGGCCGCTCTCCCTCCCGGTGACGCTCCTCTGGATCGCGGGCCTCTCGAACGCCTTGAACCTCATCGACGGCCTCGACGGGCTGGCCGGCGGCGTCGCCGTCGCGGCGGCGCTGGCGACCCTGTTCATCGGCGTGGGCCAGGGGCCCGACCTGGCGGGCATGCTGGTCGCGGCGGCCACCGTCGGCGGGGTGATGGGGTTCCTCGCCTACAACGTCGTGCCGGCCTCCATCTTCATGGGCGACTCGGGGAGCCTCTTCCTGGGCGTCCTCCTGGGGGCGCTCGCGATCCGGCCTCACGCGCGCGGCTCGGGCGGCATCCTCCTCGTCGCCATGGGCGTCGTGCTGGCGCTGCCCATCGCGGACACCGCGCTCGCCATCCTGCGCCGGGTGGCGCGGGGCTCGCCCGCCTTCAGCGCCGACCGCGAGCACCTCCACCACCGCCTCATCGACGCGGGGCTCTCGCACGGCCAGGCCGTCCTCGTGCTCTGGACCGCGGCCGCCCTGCTGGCGGCGGCCGGGGTCCACCTCGCCTCGGGGATGCACGGGCGCACCCTGACCTTGGCCGTGGTCCTGGTGACCGGCGCCCTGCTCCTGCACCGCCTGGGGATGTTCACCTTCACGCGCGCGGACCAGAGCGCCCGCAGGCGGGACAACCGGGAGCTGTACGACGCGGTCCGCGTCGCCTCCAGGCGGCTCCGCGTCGCCTCCCACCTCGCGGAGGTGCGCGAGGAGCTCTCGCGCGCCGGCGCCGCCCTGCAGGTGCGCTCCCTGCGCCTCCGCACGAACGCCGAGACGCCGCCCCTGGGAGTGAGCGCGGGCGAGCTGGGCGCGCGCACCCGGTTCGTGCTCGACGCCTCGAGGCCCGAGCTGGGCGCCCTGGAGGTGGCCTGGAGCGACCTCAGATCCGGCCGGGACCGCGACGCCGAGATCGCGTTCGAGCTGCTCTCGCGCGACGTCGCGACCGCGCTGCGCCGCATCAGGTCGGCGCAGCCGCCGGAGCCCCGGCTGGCGCCGGGCGCCGGCAGGCCCTGGAGGGCGAAGAGCCCCGGGTCCGACCCGGTGGGGCCGGCGTCCCCACCTTAGGCCCTGCGCTCGGGGCAGATTGAGCGCGATTGCGCACGGAATGACCCGGAGGGTGCGTCCTCCAACGACTTGTCGTCTCCGGGGGAAGTCCTATATCAGCACGCAGACGCTCGCCTGAGCGCTGGCGATCCACGCCGCGCCGGACACCGTCCTCGCCGTGCGAGGTGTCATCGTGATGCCAGACCCGCCGGAGCCCATCCGCCTGGCCGGCGCGCCCGAGCCGGGGACCTCCCCCGCGCGAGGCGCAGGCCTCCCCGAGCCGCAGCTCCTCCGCGACGAGGACGAAGGGGGCTACGTCGCCACGCTCTTCGAGAGCCGCTACCTCATCGCGGCCTCGGCGCTGGCCGCGCTCCTGGCGGGCGTCGCCTACGTCCTGCTCGCCACGCCGACCTGGAAGTCCGAGGCGACCGTCCAGATCGACGAGAAGAACAAGACGCTGGCGGGGCTCGAGGACCTCACCACGGCGCTCACCGACGCCAACCCGGCCGACGCCGAGATCGAGCTCCTCCGCTCGCGCTCGCTCCTGGGCGCGGTGGTCGACCAGCTCGACCTCGCGGTCGAGGCGCACCCGCGGACGTTCCCGCTGGTGGGCGCCGCCGCCCGGCGCCTGCACACCGGGCCGGGGCTGGCCGCCGCGCCCCTCGGCCTCGCTTCCTACGCCTGGGGCGGAGAGCAGCTCCAGGTGGCCGAGCTCGCGCTCGGCGACGAGCTCATGGGCAGGTGGCTCGACCTCGTCGCGCTGGGCGAGGGGCGCTTCGAGCTGCGGGGCCTGGGCGGCGAGCTGCTCGCCGCCGGCGAGGTGGGGAAGCCGGCGGAGGGCGCCGGCCAGCGCATCCTCGTCGAGCGGCTGGTGGCGCGGCCCGGGACGCACTTCCGCGTGCGCGCCCGCTGGCGCGAGGCCGTCATCGACGAGCTCAAGGAGCGCATCCGGGTCGCCGAGCAGGGCCGGAAGACGGGCGTCATCGGCCTCTCGCTCTCCGGGCCGGACCGGGCGCTGGTCCCCGCCATCCTCGACACCCTCGTCCACAGCTACGTCCAGCAGAACGTGCAGCGCAAGTCCGCGGAGGCCGCGAAGACGCTCCAGTTCATCGAGGAGCAGCTCCCCGCGCTCAAGGCGCGCGTCGACGCCGCCGAGAGCGCCCTGAGCCGGTTCCGGCAGAGCAAGGGCTCGCTGGACCTGCCGGCCGAGGCGCAGGCGATGCTCGACCGGAGCGTCGAGGTCGACAAGACCCTCTCCGATCTCGAGCTGCAGCAGGCGGACCTCTCCGGCCGCTTCACCGGGGCGCACCCGCTGGTGGCCGCCACCCGGCAGAAGATGGAGCGCCTGCAGGCGGAGCGCGCCGCGCTGGCGGAGAAGATGCGCGCCCTGCCCCAGCAGGAGCTCGAGACCGCGCGCCTCACGCGCGACGCCCGCTCCTCGGGCGAGCTCTACGTGCTCCTCCTCAACAAGGCGCAGGACCTCCGGGTGGTGAAGTCCGGGACGCTCGGGAACGTGCGCGTCGTGGACGGCGCCATGCGCCCGTACGAGCCCGCCAGCCCGAAGCCGCTGCTCTCCTGCGCGCTGGCGCTCGCGCTCGGCCTGGTCGGCGGCGTCGGGATGGCCTTCGTGCGCGGCTCGCTCAAGGGCGGGCTGGAGGACCCGGACGCGATCGCCGCGCTGACCGGGCTCTCGGTGTACGCGACGGTGCCGCACAGCGACCGCCAGGCGGCGGTCGCGCGCGGCCGCCCGGAGCCGGGCGCGCCGGCGGCCGCGCTCGCGGTCGAGGATCCGGCGGACGGCGCGGTCGAGGCGCTCCGACGGCTCCGCACCAACCTCCAGTTCGCGCTGACGAACTCCCGGAACAACGTCATCGCCATCGAGGGCCCGGTGGCCGCCGTAGGCAAGTCCTTCGTCTGCTGCAACTTCGCCCACATCCTGGCGGACGCGGGGCGGCGGGTGCTGCTCGTCGACGCGGACCTGCGGCGGGGGCAGCTGCACCGCGCCTTCGGCGGCGAGCGGGCCCCGGGCCTGTCCGACGTCCTCGCCGGCGAGGCCACGCTCGCGACCGCCGTGCGGACCACGAAGGACGCCCGGCTGGCGTTCCTGTCGTGCGGCACGCACCGCGCGCGCCCCTCCGAGATGCTGGCCAGCCCGCGCCTCAAGAGCCTGCTGGAGGAGGCGGCGCGCGCCTACGACGTGGTGCTGGTGGACACCCCCTCCGTGCTCGCCGTGACCGACGCCGCGCTCGTCGCCCGGTTCGCCGGGGTGAACCTCCTCGTCCTCAAGGCGGGCGCGCACCCGCCGCGCGAGATCGCGCTCGCGCTGAAGCACCTCAAGGACGGCGGCGCGGCGCTCCGGGGCCTCGTCATCAACGACGCGGTCATCGGCTCCTCGCGCTACGGGCGCTACGCCCGGTACGGCTACCAGCGCTACGAGTACGGCGGCGAGCGCTGACCGCCGCTCACTCGCGGTCGCGGAGCGCCGCGTTGTCGTAGCCGACGCGGACGACGCGGGCGGGGTTCCCCATGACCAGGCTGTCCGGGGGCACGTCCCGCGTCACCACCGCGCCGGCGGCGACCGTGGCCCCGGCGCCGACGTGGACCGGGCCCACGATGCGCGCGTGCGGGCCGACCCACACCCGGTCTCCGAGCCGCGGGCCGGCGCCGCCTTCGGGCGCGGGCTCCACCCGGACCTCCTGGTGGATCACGCAGCGCTCCCCGAGGCGACACCCGCGGAGGCGGATGCCGCCCAGGTGCCAGATCTGGAGCCCGGCCCCGATCTCGGCCGAGGCGTCCAGGTGGATGTCGAAGGCGCGCCGCACCCACGCGTCGAGCAGGGCCCAGGCCGGCGCCAGGCCCGCCGCGGCGGGCCAGCGGGCCGGGCGGCGGGCCGCCGCGCGCACCCATCGGCCGAGCCGGTAGGCCACCAGGGCCTGCAGCCCGGAGCGGTAGAAGAGCAGGAACGGGATGCGGCCGGGGACGAGCACGCGCCGCGGCTCCGGGCCGGGCGAGAGGTCCGAGGTGCACTCGAAGTCGGCGCGGAGGTCCTCGAGCACGGGCGCCCCTTCACCCCGCGCCGGTCCCGGGCGGCGAGCCGCACGCCGCCGCGAGGCCGCGCCGCAGCGCGCCGTGGTCGGCCTCGCGCCGCACGACGCGCGCCGGATTGCCCTGGACGACCGCGCCCGCCGGCACGCTCACGCTGAGCACGGTGTCCGGCAGCACCGTCGCCCCGTCGCCTACGCGGATCCTCCCGAAGATCACGCAGCGCGGCCCGATCCACACCCCGCGCCCGATGTCCGGCTTGTCCTCCGGCAGCGCGCCGCGGCCGATGGTGACGTGGTCGTGGACGATCGTCCCCGCCCCCATGGAGCGCGGCCCGATGATGATGTGGCCCCGCTCGGAGAGGTAGACGCCCCCCTCGATCACCGCCCCGGCCGTGATCGAGCTCTTGAAGAGCACCTCCCCCGCCCGGAGCGCCAGGATCGCGCCCAGGCGCGCCCCCCGCCGCAGCGGCCGGAGCGAGCCGGAGGCGGAGCCCCAGGCCAGCGCGGCGGACCCCACCCTGCGGATCGCGAGCAGGTGCAGGCCGCGCGCGCCCGCGAGGACCTTCGCCCGCGCCCACCAGCCGCCGCGGCCGCCGGGGTGGCGGAGCGCGTAGGCGAAGCGCGCGTCCTCCCGGAGCGCCCGCCACGGGCTCGAGGGCCCCGCGAGCGGCGCGGGGGTCCGGGCGGGCCCGGGCCTCGCCGCCGCGCGCTCGCGCACCGGGGCGCCGCGCGCGCCGCGCGCGAGCTGCTCGCTGGCGATCTGCTCGCTGGCCATCCGGTCCAGCATCGTCATCGCCCCCGCCGCGCGCCAGCGATCTGCCGCCTGCCGGGCGGAGCCGACCGCTCGGGGCCGCGGCCCGGGGGCCCTCGCGAGCGGCGTGGGCAGCGCGTTCAAAGGGCGCAGGGGCCGGGGTCGGAGCCCTTGCACACCAGCGCCTTCGAGACGTAACCGTTCCAGTTGTGGTCGGCCGCGCCGCTCCCCACCGTGAGCTGCCCCCCGGCGAGGTCGGGCGGTGGGACGTTCGGGAGCCCCGGCGGGTCCGATCCGGCCGTGCCGGCGGCCGCGCCGTCGACGTACAGGTGGAGCTCCCCGGCGGGCGTGACGCACCCCTTCACCTCGTGCGCCGAGCCGTCCGCCAGCCCGGCCGTCGGCGCGCAGGCCCAGCGCGTCTCACCCCCGCGCGCCGCGGTGGCGAGGTCGAGGCACAGCTGGCCGGAGGTCCCGGCGCCGACCCGGAGCTGCGACCAGGTCTGCCCGTCGGCGGCCATCCACTCGGCGGCCACCCGCCAGCTCGCGAACCGCGCGCTCCACGGCAGGTGCTCGGCCGGCGCCGCCACGACGCTCAGGCAGTAGCCGCTGCCGGTGCTCTGGGTGAGCGGAGGGAGGAGGAGCTTGTCGATGGCCTCGGTCCCCTGCGTCCCGCCCGACGAGTACAGGGACGGCCCCGGGTCGAACCCGCCGAGGTCCCCGCCGCCGGCGAGCTCGGTGAGGACGGCGCCCCAGGCGTCGAACTCGACCTGACTCGAGGAGGTGTTGGCCAGGATGAACTGGGCCACGCCGGTGGGGTCCGTCCTGAGCCCGGGGACGAACACGCGCGTCCAGCCGGTGCCGATCGCGGCGAGGTCGATGGCGAGGTCGGCACCGGGGCCGCGGCCGTCCTTCACGACGACGGTACCGCTCGCCGACCCCGGCACCTGCCGGACCCAGAGCTGACCCTGCAGCACGGTGCTCGCCGGGAAGGTCCCCCGCTGCGTCGCCGTGAGGGTGGCGCCGGCGGGGAGCGTGACGCGATCGGCCGAGGCGCGCTCGCTGTCTCCGGGCGGCTCGCTCTGGTCGGCCACCACGGCCGCGCCGCCGGCCGCCGTCCAGCGGTCGAGCGCCTCGGGGTCCGCGAGCCGGTTGTAGCCCTGCAGCCCGAACAGGAACCCCTTCGCCGGATCGATGCGCGGGCCGTGCAGCCAGGTGGTGTGGTACTGCCCGTCCACGCCGACGAACGGCGCCTCGCCCGGGCGGAGGTAGGTGGCGACCGAGCCGTCGGCCAGGGTCAGCCCCTGGAACGCCGCCAGCTTCGCCTGGAGGTTCTTGGGGGTGGCGGCCTCCTTCCACACCGCCGTCTCGTAGACGCGCCCGTGGAACGCGTGGTTCGGGTCGCCGTTGGCGTAGCCGCCGATCGTCGCCGGCTCGGTCGGGGCGACCATCGCGCCCGTGATCGTCATCTCCTGCATGGTGTCGGCGACGCCGTTCGCCGACATGCGGATCGTGTCGCCGTCGCGCCCGGCGCAGACGACGACGTAGGACGCGTTGAGCTCCTGGTTGCGGCTCCCGGCCGGCGCGTCCCCGAGGTGGGTCGAGGTGGTGATCATCCACTGCCCGGGCGTCATGAAGCTCCCGGCGCCCCCCGCCTGGTAGTGGAAGCAGAACTGGTCGTGCATCTGCATCAGCACCCAGCCGCTCTCGCCCTGGAGGCCCTTCGCGACGATGATGCCCTCGTTCCCATCCACGAGCGGATTGAGCTGCGGCTTCACCACCGCGCAGACGGTCATGTCGCCGCGGAGGTCGAGCGCGTCGCCCCCCGCCGCCTGGAAGCGGCTCGCGTCGAACGGGCCCGCGCCGTAGCGCGGCCCGTCGGGGAATCCGCCGAACGCGCGCTGCGCCGGCGCCGCCGCCCCGACGGTCGACCAGGAGATCCCCTTCGTCTCGACGAGCGACGCCCCGTCGAAGCGCGCGTGCTGGACCAGCGTCGAGGCGCCGTCCTGCCAGGGCGCGCCCCAGGTGGTCGGGGACACCCAGGCCTGGACGACCGGGCCGCTCGGCGGAGGAGGCGGCGGCGGCGAGGAGGACGACGCCCCGTGACAGCCGGCGAGCACCGCCAGCGCGACGAGGGACGTGCGGGAGCGGGCGAGCCGCATGGCGACCCCTTTCGGAAGCGTGTTTCGGCGGGACCTCTCTCATGGGGGCGCGGGCAGCCGAACGCCAGACCAGCAAGGGGTCGGCCCCCGCGGCCCTCTGGAGCCGCCGTTCGCGAGGGCCGTCGAGGCCCCGGTACCTCGCGGGTCGACCCCCCGGACCGCAGTTGCCCCCTGTGCGCGAAGCGAGCACCTGAGCTGCTGGGCGCTCGGAGCCCGGCCCCGTGGCGGGCCGGCCGGGAGGCCCTGGCCGCAGCTCGCGCGCGAGCGAGGGTGAGACATGGACGACCGGCAGCCGCTCCCCGGCAGGCGTGGGCTCCTCTCGAAGGTCCCTGGCCGGTTGCCCATCTACTCGATCGGCATCTACACCGGTCCGTCCCCGCTGGCGCTCGCCTCGCCCGCCACCGGCCTCGCGAACCCGGTGCTCACGCGCGAGAGCGTCACCGACCACTACGCCAGCTTCATCGCCGACCCGTTCATGATCCGGGCGGGCGGGAGCTGGCACATGTTCTTCGAGGCGCTCAACTGGGAGGGGAGCCGGCGGAAGGGCGAGATCGCCCACGCCGTGAGCGCCGACGCCTTCCACTGGTCGTACCAGGGGGTGGTGCTGGCGGAGCCGTTCCACCTCTCGTACCCCTACGTCTTCGAGTGGCAGTCCGAGCGCTACATGATCCCGGAGAGCTCGGAGGCGGGCGCGGTCAGGCTCTACCGGGCGCAGCGGTTCCCCGACCGCTGGACCTTCGTGAAGGACCTGCTCGTCGGCCCGGTGCACCTCGACAGCTCGATCTTCCACCGCGACGGCCGCTGGTGGCTGCTCACCAACACCGACGAGGAGCGGGGGACGCTGCACCTCTTCCACGCGACGGAGCTCCTCGGACCGTGGGTCGAGCACCCGCGGAGCCCGGTGGTGCGGTCGGACCTCGCGCTGGGGCGGCCCGCCGGCCGGGTCATCTCGGTCGGCGACCGCCTCCTCCGCTTCGCGCAGGATTGCCGGCAGGCCTACGGCGCCAGCGTGGCCGCGGTCGAGATCACCCGCCTCACCCCCACCGAGTACGAGGAGCGGCCGCTGGCCGAGCGCCCCGTGCTGGCGGGCACCGGCCAGGGCTGGAACCGGGTCGGCATGCACCACCTCGACGCCCACCAGCTCGAGGACGGGAGCTGGATCGCGTGCGTCGACGGCTGGCTCGACCGGTTCCGCCGCCCGCGCGAGCTGGCCGCCTGGGCGGCGGATCACGCGCGGCGCCTGATGTCCTCCTGAGGCGCCGCGGCCGCGCGCGCCCGGCGCCCGGCGCGGGCGCCCGCCCGGCCGTCGAGGACCTCCTCCAGGACCGCCTCCGTGCGGCGCGCCATCTGCTGCACGGAGAAGCGCGCCTCGACCGACGGCCGGGCGCGGGCCGAAAGGCCGCGCAGGAGCTCCCGGTCCGCGGCCAGGCGCGCCACCGCCGAGGCGAAGGCAGCCGTGTCGCGCGGCGCGACGAGCAGCCCGTTCTCCCCGGGCACCACGATCTCGGACACGCCCCCGATGGCGGCGGCCACCACCGGCTTCCCCATCGCCAGGCACTCGAGCAGGGCGAGCGGCAGGGACTCGGCGGTGGAGAACAGGATGCCGGCGTCCAGGATGGAGATGAGCTCCCGGGGATCGCGCAGGGAGCCCAGCCAGCGGACGCGCTCGCCGAGCCCGAGCTCGCGCGTCCTCCGCCGGAGGCGCTCCTCGTCGCGCGGGTCGGGCGCGCCGCCGGCGAAGAGGAGCTTCACCCGGTGGCCGCCCTCCGCGAGCCGGGCGGCGGCCTCGAGGATGCCGGCGTGGTTCTTCTCCGGCCGGATCGCCGCCACCATCCCGAGCACGAGCTCGCCGCCCTCGACGCCGAGCTCGCGCCGCAGCGCCGCCTTTCGCGCGGCCGGGACGTCGTCCCGGTACCGGTCGAGGTCGATCCCGTTGGGCACGGTGACGAGCTTCGGGCGGAGCGCGGGGTACTTCGAGGCCCAGAACCGCCGCTGGGCGTCGCACACCGTGATCACGCGGTCGCAGCCGCTCATGAGCGGCACGTAGAGCAGCCGGTCGGCGAGCTCCAGCCGCCGGCCGCGGTTCTGGGTGGTGTGGATCGCCTCCACGAGCGGGAGCCCGCGCCCGGAGCGGTGGATGGCGCCGCGCGCGACGAGCAGCGCCATCTGCAGCGTGCAGTGGACGAGCTCCGTCCGCTCCTCCCGCAGCAGGCGCGCGAGCTGGTCGACCGGCCCGGTGTCGAACCGGGAGCGCCGGAGCGCCCGGACGCGGCGCACCCGCGGGTCGACCGCCGCCCCGAGGTCGTCGGCCGCCTCGAAGGTGAACAGCGTCGCCTCGAACCGCTCGTGGTCGAGGTGGTTCACGAGGTCGACCACCTGCCGCTCGGCGCCGCCGAGCTGGAGGTCCGGCACCACGAAGGCGATCCGGCGCCGGCCGCTCACGCCGCGATCTCCTCGTACAGCCGGGCGGTGCGCTCGGCGATGCTCCGCCACGAGAGCCGCGTCTGCGCCAGCCGCCGCGCGCCCTGCCCGAGCCGCCGCCGGAGCGCCGGATCGCCGAGGACGGCGATGAGCGCGGCGGCGAGCTGCTCCGGCGCCCCCGGGTCCACCAGGAGCCCCGACTCCCCCTGCTCCACCGCCTCCGGGATGCTGCCCACCCGGGTGGCGACGACGGGCTTCCCGAACTCGTAGGCAAGGGGGAGGACCCCGCTCTGGCTCGCCTCGCGGTACGGCAGCACCACCACCGCGGCCCGCCTGAAGAGGCGCGGGATCTCCCGGTTCGGGATGAACCGGTTCTGGAGCTCGAAGGCGGCCGGGTCGAGCGCGTCCCGGTAGGCGTCGAGCGGCCCCTGGCCGGCGAGGACGAAGCGCGCCTGGGGGAGGGCGGCCGACACGAGCCGCTGGGCGGCGATGAGGTCCTCGATCCCCTTGTAGAGCACGATCCGGCCGAAGAAGAGGACCGTGAACGGCTCCTCCTCGACGCTCGGGTCGTCCCAGGCGCGGTAGAGCGACAGCGCGCCGTGGGGGAGCGCCACCACGTCGGCGCCGCGCGCCAGCGCCGGGAAGGTGCGCTGGAACTGCAGCCGGAGCGCCTCCCCGTGGACGATGACCTTGCGCGCCGTCCGGAGCAGCAGCCGGAACAGGAACGCCTGGAGGCCGCGGCTGCCGTCGTCCCCGGGGTGGCGGGTCACGTCGTGGACCGTCACCACCACCCGCCGCTTGCGGCTCAGCAGGACGAGCAGGACGACGCGCCAGTCGACGGTGTCCTGGACGTGCACCACGTCCGCGCCCCAGCGCCGGATCTTGCGGTGCAGCCGGAGCACCTCGAGCAGGCTCCGCGGGTCGCGCCGTCGGTACCGCAGGCGGTCCACCTGCACCTTCTTGCTGAGCGCGGAGTCCAGGTACTCGGCGAGGCGCATCGGGGCGTCGGGCGAGGACACCTCGAAGTCGTGGTCGCGAGGGACGAGCAGCACCTCGTGGTCCTCGGCCATCGCGTTCGACAGCTCGGTCGCGTAGAACAGGAACCAGTCGAGGAGGTAGACGACCTTCAGCCGCTCCCCGGTCATGGCGTCCCCCGGTGGTAGCTCGGCTGGCGCAGGCGCCGGAGCTCGGCGACGGCCTCGCGCCCCACGACCAGCACCGCCAGCGCGTACGCCGTCACCCCAGCCGACACCAGCGCGGCGAGGCGCGGCGCCGGGGCCTCCGTCACCAGGGCGGCGTCGGTGGCGGCCACCGCCGCGGACATCGCCAGCGTGGCCGCGAGCGGCCCCTTGAGCGTCGCGAGCCAGGCGCCCAGCGTGCCCCCGCACTCCCGCATCGCGCCGCGCACGAAGAGCAGCGTCACCGGCGCGGAGGCGAGCCCCACGCCCGCGGCCACGCCGGTGAGCCCGCCGAGCCTCGCGCCGAGCCCGACGCCCACCACCGTGGCGACGAGCGAGAGCACGTTCAGCACGAGGTTCCGGCGCGTGCCCGCCCGGGCGTTGATGACCGACCCGGCGGTCGCCTCCACGACCTTGAAGAAGGCGAGCGCGCAGAGCAGCTGGGTGGCCCCGACGGCGGGGCGCCAGGAGGCGTTGAGCATGAGCGCGAAGAGCTGCGGCGCCACCAGCGCCAGGCCGGCCAGCGCCGGCAGCGCGACGAAGGCGGTGTACCGCGTGACGTCGAGGAACGCCTGGCGCAGCCGGTCCACCTCGCCCTGCAGGCGCGAGAAGACCGGGAACACCACGCGGGAGAGCGTGGCCGAGGCGAACTGGGGCAGCGCCCCCGCGAACTGCCAGGCGAGCGCGTAGAGCCCGAGCACCGTCGGCCCGAGGAAGCGGCCGACGATGAACTGGTCGGCGCGGCTCGCGCCGAACCACGCGATCTTGGAGAGCGTGATGTCCACCCCGTACCGGACGAGCGGCCGCATCGCCTCCCAGGAGAGCTCGAAGGTGAGGCGCCACCGCGCGCGCCGGTAGCAGGACATCGAGAACGCCATCTCTGCCAGGATCTGCGGGAGGATGAGGCTCCACACGCCCGCCCCGCGGAGCGCGAGCGCGATCGAGACCGCGACGCGCAGGACTGCGATGGCCGCCTCCCGCTTCGAGAGCTCGTCCACGCGCACGTCGTGCGCGAGGATCGCCTGCGCCACCGTGCGGAACGGCAGGAAGAGGAGGATGCTGCTCTGCACCGCGATGATCGTCCCGATCCCCGGGGTGCCGAAGACGAGGTCGAGGAGGGGGCGCGCCAGCACGGAGGCGCCGAACCCGGCGCAGCCGGCGACCAGCAGCAGCCAGAAGGAGCCGGCGAGCTCGCGCTGGGTGAGGGTGGGGCGCTGGATGAGCGCGTAGAGGAACCCGGCGTCGATGAACTGCTGCAGGAAGCCCAGGTAGATCTGGGCCATCGCCACCAGCCCGAAGTCGGCCACGGGCAGCAGGCGCGCCAGGAGCAGCGTGCCGACGAGCGTCGTGCCCTGGGACACGAGCTTCGCGAGCACGCTCCAGGAGAACGAGGCTAGCGCGCGGGAGCGGAGCGATTCCACGGTCGTCTCCACGCTCCGACGGCCTGCCGCGCCGGCTCGCCCGCGCCCGCCCACGCGCCGAGCCCGAGCCCCGCCACCAGGAACAGGGCCAGCTCGGGCGCGCCGCCCGCCCCGTACACGTCGGTGTTCATGTTGAGCAGCGTCGCCCCGAGCGCCGCCGCGGCCGCCCCGTGCCACATCCGCGCGGCGCCGGCCGCGCGGCGCGCGCGCCGGACGAAGGCCGCCAGCGTGAGCGCCCAGAGCGCCAGGTACAGGACGCCGCCCGGGACCCCGGACTCGGCGGTGACCAGCAGGAACTTGTTGTGGACCGGGTAGGGCAGGACCGGCCCGTAGGCGCCCATCGCGGCGACGTAGTTGCCGGGGCCGACGCCGGTGAGCGGGTTCGCGAGGATCATGTCGCGCGCCTGCTCGAGCTGGGCCGCGCGGCCGTCGTCGCCCTGCACCTCGGCCGAGACCTCGGTGACCCGCGCCAGCACCGCGTGGGCGAAGTAGGCCGCCACGACGAGCGCGACGAGCGGGAGGGCCCAGCTCACGAAGAGCTTGCGGGAGCGGGGCACGGCGGCGTTCGGCAGGGCGAGGGCGGCCACGGCGATGGTGCTGAGCCCGAGGTTGACGAGCCCCGCGCGCGAGAGCGTCGCGGCGGAGGCCACCGCCGCCGCGCCGAAGAGCGCGAGCAGCGCCGCCGCGGCAGCGCGGCGGCGCACCGTGAACGCGGCCGCCAGGACGAGCGGGGCCAGCACCCCGATGTACTCGGAGAGCACGGTGGGGTTGAGCGTCCCGCCGCTGCGGGTGAACACGCCGGCGGCCGTGCTCTCCTCGAAGTGCTCGTACAGGCCGAAGGAGCTGCCGGCGACCCGCTGGGCGATGGCGAGGGCGGACTGGGCGAAGAGCCCGAGGAACAGCCCGGCCTGCGCCCAGCGCACGCGGGCGGCGTCGGTGGCGCAGGCGGCCACCAGCGCCAGGGCGAGGAGCAGCCGGCAGTAGACCAGCACCTGCGCGGCGGAGGCGTCGGGGTGCCGCGCGCCGAGCGCGCAGTAGCCGAGCCAGCCGACGAAGGCGAGCCCGAGCCCCAGGACGCCGCGGGCGGTCCGGTCGAGGCGCACGGCACCGCCGGAGGTGGCCCGCAGGAAGAGCGCCACCAGCATCATCGCGAGGGGGACGTCGAGCGCGCTCAGGGCCAGGCTCTCGCCGGAGGCGCCGGGCGCGGTCTCCCGCAGGATCTTGGTGAAGTTGAAGGCCGACGCGGCGCCGGCGAGGAACAGCCACAGCCTGGTGTCCCGGACCGTGAGCGCGATGGGAACGGCGAAGAACACCACCGCCGCGTAGAAGAGGCGCCACTTCGCCTCGAGCGCCAGCACCGGCAGCACCGCGAGCGCCGGCAAGAGGACCACCACGAGGGAGCCCTTCCAGGCGCGACCGGATGCGAGGTCAGGACACATTGGGATCACACCGCCACGGTCGCCAGCGCCATCGATCCTCGCTCGGGGGGCGTCGGGGTGGAATCTAGGCGCAGGCGCTCGCCCGGACGAGTGGGGCACCCCATCGCGGGCTCGGGTGGGGCCGCCTCCACCCTCTCCACTGTGGGCGAAGGACGCCCCGCGGCGCCGGAGTGCTGACCCCGCCGCCGCGACTTAGACTCGGAGCGTGAGCGGACGAACGAAGATCCTCCACGTCGTCGGCGCCCGGCCCAACTTCATGAAGATCGCGCCGGTGATGCAGGCCGTCGCGAAGGCCGGCTTCGCCGAGCAGAAGCTCGTCCACACCGGCCAGCACTACGACGTGGCGATGTCCGACGTCTTCTTCACCGACCTCGGCATGCCGGTCCCGGACCTGCACCTCGCGGTGGGCTCGGGCTCGCACGCGGAGCAGACGGCGAAGGTGCTGGTCGCCTTCGAGCGCGTCTGCCTCGCGGAGCAGCCCGACCTGGTGGTGGTGGCGGGGGACGTGAACTCCACCCTCGCCTGCGCCCTCGACTGCGCGAAGCTCCGCATCCCCTGCGCGCACGTCGAGGCGGGGCTCCGCTCCTTCGACCTCGCCATGCCGGAGGAGGTGAACCGGATCGTCACCGACCGGCTGTGCGAGATCCTCCTCACGCCCTCGCCGGACGCGGACGAGAACCTCCGGCGCGAGGGGACCGACCCGGCCCGCGTCTTCCGGGTCGGCAACGTCATGATCGACACCCTCCGGGCGCACCTGCCGCTGGCGCGCGCCACCGGCTCGCCCGCCCGCCACGGCGTCCAGCCCGGCGCGTACGGCGTCCTCACGCTCCACCGGCCCTCCAACGTGGACGACCCGGCGGTGCTGGCCGGCCTGCTCGAGGCGGTGGGCGAGCTCCAGCGCCAGCTCCCCATCGTCTTCCCCGCCCACCCGCGCACCCGCCGGCGGCTGGAGGAGTCCGGGCTCGCCGCCCGGGCAGCCGCCATGGGCGGGCTGCACCTGTGCGAGCCGCTCGGCTACCTCGAGTTCCTCGGCCTCGTCGCCGGCGCGAAGCTCGTCCTCACCGACTCGGGCGGCTTGCAGGAGGAGACGACCGCGCTCGGCATCCCTTGCCTCACCCTGCGCGAGAACACCGAGCGGCCGGTCACGGTCTCCGAGGGGACGAACACGCTCGTCGGCGTCGACCCGCGCCGCATCGCCGCGGAGGCGCGCCTGGCCCTCTCCGGCCAGGGCAAGGCGGGCCGCGTCCCGGCGCTGTGGGACGGCCACGCCGCCGAGCGGATCGCGGAGGTGCTCCGGACCTGGAGGCGGTGACCTTCAGGCCTTCACCACCCGCGGGCCCTTCGCCCCGCCGTGGAAGAGCGCGGCGAGGGTGTTGCGGGTGTCCACGACCAGCGGGACGTCGCGGTACAGGGCGGCGTCCTTGAACTGGTCGTGCGCGGTGGAGATCACCAGCGCGTCGTGGCGGGCGAACGCCTCCGGCGTGACCGGGACCGACTCGAGCTCGAGGTCGTGCTTGCGGGTGCGGGGCGTCCTCGGGAAGAACGGGTCGCAGTAGGCGATCTGCGCGCCGGCCTCCTGGAGCAGCTCGAGGATCTCGTAGGACGGCGACTCGCGGTCGTCGTCGATGTTCGCCTTGTACGAGAGGCCCAGCACCAGCACCCGGGCGCCCTTGAGCGCCTGGCCGCGCTCGTTCAGGCCCTGCGTCACCTTGGCCACGACGTAGGCGGGCATGCGGGTGTTGATCTCGCCGGCCATCTCGATGAAGCGCGCCCACAGGCCGTGCTCGGCGGCCTTCCAGGAGAGGTAGAAGGGGTCGAGCGGGATGCAGTGCCCGCCCAGGCCCGGCCCCGGGTAGAACGGCATGAAGCCGAACGGCTTCGTCCGCGCCGCCTCGATCACCTCCCAGATGTCGATGCCCATCCGGTCGAAGATCACCTTGAGCTCGTTCACCAGCGCGATGTTCACCGATCGGAAGACGTTCTCGAGCAGCTTGGCCGACTCGGCCACGCGCGTGCTCGACACCGGCACCACCCGGTCCATGGCGGCGCCGTAGAGCGCCACCGCCGCCTCGGTGGAGGTCGGGTCGACGCCGCCCACCACCTTGGGGATGCTCTTGGTGGAGAAGTCCTTGCGGCCCGGGTCCTCGCGCTCGGGCGAGAAGGCGAGGAGGAACTCCTTCGAGCACTGGAGCCCGCTCTCCTCCAGGATCCCCTTCACCTCGGTGTCGGTCGTGCCGGGGTAGGTGGTGGACTCGAGCACGACGAGCTGGCCGTACCGGAGCCGCTTCGCGATCTCGCGCGCCGTGGAGTGGATGTACGAGTTGTCCGGCTCCCGGTGCGTCCCGAGCGGCGTTGGCACGCAGATGAGGACCGCGTCGCAGGCGCGGAGCCGGCTGAAGTCGGTGGTCGCCTCGTACCGGCCGCTCGCCACCGCGCCGCTCACGCGCTCCGGCCCGATGTGCTTGATGTACGACTCGCCGCGCGCGATCGCCTGGACCTTGGCCGGGTCGAGGTCGAAGCCGGTGACGCGGAACCCCGCCTCGGCGAAGAGGAGCGCCAGCGGCAGCCCCACGTAGCCCTGGCCGATCACCCCCACCCTGGCGGTCCGGTTCGCGATCTTCTCGAAGAGCTCTTGCATGGTCCGCGGGTCCTCAGGGTGAGCACACGTTGTTCGTGATGTTCGCGACGGGGTTCTTGCGCGTGTCCTGGACGAAGATCTGGTCCGAGCAGAGCGCGGTCCGGCCCTTCCAGCCCCGGGCGGCCGCGTTCCCGCGGAGCACGTTCCCCTCGAGCCGCGTCTCGAACGAGCCGGTCCAGCTGGGCAGGGGCTCCACCGCCTGGAGCGCGGGCTCGAAGGCCGCCGTCTCGACGTCGCTCGCGTAGCCCTCGTCGCCCAGGTAGATGCCGGAGATCCTCCACCCCGAGGCGACCGCGTTCCCCTGGATCGCGCTGTCCAGGATGGCGTCGCGCCAGGCGCCGGAGGCGAGCCAGAAGCCTCCGCCGCGCGGGTTGGAGTGGACCTTCATGTTCCGGAACACGTTGTGGCGGCCGGTGCCGGCGGTCACCGCGGGCGCGTCCTGCGCCGTGCACGCCGCGCCGCCGGCGCGCCCGGTCGAGCAGCCGTTCCCGTAGACCTCGACCCCGTCGAAGGTGTTGAACGAGGCCTCGCGCCCGTCCTCGCCGTTCCAGAGGTGGATGCCCGAGTCGCGGTTCGCGTGGTACCGCCCGCGCGCGACCGTGTTCTTCATGGAGCGGAGGTACAGCCCGTGGAGGTGCATGGCCACGCCCGGGGCGCCGTTGCCGTGCACGTCCAGGTCGAGGAACTCGTTGTAGTCGCCCGCGCCCCAGTAGATCCCGTGCGTGGGCGAGTTCAGGACCTCGAGCCCCTGCAGGCGGATGTGGTGCGGCCCGGTGGCCGGGGCGTCCCCGCCGTTCCAGGAAGGCTGCACCCAGATCGCGGCCGCGGAGGCCCCGGCGACGTCGCGCGCGTCGACGACCAGCTTCCCGCCCTCCGCCGGATCGGAGCCGAGGGTGACGTAGCGCGGGCAGCCGTCGGAGCAGCGCCCGTACTGGCACGGGCCGCTCATGGCGAGCGGGACGCCCTGGGTGTGGCAGCGGAACAGGATCACCGCGGCCGGGCGCGTGCGCTCGCCCCGGAGCGCGGGCCGGAGGATCGCCGTCTCGCGCGGGTAGGCGCGGATCGTGACGCGGTGCTGCTCGTCGGTCCCCCGCGGCCCGGCCGCCTCGGACCAGGTGAGGGAGCGCGCGTAGGTGCCGGCGCGCAGGCAGAGCACCTCGCCCGGGGCGAGCTTCCCGAGCCCGGTCGGGAGATCGCAGGGCGCCGCCGCCGAGCAGACGTCGCCGGCGCCGCGCGGGGCCGCCACGTGCGTGCAGGCCGCGGCCCCGGGCCCGCCCGCGCCGGGCGCTCCGCGGGCGCTCGCTGCGGGCGAGGATCCCAGCGCGAGGGCCAGGCACAGCGCGCGACCTCTGGACCTCGCCACGGGGGAGCCCCTCCGCAGCTTGGAGTAAGCATCCCGCCGCGCGCCCGGTAGACGTGGAGCGGCCCGGCGAGCTTCCCCGCCGGGCCGTTCCGAGGTGCTGCGCGCCTTGTCCCGCGGGGAGCGGACGTCAGTGCGCGGTGGTGTTCCCCGTGAGCGTGGTGCCCTGGGCCTGCGAGCCGGTCCGGATCTGGCCGGTCGCGTCGTTCCCGGCGCCGTTGCCGTAGACCACGTTGTTCGTCACGGTGCTGTTGCCGACGACCGCGCCGCGCGAGGCGCCGTGCAGGTCGGGGTCGAGCGGCTCGTAGTTGCCCGCGCAGCCCTGCCCGTTCCACCACACGTCCACGCCGACCTGCACCGCCGGGCCGGCGTTCGCGTAGATGGTGTTCCCGCTGACGACCGTCCCCCAGGCGCCGTCGTGCAGCGAGACGCCCGAGCCCGGGCCGTCGGCGGTGGTCTGGCTGTAGATCGTGCTGTTGAGGACCTTGTTGCGCGCCCCGCAGGAGAGGCCGATGGCCCAGTAGCCGTTGCCGGAGATGGTCACGTTCTCGAAGGTGTTGTCGCTCGCGTCACCGCAGTCCTCGCCGGTCCAGGTGTGCACCCCCTCGTCGTGGTTGTGGACGATGGAGCCGCCGCTGACCGTCCAGTGCTTGGCCTCGAGGTAGAGGCCGTGCGTGGCGTGCGCGGTGTTCACGAAGCCGTTGTCGTGGATGGAGCTGTTGAGGAACGTGGTGTAGTCGCCGACGCCGAAGACGCCCTGGTCCGGGCCGTTGCGCACCTCCACCGTGTCGAAGGTGAGGTGGTGCGGGCCGATGGCGGCGTCGCGGTTCACGCAGGCGCTGACGCCGGTGCCCATGAGGAAGACCACGTAGGAGCTGGTGTTGAGCCCGGCGCCGTCGAAGATCAGGTTGCGGAAGGTGAGCCACTGCGGGACCGAGGCGGAGCACCGGCCGGTGTAGCAGTTCGACGCGGGGTTCGTGTCGTAGCTGGCGGTCGCGCTCGAGCCGGGGTTGACGCCGAGCACGTACTGGCCGCCGCTCGGCTTCAGGATCACCGTCTCGCCCGGGTAGGCCTGCACCGTGATGGGCTGGCTGGCCGTGCCCCGGAGCCCCGGGTTCACGCCGATGGACTGGGCGTAGGTCCCGCCGCGCAGGCAGAGGACGGCGCCCGGGGTGAGGGCGTTCACCGCGCTCGACAGGTTGGCGCTCGTCGTGACGGTGGACGTGCACGCCGGGGCCGGGGTCGGCGTGGGCGTCGGGGTCGGAGTCGGAGTCGGAGTCGGAGTCGGGGTCGGGGTCGGGGTCGGCGTCGGCGTCGGCGTCGGCGTCGGGGTCGGGGTCGGGGTCGGCGTCGGCGCCGGGTCGGTCACCGTCACGGTGGCGGTGGCGCTCCGCGAGCTGGCGGCCTGGCTCGTGGCCACGACGTGGTAGGTGCCGGCGGCCGACGGGGCCGTGTAGAGGCCGGTCGAGCTCACCGCGCCGCCGGCGGCGCCCTCCTGCACCGTCCAGCTCACGGAGGTGTTGGTGGTCCCGGTCACGGTGGCGGTGAGCTGGGCCGCGCCGCCGGTGAGCACCGACGCCGTCGCGGGCGTCACCGTCACGGCGACGCCGCGCGCGCGCCGGAGCGCCGCGTCGGCCTCGTCGATCTGGGCGGTCCCGCTGGCACCGCCACATCCGAACTGCAGGGTCATGAACATCGCTACGAGGGCCAGCCACCTGCTCTTGCTCACTTGCTTCCTCCTGGGTGCCACTGACCCGGGTCGAGTTCGATGCGCCTCTGCGGGCCGCCCCAGCCGAGCGGTTCGGCGTTGCGGATGTCACTCGAATACAGGACACCCCGTGTGGGCGATCAAACGACTCCGGTACACCTCGAGCGAAGCAAGCAGGGTCATTGCGGACCCCCGTTGACGGAGAGGAAACGACCGGCGAGTGGGTGCGGGGCGAACCGGCGCGGCGGGTGGCCGAGGCGGTCGCCCGGGCCCTTCCCCCCAGCGCTAAGCGGGGCCTTGCTGGGCTTTTCCGAGGACCCCACGTTCCCGCTGCGATCGGCGCGGCGCGGGCGAGGGGCTCGCGCGCTCGCCGTCCCGGCCGCGGACTTCCCCGCGCGAGGTGCGAGGCGTCATGACGCCCGAGGCTCCCAGCAGCGTCCCGCAGCGGCTCGAGATCCTCGGCGTGCCGGTGGACGCCGTCGACATGGCGCGCGCCGTGGCCTTCGCGGACGAGGCGGTGCGCGCCGAGAGCCGCCCCCAGTCCATCCTGGCCGTGAACCCCGAGAAGGTGATGTCGCTCGCGAAGGACCCGTGGCTCGCGGAGTTCTTCCGCGGCGGCCGGCTGCTCATCCCCGACGGCATCGGGGTGGTCTGGGCCGCGAAGCTGCAGCACGCCTCGCTGGCGCGCGTCCCGGGCGCGGACCTCATGCAGGAGCTCTGCGCGCTGGCGGCGCGGCGCGGCTACGCCATCTACCTCTACGGCGCGAAGGAGGAGGTCAGCGCCGCCGCCGCCGCGCACCTCCAGGCGCGCCACCCGTCGCTGCGGATCGCGGGGCGGTCGAACGGCTACGTCCCCGCCGAGCGCATGGGCGAGCTCGTCGACGCCATCAACCGCTCCGGCGCCCGGATCCTGTTCGTCGCGCTCGGCAGCCCGCGGCAGGAGCGGTGGATCGCGGAGCACGCCTCGCGGCTCCAGGTGAGCGTGATCCAGGGGATCGGCGGGACGCTCGACACGCTCTCCGGCCACGTGAAGCGCGCCCCCGAGGCCTGGCAGCGGATGAACCTCGAGTGGCTGTACCGGCTGCTCTCCGACCCCCGCCGCATCCGGCGGCAGGCCGCCCTCCCCGTCTTCGCATGGCGCGTCCTCGTCCAGACCCTCGCCCACCGGGTGCCGGCCGGCGTCGGACCCGGCCCCACGGACACGCTGCATTGACGCCCGGGGGGAGCGGCGCGCAGCCCGCGGCCCCGGCGCCGCCCCGCCTGCGCGTCCTCATGGTCGGGCCCGACCCGAAGATGAAGGGCGGGATCGCCTCGGTCGCCGCGACCTACCTCGGCTCGGAGTACGCCCAGCGCGTGGCCTTGCGCTACCACGCGAGCACGGTCGAGGGCGGGAAGCTCCGGAAGGCGTGGAGGAGCGCCGGCGCGCTCCTCCGCTTCCCCGCCGCGGCGCGCGCGTTCCGGCCCGACGTGGTCCACCTCCACTACGCGTCGCGGCTCAGCTTCTACCGCAAGCTGGCGTACCTCCTCGTCGCGAAGGCGCTGCGGCTCCCGACCGTCGTCCACGGGCACTCCGGCACCTTCCCCGACTTCCGCGACGCGTCGGCCCTCAACGCTCGCTGCGTGAAGCTCTTCCTGGAGCGGGCGGACGCCTGCATCGCGCTCTCGTCCACCTGGCAGGCCGTGCTCGCGGGCTACGCGCCCGGCGCGCGCATCCACGTCGTCCCGAACCCGGTGGAGGCCCCGGAGCTCGAGGCGGCGGCCGGCGCGCCGGGCCCCGGGGGCGAGCAGGTCGTCCTCTGCCTGGGCCGCCTCGGGCAGGCGAAGGGCACCTACGATCTCCTCCGCGCCATCCCGCTCGTCCTGCAGTCGGCGCCAGCCGCGCGCTTCGTGCTGGCGGGCGACGGCGCGGTCGAGGAGGTGCGGCGCCGCGTGCGGGCCCTCGGGCTCGAGCGTGCGGTGGAGCTGCCGGGGTGGGTCGCGGGCGAGGCCAAGCTGCGCCAGCTCGCGCGCTGCGCCGTCTACGTGCTCCCCTCCTACCGCGAGGGCATGCCGGTCTCGATCCTCGAGGCCATGGCGGCGGGCAAGCCGGTCGTGGCCACCCCGGTCGGCGCCGTCCCGGAGCTCGTCGAGGAGGGCGTGAACGGCTACCTGGTGCCGGCGGGCGACGCGGCCGCGCTCGCCGCGCGCGTGGCCGCGCTGCTCCTGGACGCGCCGCTGCGCCGCGCCCAGGGCGAGCGCAACCGGGCCAAGGTCGCGGCGTCCTACTCCATGAGCGCCGTGGCCGGCCGGCTCATCGCGGTCTACGAGAGCGTGCGGCGCGCGTGAGCTCGAGCGCCTGGCGCCCGTGGTCGGCCGCCCAGACGGCGAGCTCCCGCGGGCGCCGCGCCCGCTCGCGCCAGCCGTCCACGCAGGCGATGAAGCCGCCCTCCTCGCGCGGGTGGACGTCGAGGTGGTGCATGCCGAGCGCGCGCCAGCCCTCGCCGCCCCCCGCCAGCAGGGGTCCGCCGGCGACCTCGCGCTCCTCGTACTCGCGCTCGGTCAGGCGGGTGATCTCGAGCGCGCGCACGGCGACGCCGTAGTCGAGCTCGCAGTCCTGCGCGAAGCGGACGAGCCGGTCCGGCGTCGCGAGCACCCGGCCGGCGGGCCGGGCGGTGCGCGGGTCGGCGGCGACGACCGGGCTCCTCGGGTGCTCGCGCCAGGGCCCGGTGAGCTCGCGGGCGTGGAACAGGCGCAGCGTGCCGCGCGCCGCGTCGGTCTCGGTGAACATCCACCAGCGCCCGTCCCGGTGGAAGACGGAGCTGTCGAGGAGCACCGGGCCCTCGAGGAGCACCGCCGCGAGCGTCCAGCGGGTCGGGAACGGGTCGGCCCGGTACAGCCGGACGCCGCCCGCCGCCGTGCTCTCGGGGATGAGGTAGTGCTCGCCCTCCCACGCGAAGACGTGCGGGTAGGACAGGTGAAAGGGCTCGGCGAGGACGATCCGCTGGTACGCCCAGCGGAGCCCATCCCGGCTGGTCGCGAGCCCGATCTCCCCCTTCTTCGACAGCGCCCCGCACGCCAGCACCTCGAAGAACATGTGCCAGGTGCCGTCCACCCGGATCATGAACGGGTCCGCGACGAAGGAGGCGTAGCGGTCGGTGACGCTCTCGCGCGTCAGGACCGGGTTCTCGAGCCCCGCGGGCGGCCCGAGCGCCAGCGGCGAGGGCCCGGTGTAGATCCCGATCGAGAAGACGGTGCTGAAGACGGGCTTCTTACACCACGGCCGGCGGCTTGGCACCCGCGAGACCCCCAGCTCCGCGCCCTGGCGCTACCTCGTGCGCTGGACGATGTCGTACGTCTGCCAGATGCCCTGGATGGTGGGCAGGATCTGCAGGATGACGCGGTTGAAGCGCGAGAGCTCGTAGGTCGAGACGAACACCACGTCGCGCGGCTGGAGCGGGAACTGGGCCGCGAGCAGGATGGCGTCGGGCGAGCTGGCGTCGAGGTGGTAGATCTGCGGCGCGTCGTAGCTGCCGCGGATGACGTAGATCTTGGCCGGGTTCGCGGCGGTGGGATCGAGCCAGTTGACGACGGTCCCGCTCGACGCGGCCGAGGACATCCCGACCGTGGTGCCGGTCGTGTCGGCCAGGGCCTCCGCCAGCGACATCCGGCCGCGCACCATGAGCCGCGACTGCGGCGCGCGCACCTCGCCGATGACGAACACCTTGTTCCGGCTGCGGTCCGGCACGTTCACCACGTCGCCGTCCTGCAGCAGCCAGTTCTGCGAGAGATCGCCCCGCTCGTAGAGCGCCTGGAGGTTGAGCTCGAAGGTGGTCCCGGCGCGCGACAGGGTCACCCGCGAGAAGTCGGACTCGGAGGTGAACCCCTTGGCGAGGGCGAGCGCGTCCTGGACGCGCAGGGGCACGTCGGTGACCGGGATGGTGGTGGGCGCCACCACCTCGCCCGTGACCTGCACCTTCTTGCCGCGGAAGGCCACCACGCGGACGTCGATCTGCGGCCGGGTGATGGCGTGGGCGATGCGGTCGGTGAGGAGCTGCCGCACCTCCTCGACCGTCTTGCCCGCGACCGCGACCGCCCCCACGTAGGGGTAGAACATGGTCCCGTCGGCGTGAACCTGGTTGCCGTTCTCCTCGGGCGAGCGGAACTGGCCGGTGGGCGCGGTCAGCTCCGGGTGGTCCCACACGATGACCTGGAGCACGTCGTAGGGGGCCACGCGATAGTGGTAGTGCGCCGCCTCCTCCGCGAGCGGGTCGGTGAGCGGCGCCGGGTGGACCGCGCCCTGCTCCGCCAGGCGCTTCACCAGGGCCTGGGTCACCGGCTCCACCTTGAACTGGGGGTCCTTGGTGGTCTCCTGGCCGCGGCGCACCGCCGCGTCCTCGTCGAGGCGCATGCCGGGCGCGAGCGCGCAGCCGGCGGCGGAGGCGAGCGCGAGGACCGCGAAGAGCCGGAGCGAGGTGTCCACGGGTGAACGGTCCACAGGGTCTCCACGGAGATATGCAGGCTGGTCCTGGACAGCAAGCGCTCGCTCGGAGGGGGCACGGGCGGGCGAGCGCCGCCGATGCTACCCCCGCGGCGCGCGGCCGCCCGCGTCACTGATGGTGCGCGTCGACTGCCGAGCCGGGGCGCGTCCCGCCGGACCCCCCGGCGGCCTCACCGCTGCTGGCGGCGGCGGTTGAGCCACTCCATCCGGTTGATCCGGCGCTGCTCGCGCATCTCGAGCATGGCGTCGCCGCGCTCGCCCTCGTCGGGCGACTGGAGCCGCTCCTGGTACTCCGGGGCGGCGACGGGCTCGGCCCGCACCGGCGCCGACACGGGCTGCTGGGCCACCGGGACGGGCGGGGCAGGCGGCGCGGGCGCCAGCGCGGCGGGGGCCGGCGGCTCGTAGGCGGGGAGCGGCGGCGCCGGCGGGGCGGCCGCCGGCGCGCGGGCCGGCGCCGCGGCTCCGCTCAGCGCGTAGACGGCCGCCATGGCGCCGGCGCCGAGGAGGACGATCGCGATCGCTGCCCACAGGAACGGCTTGCCCATGCCGCGATCCTATATCGCCCCGGGCCGCCCCACGCCGCCGCCCGGATCGACCGCGCGCCGCCGGGCCGTTACACTCCGGCCCGGGAGGCGCATGCGACCCCTCGAGACCACCCGGACCTTCGCGCTCCAGCTCTCCACCGACGCCGCGCTGCGCCGCCGGTTCATGGTGGTGGACGCGCCGCTGCAGGGGAACCTGCGCTTCGGGCTCCTGCTCGAGGTGCTCGACAAGCTGGCGGAGGAGACCGCGCTCCACTACGCGCAGCGGGCGCACCCCGAGGCGCGCGTCGTCACCGCCGCCGTCGACAACATTCTCGTCCGCCACCCGGCGGACGTGGCGCGCGACATCCAGTTCAGCGCCCGGCTCAACCACGTGGGCCGCAGCTCGATGGAGGTCGGCATCCGGGTGACGCAGCCCGGGGACCCGCCGGTGCACGTCGCCTCCTGCTACTTCACGATGGTGGCGCGGCTCGGCCACGGCGACGAGGCGAGCAGCGTCGCCTTGCCGCCGCTCGAGTACGTGGACGCGCTGGAGCGCCACCGGGAGGAGCGCGCGCTCGAGCGGCGCGAGGCGTACCGGCGCCACCTGGCCGCGGCCCAGCAGCCGCCGAGCCACGAGGAGTACGAGCTCCTGACGCGGCTGCGGCGCGAGCAGGAGCAGCCTGGGTTCGCGGGGCTCCTGGCCGGCCGGCTCGTCACCGAGGCCTGGGAGCGGATGTACCCCGAGCAGGAGAACGTGCCGCGCAAGATCTTCGGCGGGTACGTCATGCGGCACGCCTACGAGCTCGCCTCCATCTGCGCCGAGCTGGCCGCGACCGACCGGCCGGTGCTGGCGGCCGTGAACCGCGTCAACTTCCTCCAGCCGGTGCGCATCGGCGACTCGCTGCACTACACCAGCCGGGTCGTCTACGCCGCGGGCGACCTGCTCTCGGTCGAGACGAGCATCGCCCGCCGCAGCCGCGACCGCACCACGAGCGCGCTCTCCAACTCGTGCCTGTTCACGTTCGTGAACGTGGACGCCGAGATGCGGCCGCGGCCCATGCCCCCCGTCTACCCGACCACCTACGCCGAGGACGCGCGGCTCCTCGAGGCGCGGCGGCACTGCGCCGAGCTGGCGCGGTACGGGGGGCGGCACTTCGGGGCGGCGGCGGTCGAGCGCCCGTGACGCGCGGCCGCGCGCGGCAGCGGCGCGGCGCCGGCGAGGAGTTTGACCGCGGGGGGCGGCGGGGTATGACTAGGCCTGCATGACGTCGTTCCTCGCCGCGCTCGGCCCGCTCCTCGGCCGGCTCCTGCTCTCGGGCATCTTCTTCTACTCGGGCTTCCAGAAGTGGACCGCCACCGGGCGCGCCGCGTCGGCCATCGCCGGCCGCGGGCTGCCCTTCGCCACCGCCGGCGCGTACGCGGCGGGCGCGCTCGAGCTCGGCTGCGCCGCGCTGCTCGCGCTCGGGCTCAAGGCGCGCGCGGCGGCGCTGGTCCTCTTCGCCTACCTGGCGGCGGTGAGCTGGCTCTTCCACTGGCACCCGGCGCTGCGCGGGGATCACGCGCAGATGCTCCAGCTGCTCAAGAACGCCGGGATCGCCGGGGGGATGCTGCTCCTCGCGAGCCACGGCCCCGGCCGCGCCTCGCTCGACCGGGGCTAGGGAGGTCCGCCCGGCGGCGCGGGCGGCTCGCGGCCGGAGAGGCCGTTCGCCCGGCCCTGGCGGAGCAGCGCGGCCACCCCGTGGTAGGCGTGCAGCCGGTTCGTGTGCGCCACCACCTCCACCTCGCCGTCCTCGGCCAGCACCCGGCCCACCAGCTCCTCCGAGAGCGCCTCCACCAGCGCCAGGGGCCCCTGGCAGAACGAGCAGACCTCGTCGTGGGTGGTCCCGAGCGCCTCGCAGTTGCGGCACCGCCAGCCGGACCGCTCGAAGTCCTCCTCCACGATGAGCCGGTGCACGCGGCGCTGGTTCACCGCCGCCACCACGTCCTCGGGGCCGAGCACCGCCAGCCCGCCGCGCAGCGCCTCCCCGATGGCGTGCTCCACCTGCGCCGCCTCCTGGCCGCGCTCGTGGCCGACGATCTTCTCCACCACCTGCCCGAGCAGCGCCGCCTTGCCGTCGCCGCGCCAGCTCTCCTTGCCCGGCGGCCGCGGCAGGCGCGCCAGCACCTTCTCCTGCATGCGCGCCGGGAGCGCGCGCTCGAACGCCGCCACCTTCTCGCTCGTGCCGACCAGCACCAGGTTCGCGCGCGGGTCGCGCTCCCAGAGCTGCCGCAGGAGCTCCACCGCCTCCCGGCGGGCGCGGTCGGCCAGCTCCTCGACGTGGCGCTGGTTCTTGCGCTCGCGCTCGTAGAAGGCGCCCCCCGAGGCCCCGCGCGGCGACGGGCTCGCGCCGCCGCGGATCCGCCCGCCCTGGCCGTGTCGGCCCGGCACCGGGCGCTCCACGGTGGCCTCGTTCACGATGGCGCCCAGCGCCACCTCGTACAGCCGGGCGCCGCGGTCGTGCACGAACACCAGGATGCCGGGCTCCACGTCGTCGGCGAGCCGCGCCAGCTGCAGGAGGTGCGGCCGCGCGTCGGTGCACAGCTCGTCCACGAAGGGCCGCGGCACCGCGTGCACGCTCCACAGCCCGAGCGCCTCGCAGGCGAAGATCGCGAGGCCGCGGTCCGCGCCGCCGGGCTGGCCCACCCGCTCGCCGGCGGCCGCCGCGACGCGGCCGAGCGTTCGCCGCAGCGCTTCGAGCTGCGGGTGCGCCGCGTGCCGGTCGACCGTCCGCCGGAGGGACTCCTGCAGGAAGACGCGCGAGCGCTCGCGCTGCTTCTCGTCGGGCCAGCGGGTGTCGAGGTAGAGCGACACGATGGGCTCGCCGTCGCTCCGCAGCTCGCAGAGCTCCGCGAGCGCCTGCTGCACGTGGTGGTCGGCCATTCACCGGAACGGTGAGCACGGGGCGGCCCCGGGGGGAGTCACGCGCTAGACTGTCCAGCCGTGGCCCTGCTCGACGCCCTGCGCGCCCTCACCGCCTTCGACCCGCCGGCCGAGCTGCCGCCGTGCGATCCCGCCGAGCTCTTCGAGGTGCTCGACGCGCACGGGCTCGCCCCGCTCGCCTCCTACCAGCTCGAGTCGCGGCGCCTCGGCGCTGGCGCGCCGGCCTCGCTCCGCGAGCGGCTCCTGCCGCTCTACCAGGGCACGGTGAACGACAACGTCTTCAAGCTCATGACGCTCAAGGGCGCGCTGCGCGGGCTCGGCGTCCCGGCGCTGGTGCTGGGCGGGGCGGCCTACGTCGACTGGCTCTACCCCCACCTCGCCTTCCGGCCGGTGGGCGACCTGCGCCTCCTGGTGCGCGCCGAGGACGGCGCCCGCTTCGCCGCGCAGGTGGGCGAGGCGGGGTTCCGGGCCCTCGAGACCGGGCCGGGGGGACACACCGTCACCTTCGACGACGGCCGGCTGCCGCTGCGGATCCAGGAGGGCCTGCTAGCGGGCCGCGCGGGGGACCTCGGCGCCTTCGAGCGGCGCGTCCCGACGCCGGCGCTCGGCCCGACGCTCGCCCGTCCCGCCGCCGAGGATGCGCTGCTCCTCGCCGCCGCGGAGCTGGCGCAGGCCGGGCTCTACGCGCCGCTCCTGCTCTACGTCGACGTCCGGGAGCTGCTCCACCAGCCCGACTTCGCGGAGCGCGCGACGGTGGAGGCGGTGCGGCGGCGCGCCGCCGAGCTGGGGCTGGCGCGGGCCCTCTACGGCGCCTGCGCCGTGACCGCGCGCTACTTCCCCGCCGCCGCGGAGCGCGCGGCGGCGCTGTCGCCTGAGCTGGGCCGCGCCGAGCGCGCGGCGGTGGAGGCGCTCGCCGAGAGCGCCGGCGACCCCACGCGCCTGCGCCGCGCGCGCGGGGCCGAGGCCGCGGCGAAGCTCCTGCTGGCGCCATAGGGCCGCGCTGCCTCGGCGCGGCGAGCGAGCCCCCGCCCGTCCGGCCGCCGCGCGCCCGGGGACGGCCCGGGCGGGACCGCGTGTTATCGTGCGGCGCTGCTCAGGAGGTCCTCGCCTTGAAGATCGCCGTCGTCGGCACCGGTTACGTCGGGCTCGTCACCGGGACGTGCCTCTCGGAGTCCGGCCACCACGTCACCTGCGTGGACGTGGACGAGAAGAAGATCGCGACGCTGCGGGAGGGTGGGATCCCGATCTACGAGCCGGGTCTCGAGGAGCTCGTGCGCCGCAACGCGCGCGAGCGGCGGCTCGCCTTCACCACCTCGCTCGCCGCCGCCATGCGGGACACCGAGGTGGTCTTCATCGCCGTCGGCACGCCGCCGGGCGAGACGGGCGAGGCGGACCTGACGCACGTGCTCACCGCCGCCGAGCAGGTCGGTCGCGCCATCGAGCGCTACACGGTGGTGGTGAACAAGAGCACCGTGCCCGTCGGCAGCTGCGAGCGCGTCCGCGAGGTGGTGGCGCGCTCCGCCCGGGCCGAGTTCGACGTGGTGTCGAACCCCGAGTTCCTCAAGGAGGGCTCGGCGGTGGACGACTTCATGCGGCCCGACCGCGTGGTGGTGGGCGTCGCCTCGGAGCGCGCCCGCCAGGTGATGGCGGACCTGTACCAGCCCTTCGTCCGCACCGAGCAGCCGATCCTCTTCATGGACCCGCGCTCGGCCGAGCTCACCAAGTACGCGGCCAACGCCATGCTGGCGACGCGCATCTCCTTCATGAACGACGTGGCCGCGCTGTGCGAGCGGCTCGGTTGCGACGTGGACCAGGTCCGGCGCGGCATGGGCTCGGACCGGCGCATCGGCTACCCGTTCCTCTTCCCGGGGGTCGGGTTCGGCGGCTCCTGCTTCCCGAAGGACGTCCGCGCGGTCATGACCATGGCGCGGCAGCTCGGGCTCGACTTCGACCTGCTCCGCGCGGTGGAGCGGGTGAACGAGCGGCAGAAGCGGCTCCTCTTCGACAAGGCGGTGAAGCACTTCGGCGCGCTCGCCGGCAAGCGCTGCGCGCTGTGGGGCCTCGCCTTCAAGCCCAAGACCGACGACATGCGGGAGGCGCCGGCGCTCACGCTGGCGCAGCTCCTCGCCGGCGCGGGCGCGGAGGTGGTGGCGCACGATCCGGTGGCGGCCGAGGTGGCGCGGCCGCTCCTCGGCCCGCACGTGCGCCTCGCCGGCGAGCCCTACGCCGCCGCCGAGGGGGCCGACGCGCTGTTCCTCGTCACCGAGTGGAACGAGTTCCGCGCCCCGGACTACGAGCGGCTCGGCCAGATCATGCGGGGCAAGGTGCTGTTCGACGGGCGCAACGTGTGGGACGCCGCCCGCGCCCGGGCTGCCGGCTTCACCTACTTCGGCGTCGGCCGCCCGGCGGCCTGACCGCGCTAGGCGCTCGGCGTCCGGCCCTGCGACAGCATGAGGATGACGCTCGCCACCTCGCCGGTGACGAGGTCGAGGCGCTTCGCCACGTCGAGCTCCTCGATGACCGCCAGGCGCTTGTCGGGCTCGCTCACCACCGCGGCGGCGACGAGGTCGGCGAGCGTCGAGGCGGAGGGGGTGCGGGCGGCCAGCTCGGCGAGCTGCGGCGCGCCCGACTCGGGCGGCAGCACCTCGGCGAGCTGCAGCACGCAGGCCTCCAGCGCCCGCCGCTGGCGGAGCAGCGCCGCGGACCCGGCCGGCGGGTAGACGTCCTCGAGGAGCTCGGCCCTGAACTCGCGGTACGGGAGCCCGTTCTCGAGCTCCTCCACCAGGCGCACCCGGGCGAGCCCGCGCACCAGGATGTGGAACCGGCCGTCGGGGAGCTCCTCCGCCTCCTCGATGAAGCCGGCCCCCGCGATGGGCTGGATGGGCGCGCGGTCCTGCGTGGCGCCCTCCTCCGAGGCGAGCGTCGCGACGGCGAGCATGCGGTCGCCGCGCAGCGCCTCGGCGGTGAGCTGCCGGTAGCGCGGCTCGAAGACGTGAAAGGGCGTGGGCGTCCCCGGGAGGACGACCACGCCCGGCAGCGGAAAGACCTTGAGGCGGGCGCAGGTCCGGACGAGGGCCGTCCGGAGCTCGTCGAGATCGATCACGTCCTCGTCGGCCAAGGCGGCCCCCCGCTGCGGGGGACGAGCCCCCGCCCTACGGACGCGTGCCCACGGCGCGCCGGGTGAGACGGCGCCCCCGCCCTCCACGGGGCGGGGGCCCGCCCGTGTCTACCCGTGCGCGGAGGCGGCGGGGCTGGCGTCCTCTTCGGCCGCCGCCACGCCCGTCTTGATGCGCATCCCGTAGAACGAGCGCCACACGAAGACGAGGGCGATGGCGAGGAACACGGCGAACGCGCCGATCTTGACGGCGGTGTCGACGCGGAGCGCCAGCTCGACGGCCAGCAGGCCGAACAGGGTCGTGAACTTGATGACCGGGTTCATGGCCACCGAGGAGGTGTCCTTGAAGGGGTCGCCGACGGTGTCGCCGACGACCGAGGCGTCGTGGAGCGGCGTGCCCTTCGCCTTGAGCTCGACCTCGACCACCTTCTTCGCGTTGTCCCAGGCGCCGCCGGCGTTCGCCATGAAGATGGCCTGGAAGAGGCCGAAGATGGCGATCGAGATGAGGTACCCGATGAAGAAGAACGGATCGAGGAAGGCGAAGGCGAGCGTGGCGAAGAAGACGGTGAGGAAGATGTTGAACATGCCCTTCTGCGCGTACTGCGTGCAGATGGCGACCACCTTCTTCGAGTCCTCCACCGAGGCCTTCTCGACGCCCTCGAGGCGGATGTTGGCCTTGATGAACTCCACCGCGCGGTAGGCGCCGGTGGAGACGGCCTGGGTCGAGGCGCCGGTGAACCAGTAGATGACCGAGCCGCCGAGGATGAGCCCGAGCAGGAAGAGCGGGTTCATGATGGAGAGCTTCTCGAGGTCGGCGGTGAGGCCGCCCGTCAGCACCATGATGATGGAGAAGATCATGGTGGTGGCGCCCACCACCGCGGTGCCGATGAGCACCGGCTTGGCGGTCGCCTTGAAGGTGTTGCCGGCGCCGTCGTTCTCCTCGAGGTAGTGCTTGGCCTTGTCGAAGTTGAGGTCGAAGCCGAAGTCCTTCTTCACCTCGGCCTTCACGTTCGGCACGTTCTCGATCAGCGAGAGCTCGTAGACCGACTGGGCGTTGTCCGTCACCGGGCCGTAGGAGTCGACGGCGATGGTGACCGGGCCCATGCCGAGGAAGCCGAAGGCGACCAGGCCGAAGGCGAAGACGGCCGGCGCCAGCATGAGCGCCGAGAGGCCGAGCGTCGAGACGGCGTAGGCGCCGCCCATCAGCGCGGCGATGACGAGGCCCATCCAGAAGGCGGAGAAGTTGCCGGCGGTGAGGCCGGCGAGGACGTTGAGCGACGCGCCGCCCTCGCGGGAGGCGGTGACGACCTCGCGCACGTGCCCGGAGGTGGTGGAGGTGAAGACCTTCACGATCTCGGGGATGATCGCGCCGGCGAGCGTGCCGCAGGTGATGATGGTGGAGAGCTTCCACCACAGCGTCCCGTCGCCGAGCTGGGCGATGAGCGCGTAGGAGAGCGCGTAGGTGAGGACGATGGAGACGATCGAGGTGAGCCACACCAGCGAGGTGAGCGGCGCCTCGAAGTTCATCACGTCGGCGGCGGCGTACTTGGCCTTCGCGACCGCCTCGTTGATGAAGTAGGAGAGGACCGACGCGACGATCATCATGATGCGCATCGCGAAGATCCACACCAGCAGCTGCACCTGCGTGCTCGGGTCCTTCACCGCCAGCAGGATGAAGCTGATGAGCGCGACGCCGGTGACGCCGTAGGTCTCGAAGCCGTCGGCCGAGGGGCCGACCGAGTCGCCCGCGTTGTCGCCGGTGCAGTCGGCGATGACGCCGGGGTTGCGGGCGTCGTCCTCCTTGATCTTGAAGACGATCTTCATGAGATCGGAGCCGATGTCGGCGATCTTCGTGAAGATGCCGCCGGCGATGCGCAGCGCCGAGGCGCCGAGCGACTCGCCGATGGCGAAGCCGATGAAGCACGGGCCGGCCACGTCCCGCGGGATGAAGAGCAGGATGAAGAGCATGATCAGCAGCTCGGTGCTGATCAGCATGGTGCCGATCGACATGCCCGCCTTGAGCGGGATGGCGTAGGTGGGGAACGGCTTGCCGCGCAGCGACGCGAAGGCGGCGCGCGAGTTGGCGTAGGTGTTGACCCGGATGCCGAACCAGGCGACGCCCGAGCTGCCCAGGATGCCGACCACCGAGAAGAGGAGGATGATCGCCACCTCCCCCATCGTCTTGTGCGGCTCGGTCAGGAAGCCGAAGTAGGCCACGATGATGACGGCGATGAAGGCCCAGAGCAGGGCGATGAACTTCGCCTGCGTGACGAGGTAGGTCTTGCAGGTCTCGTAGATGAGCTCCGAGATGTCCCGCATCGACCGGTGCACCGGCAGGTTCTTGAGCTGGTTCGAGATGGCGAGGCCGAAGGCCAGGCCGGCCGCCGAGACCAGGAGCCCGATCGCGAGCAGGCCCTTGCCGCTCATACCGAGGAAGCTGACCGAGGACAGGTCGGGCAGGACGAGGTTCGCCTCGCCGCCGCCTTCGGCCGCCAGCGTGAGGGATGACATCAGGGTAGAGAGGTTCATGGGCTTGCAGTTCCGGTGAGGACCCTTGTGTCCAGGAGTGGGGTGCGAGGTGGGCCAAGGGCCCGGAATTCGGAGGGCCGCGATACTAGCGGGGCGTGCCGGTCAGGGCAAGGGGCAGGCCAGCGGAAGGCCGGGCGGCGCACGGTCGGGGAGGAGGCGCCGCCGCGGGCCGGGCGCTCCTCCGCCCCGGGATGAGCGGGACGCCCCCTACTTCTTGGCGGCGGCCGGGCCGCCCTCTTCCATGGCGGCGAAGTTGATGTTGCCATACCCCGCCTCGGCGGCAGAGGCCAGCACGCGCCGGACCACGCGGAAGGGCACCTTCACGTCCGCCTGGACGTTCACCTCGCCCTTCCAGTTCTTCTCCCGGTCGCGGTCGTTCTGGTGGATGAAGTCCCAGCGCTTCTTCTCGTCGCGCAGCTTCTCGGTGAGCGGCGCGATGATCTGCGACGGGTCCTTCTCCAGGTCCGGCACGTCGGCCACCTTCACGCCCGAGACCACCACCTGCGCGGCGCTGATGGCGATCACC
The DNA here is from genome assembly GCF_013340205.1 of Anaeromyxobacter diazotrophicus. NCBI lineage: Bacteria > Pseudomonadati > Myxococcota > Myxococcia > Myxococcales > Anaeromyxobacteraceae > Anaeromyxobacter > Anaeromyxobacter diazotrophicus. The sequence goes on from NZ_BJTG01000005.1 coordinate 166,484, forward strand.
GGCGCCACCTCGATCTGCTGGCCGTGGCGGGCGTCGGGCAGCCGGATGTCCTTCTGCATGTAGAGCACTTCGCCGGTGGCCGAGAACTGCTGCAGGAGGAAGATGACGAGCATCGTCATCATGTCGACCATCGGCACGACGTTGAGCTCGACGTTCCCCGTGCGCAGGTGGCGGTGCATCTTGCCGCCCATGATCTTGGACGACTGGAAGCGCTTGGCGGGCCGCTTACCGGGCTGGACGATCGGCACGGCTCACCCCGCTCCCATGACCGAGACGTTCGAGAGCCCCGCCCCGACGCAGGCGTCGATGGTGTGGACGAGGTCCGCGTAGACGACGGCGTCGTCGGCGGCCACCGTGATGGCGGCCTGGTCGGGGAAGTCGGCCTTGAGCTTCTTGAGCCGCTCGCCCAGGCCCTTCAGGTCGTACTGCACGCCGCCGTCCGGCGCGCGCCCCAGGGCCGGGATCTCGATCTGCGCCCCGGCGCTGGTGGCGAGCACGAAGCCGCGCTCGCCCACCGTGAGCGTCACGGTGAGCGACTTCACCTGCTCGGTGGGGGCCGGATCGCCGTTCCCCATGGGCGTCGCCTGCAGCCGCGAGATCTGGGTCCAGACCGCGGTGAAGAGCAGGAAGGAGATGCAGCAGGAGAGGAGGTCGATGGCCGGCACGACGTTGACCGTCGTGTCGAGCGATCGCTTGCCCTTCTTGCCGCTCTCCGGGAGCGCGCCGCCGCCCATGCCTTACTCCACCGTCTCCTCGACGGGGGCCTCGGCCACGGCGCGCGCCGCCGGCAGCTTCATCTTGTCCTTGTTGGCCACGATGAGGTTCAGCACGCCCACCGCCGACTCGTTGATCTCGTCCACCATGCGCTGCGTGCGCCCCTGCAGCACCGAGTAGAGGACGAGCGCGGGGATGGCGGTCCCGAGGCCGAAGGCGGTGCAGAACATGGCCTCCGAGATGCCCTGGGAGAGGATGGTGGCCTTGTCGGCGGGGTTCGCGTTCGCCACCGCGCCGAAGCAGCGGATGAGGCCGGAGATGGTGCCGAGGAGCCCGAGCAGGGTGGCGACGTTGGAGATCATCGCCAGGTAGCCGGTGCGGCGCTCGATCTTGGGCGACTCGCGGAGCGTCGCCTCGTCCATCGCCGCCTGGACGTCCTCCTCGCCCTTCGGGACGTTGATGAGGCCGGCCTTGATGACCGAGACGAGCGGGGTCTTCTTCTGCCCGGCGCAGTAGCTGATCGCCTTGTCGAGGTCGCCCGCGTAGATGTGCTTCTTCAGCCCGCGCAGGAACGCTTCCTTGTCGACCGACGACTGGAAGTAGAGGACGAAGACGCGCTCGGCCACGATCGCGAGGGCGAAGATGAGCGCGACCGAGATGGGGTACATGCCCCATCCGCCCTTCTCGAACGACTCGAACACGCTGCCGAAGAAGTTCCCCATCGCGGCCCGTCCTCCAGAGGCTGGTACTCGCGGGGGGTGGCCGGGAATACCCGCCTGTCCCGCGCACGCACGACACCGAGCGAGAGCCCTATCACGGCGCCGGAAACGCAGTCAACGCGGCGGTTTACGTACTTTCGCTCACCCGCGGGGCCGGTGCGCGGCCCCGCACAGGATGGTTCTCACGGAGGACCCGGGTCGCAATTGCCCAAGGGGCGAGCGGCGTTGTACCGTGCGTCGCTCCCCGCCTCCATGGCCGTCCAGACCGCCTTCGCTCCCTACCGGCTCCCCGCGGGTGTCCTACCGCAGGAGGCCGCCCGGACCGCGCTCGCCGCCGCGGCCGAGCCCCTCGTGGTGCGCCTCGACGAGCCGCTGCCGGGCGGCATGGTCGCGCAGGCGCTCGCCGACGTCGCCGCCGGCCACGCCTTCGCGCCCGACGAGGCGTGTCGCGCCGCCGACGGCAGCCCCTCGGGGGCGCCCGGCCACCCGCGCGCCTGCCTCGTCTCCCCGCGCCACCGCGCCCGCGTCGAGCAGGCGGTGACCGCGGCCCTGGCGGCCGGCTTCGCGGGGGTGTGCCTCGACCGGCCCGACGCCCCCATGGCGCAGGGCATCCTCGGCTCGGGGTTCTGCCCGGACTGCCAGCGCGCCTTCTCGAAGGACCTGGCGCGCGAGTACGGCGACCACTTCATGCCGCTCGACTACCTGGCGATGGCGCGCGAGGCGCTCGCCAACGCCTCGGGCGCGGTCGGCCACGCGGCCCTCCCGTTCGGCCGCGAGTTCTGGCGCTTCCGCTCCGCCGCGCTCGACCGGGCGGTGCAGGCCTACGCGCGCGCCGCACGCGACGCGGCCCGGGCCGCCGGGCGCCCGTTCCAGGTGGTGGCCCAGCTCGCGGCGGTGGGGCCGGCGCAGCTCCTCGCCGCGCGCCACCTCGACGCCGCCATCTTCCCGGTGAAGGGCGACACCCAGACCACCGGCGCCGGGCTGTTCCGGCTCCTGCAGGCGGCCATGGGCCGGCGGCCGTGCGCGGCGGCGGTGCAGGGCGAGGCGCCGGCGGCGCTCGTGCTGCGGCTCGCCGGCGTGGCGGCGGCGTGCGGGGTGGAGCTCGTCACCCCCGCGGCGGCCGGCGCCGCCTCCCACGCGCGCGACGGTGCCGCGGGCGCGGCCACGCCGGCGCGGGAGCTCGAGGCGCTCGCCGCGCTGCGCCGCTTCGCGCGGCAGGTCGGCGCCGAGCGGCACGCGCCGGGCGCGGTGGAGCCGGTGGCCGAGTGCGCGCTCCTCTACTCGCCGGAGGCCGACCTCTGGACCGGCGGCGACCACCGGGCGCAGGTGGAGCGCGCCGGCGATGCCCTGGCCGCGCTCCACGTGCAGGCGCCGGTGGTGATGCGCCTCGCCGACGCGCCGCCCGGGGCGGCGCTGGTGCTGGCCGGCGCGGGGGCGCTGCCGGCGGCGGACGTCCAGGAGGTGAAGCGGCGCCTCGAGGCGGGCGGGAGCGCCCTCCTCCTCGGCGAGCTCGCGCCGGTGGACGGCGACGGCCGCCCGGGCGGCCCGTCCCTGCCGCCGGGGAAGGCGGCCGGCGCGAAGGTGGGGAAGGGCACGCTGGTGGCGCTCCCGGCGCTGCCCGCGCCGCGGGCGGGCGCGCTGCTCGAGCCAGCCCAGCTCGAGCCGCTGGCGCGCGCCCTCTCGGTGCTGCTGGGGAAGGGGCGCCGCGCCGCGAGCGTGGCCGGGCGCACCCCGCTCTTCGTGGCGCTCGCGCGCAACGCGGAGCGGCTCGACGCGCACCTCGTCTCGCTCGGACCGGCGCCGGCGCAGGGGGTGACGCTCTTCCTCGGCGCGCACGTGGCCGGCCCGGCGCGCCGCGCCCGCTTCCAGGCCGCGGACGGCCGCGACGAGCGGATCACGATGAACCCGTCCGGCTACTCGATCTCCACCGTGCTGCCGGCGTTCCAGGGGTACGCGACGCTGTCGATCGGGGGCTAGCTAGCTCCCGCGCGCCGCCCGCCAGGCGGCCAGCGCGTCCGCCATCACTTCCTTCACCGCCACCCCGTGCTCGCGGGCGCGCGCGGCGCAGTCCTCGTACTCCGGGTGCGCGCCCATGAGCTCGCCCCCGAGCCGGCCCACCTTGACCCGCACCGCGCCGTAGCGGGTCGCCACCTCGACGAGCTCCCGCGCGAGCTCGATCCGCTCCACCGGCCAGGAGCGCAGCCCGAGGCTGGTGGTCTCGGCGAGGAGCGCCCGCGCCACCGCCTCGCGCGCGGCGGCGGGGGCGAGCGCGCCCAGGACCAGACCGGGCCGGCCCTTCTTCATGGTGCAGGGCGCCGCCCAGACGTCGAGCGCGCCGGCGGCGAGCGCCGCCTCCAGGGCGCGCGCCACGAGCTGGCCGGGGCAGTCGTCGAGGTTGAGCTCGAGCTGGTAGATCGCGTCGCCGGGCGGCGGGGGATGAGCCCCCGCCCTACCGCCCTCGGCCGTGGTCAACGCGCCCAGCGTCAACCTGAGCACGTTCGGCCGATCCGGCCAGCGCTTCCGCCCGAGCCCGTAGCCGACGCGGGCGGGGGTGAAGGGCGGCGGGGCGACGCCCACCTCGCACAGGCCGGCGAGGAGGGCGGCGCCGGTGGGGGTGACCGCCTCGCCCACCGGGCCGCCGGGCTGGACGGGCACGCCGCGCAGGAGCTCCAGCACCGCGGGCGGCGGCACCGGCAAGAGCCCGTGCGCGGTCTTCACGAACCCCTGCCCCAGCTCCGGGGCGCGCGCCACCGCGCGCGGCCAGCCGAGCAGGTCCATCACCACCGCCGCGCCGCACACGTCCACGATCGAGTCGACCGCGCCCACCTCGTGGAAGTGGACCTGCTCGAGCGCGACGCCGTGCACCTTCGCCTCGGCGCGCCCGATCCGCTCGAAGAGCCCGAGCGCCGCCTCGCGCGCCCGCGGCGAGAGCCCGCTCGCGCGCACCAGCGCCTGGATGTCCGAGAGCGCGCGGTGGTGCGGCTGCGGGCCCTCCACCACCACCTCGACGTGCGCGCCGGCGATGCCGCTCGCCTCGGCGCGCGTCACCTCCAGCCGGAAGCCCGGCACGCCGAGCGTGGCGAGCGCCGCCTCGAGCGCCGCGCGCGGCACGCCCAGGTCGAGCGCGGCGGCGAGGAACATGTCCCCCGCGGCGCCGCCGACCGGCTCCACGTAGAGCAGCTCCGCCACGGTCACCCCCTGGCGATGAGGCCGGCCACGAACCCGGCCCCGAAGCCGTTGTCGATGTTCACCACCGTGACGTTGGGCGAGCAGGAGTTCAGCATGGCGAGCAGCGGCGTCAGCCCGGAGAAGGAGGCGCCGTAGCCGACGCTGGTGGGGAGGCCGATGACCGGCCGGCCGACGAGCCCGCCCACCACCGAGGGCAGCGCCCCCTCCATCCCGGCGGCCACGATCACGGCGCGGCAGCGGTCGAGGTCGCCGCGGCGCGCCAGCACCCGGTGGATGCCCGCCACGCCCACGTCGTAGACCTTCACCGCCTCGACGCCCATGACCTCCAGCGTGACCGCCGCCTCCTCGCACGCCGGGACGTCGCTCGTCCCGGCGCAGCACACCGCCACCGGGCCGCGGGTGGGCAGGGCCATCCGCCCCTTGCGCAGCGTGCGCGAGACCGGGTCGTAGATCGCGCCCTTCACCGCGCGGCGCGCCGGGGCGGCCTTGTCCGGGTCGAGCCGCGTCACGAGCAGCGGGCCGTGCCCGTCGAGCTTGCGGGCGATGGCCGCCACCTGGGCGGCCGTCTTGCCCTGGGCGAAGATCACCTCCGGCATGCCCACCCGCAGCGCGCGGTGGGTGTCCACGGTGGCGAACCCGCCCACCGCCTCGAAGGGCGCGCCCTTGAGCCGCGCCACCGCGTGCTCGACGGGCGCCTCGCCATCCCGCACGCGCGCGAGCAGCGCGCGCAGCTCCCTCTCGTCCATGGCGGTTGTCTACTACGCGCCGCGCAGCGACGCGAGCAGCGCCGGCAGCTGGGCCGGCTCGGGCATCACCAGGATGAGGCCCTCCAGCCCGGCCGGGCCGTCGGTGGTGAAGCGCGTCGCCAGCGCGACCCGCCCCGCCTCCCGGTCCACCAGCTGGTCGAGGCACGCCCTCCCGGCGCCGCGGGCGAGGACGGGCGGGCTCAGGAGGAGCCGCCCGCGCACCATCCGCGCGATGGCGGAGACGAAGGCGCTCCCCACGATGTTGCCCGACTCCATGAGCGCGCTCTCGGAGAGCGCGTCCCAGGCGCCGGACCGCGGCGTGGGCGACCCGAGCGCGGCGGCCAGCCGCTCGGCGTCGCGCTCGGGCAGCGCCAGCACCAGGTGCCCCGCCAGGAGCCCCTCCAGCCGGACCCCCACCGCCACCAGCTCCTGGCCCAGGTGGCCGAGGAAGTCGGCGATGGCGCCCGGGCGCTGGCCCACCCACGCCTCCGGCACGTCCATCTCGACGCGGCGCCGCAGGAGCGCGCCGAGCGCGGTCACCGCCTGGCCGCAGCCGATGGTCGCGATCTCCTGCAGGAGGTCGAGGTCGGGCGCGCCGAGCGCCGCCGGAGCGCCGGCGCTCACGCCGCCCCCAGCCGTGCCAGGTCGAGCACGAACACCGGGCGCCCGCTCGCGAGCACCGTCACCGCGGAGAGCCCGGGCACGCGGTCGAAGGGACGGGCGAGCGGCTTCAGCACCGCCTCCTGCTGCCCGAGGAGCTGGTCCACCGCCAGGCCCACCGGGCCGGCCTCGCCGTCCGCCACCACCACCGCGCAGGGCGCGGGCCGCGCGCCGCCGAAGCCGAGCAGCGCGCCGAGGTCGAGCACCGGCACCAGCGCGCCGTCGTACGGCAGCACCGGGGCGCCGCGGCTCTGGTCGAGCGCGGAGAGGGCCACCTCCGCCGCCCCATGGACCTTGGCGATGGGGAGCGCCAGCACCTCCTCCGCCACCCGCACCAGCAGCACCTGCTGCACCGCCACCGTGAGCGGCAGCCGGAGCACGAAGCGCGTCCCGCGGCCGCGCGCGCTGTCGATCTCGAGCGCGCCGCCCACCGCCTCCACGCTGCGCTTCACCGCGTCGAGCCCCACCCCGCGGCCGGAGAGATCGGTCACCTCGGCGGCGGTGGAGAGGCCCGGCAGGCAGGCGAGCTGCAGCGCGTCCTTGTCCGACAGCCGCTCGGCGGCGGCCGCGGGCAGCGCGCCCTTCGCCACCGCCGCCGCGCGCAGCCGCTCCGGGTCCATGCCCCGGCCGTCGTCGGCGAGCTCGAGCAGCACGCGGTCGCGCTCGCGGCGGGCGCTGACCGTCACGTGCCCGGTGGCGCCCTTCCCGGCCCGGAGCCGCTCGGGGGGCGACTCGAGCCCATGGTCCACCGCGTTGCGAAGCAGGTGCGTGAGCGGGTCGGCCAGCTCGTCCAGGAGCGCGCGGTCGATCTCGATCTCCGCCCCGCGGACCTCCACCTCGACCTGCTTGCCGAGGCGGCGCGCCAGGTCGCGCGCGGCGCGCGGCAGCCGCTCGGTGAGGAGCGAGAGGGGCGTCATGCGGACCGCCATGACCTTGTCGTGCAGGTCCTTCACCGTCGCGTGCAGCCGGTCCACGCCGTCCTCGAGCGGCGGGCGGTGCTCCTCCGGGACGGCGCGCCCGAGCGCGCGCAGCCGCGAGGTGGCGAGGATGAGCTCGCCCACGGCGTCGAGGAAGGAGTCGAGCAGCTCCACCCTCACCCGGACGGTGCGCTCGGCGCCCTCCGCCGGGGCCGCGGGCGCGGCGGCCAGGCGCGGCGCGGCGGCGGGCGCGGCGGGGGCGGGCCGGGCCTCGGCCTCCGCCACCGCCACGCGCGCGAGATCGGAGATCTGGGACAGCGCGCGCTCCACCTCGCCGAGCGGCGCGGGGGTCTCGAGGGTGGCGGTGAGGCGGTGGCCGGGGAGCCGGCCGGCGCGGAGGTCCTCCTCGGCCGGCGCGGTGCGCACCACCTGCCCGAGCCGGGCGAGCTTCTTCACCACCAGGAAGGCGCGGACGGCGGGGACGGGGCACGCCCCGGCCACCTCGACCTCGACCTCGACCCGGCGGTGGAGCGCCGCGGCGGGCGGCGGGGCGGGAGGCGCCACCCCGGGCGACTGCGGCTCGGCGAGCGGGGGCGCCGGGGCCTCGCGCTCGGGGGCCGCCTCTCCGCGCGCCCTCGCCGCCGCGGCCTCGACGCGCTCCAGGAGCGCCCGGTCCGCCTCCGGCTTCTCGCCCTGCGCGGCGCGCGCCACCAGCGCGCCGAGCCCGTCCACCGCCGCCAGCAGCACGTCCACGCTCTCGGCGTCCGGCGCCACCCCGCGGCGGCGGAACGGGTCCACCAGGTCCTCCGCCCGGTGCGCCAGGGCGGCGATGCCGTCGAGCTCCATCGAGGCCGACATGCCCTTCACGCTGTGCGCGTGGCGGAAGAGCCCGTCCACGAGCTCGCTCACCGCCGCGCCGTCGCGGCCAGCGGCCTCGAGGCGCACCAGCTCCGCCCCGAGCTGCGCCAGGTGCTCGCCCGCCTCGGACACGAACAGGCCGAGGTATTTGGAGATGTCGAGCGCCACGGTCCGCGCGGGTCCCCGGAGCCGGCCCGCCGTCAGGCGCCGCCGAGGACCTTCTTCACCACCGACAGCACGTCCTCGGCCTTGAAGGGCTTCACGATGAAGTCGCTCGCGCCCGCCTCGATCGCCTCCATGACGAGCGACTCCTGCCCGAGCGCGCTGCACATCACGATGACCGCCTTCGGGTCGCCCTTCACGATCTCGCGCGTGGCCTCGATGCCGCTCTTGAACGGCATGACGATGTCCATGGTGGTGAGGTCGGGCGTGAGCTCGCGGTAGCGCTCGACCGCCTCCAGGCCGTTGGCGGCCTCGCCCACGATCTCGAACCCGCCCCCGGCGAAGATGTCCTTGATCATGTTCCGCATGAAGATGGCGTCGTCGACGATGAGGACCCGCTTCGCCATGGCTCGCCGTCCTTCCCAAGGCGCGGCGCGGCGGCCGGCCCCACATCGAGTGTACTGCGTCAGGCGGACCTGAAGAGCGCGGCGGCGCGCGCCTCCAGCACGTCCGCGTCGAGCACCGTCACCGCCGCTCCGCGCACCTCGGCCACCCCGCGGTCGAGCCGGCCCGGCTCGAAGGCGCCCTCGCGCGGCGGCGCGAGCGGCTCCACCCCCAGCACCGAGGCCACCCACACGCCCAGCCCGCGCCGGTCGCGGTCGAGCACGAGCAGGTGACCCTGGCCCGGCCCGAGCGCGTCGGGCGGCAGCCCGACGAGCGGCGCCAGCTCCACCACCGCCACCACGCGCCCGCGCAGGTTCATGGCGCCCCGCACCGCCGCGGGCGCCCGCGGCACGCGCGCGTAGGGCGGCTGCGGCACCACCACCTCGCGCACCGCCTCGAGCGGCAGCGCGAAGCGCTCGCCGCCGGCGCGGAACACGACGTGCCGGGCGGCGGCGGGCGCCGCGCCCGGGGCGCGCTCGGCGGGGCCGGAGGCCGGCTCGGCCACGCCTCAGGCCTTCCCCAGCCGGAAGCGCGAGACGACGCTCTGCAGCTCGAGCGAGAGGTTCGACAGCTCCTGCGCCGCGCTCGCCATCTGCGCCACCGCGGCGGTCTGCTCGGCGGTGACCTTGCGCACCTGCTCGGTGGACTTCTGGTTCGAGGTGGCGACGTCCGAGATGTGGTCCATCGCCTGGACCATGTCGGCCGAGCCCTTGAGCTGGTCGCGCGCCGCCTGGCTGATGACGCCCACCTTGTCGGCGCCGCTGGCGGCGATCTGCGAGATGTCCTCCAGCCCCCGGATGATGGCGTTCAGGTCCTCGCGCCCCTCGCCCAGCACCGACACCGACTCCTTCATGGTGCTCACCACGGCGGTGGCGCGGCCGGAGATGTCGGCCGCGAGCGACGAGATCTGCTCGGCGGAGCGGCCGGCGCTCTCGGCCAGCTTCCGCACCTCGTCCGCGACCACCGCGAAGCCGCGCCCGTACTCGCCGGCGCGGGCGGCCTCGATGGTGGCGTTCAGGGCGAGCAGGTTCGTCTGCTGCGCGACCGAGGTGATGGCCTCCACGATCTTGGAGATGGCCTTGGTGCGCTCGCCGAAGGCGAACACCTGCTCGCTGGCCGCCTCGATGCGGGCGAACACCCGCTTCACCTTCTCGCCCGCCAGCCGGGCGGCCTCGCCGCCCGAGGCGGCGCCGCTGCTCGTCTCGGCCGAGGCGCGGGCGGCCTCCTCGGCGCTGCGGGCGGTGCGCTCGATGGAGGCGGCGATGTCGCCGATCACCTTGGAGGCGAGCTCGACCAGCGAGCTCTGCTCCTCGGCGCCGCTCGCGATCTTCTCCATCGAGCGCGCCACCTCGTCGGTGGAGGCGTTCACGTCCTCGGCCGAGGAGGAGAGCTCGTTGGCGCTCTCCGCCACCGACTGGGCGGTGCGCTGGATGCGCGAGACCAGGTCGCGCAGGTTCTCCTGCATGGTGCTGATGGAGAGGGTGAGGTCGTCGATCTCGTCGCGGACGTGCGGGCTGGCGTCGCTGGCGAGCGGCTTCGAGAGGTCGCCGCGGCTGATCTCGACCGCCGACTCCTTGAGCCGGGCGAGGCGGGTGACGCGGGCGAGCGCGGTGGTGAGCCCGAAGCCGATGGCGAGCGTCAGCGCCACGATGATCGTGCCGCCGAGCAGCCGGTTGGGCACGTGCTCGAACACGAGCGGCACGGCGAAGAGCAGCACCGCGCCCACCACGAGGTAGGAGAGCAGGATCTTCACCTGCAGCGAGACGGTGAGGCCGGCGGCCGGCGGGGCGGCGCGCTCGCCGCCCTCGGCGGCCCGGCCGCGCAGCGCCACCAGGTGCGGGGCGGCGTCGGTCCACCGCGCCGAGGGGCGCGTCGAGGCCGGCCGTTCTTCGCGTACGCTTCGCGCCACGTTCGCCTCTTCGCTCGGAGGAGTGTGCGCCGGGGCAGGCGCCCGCCGCGGCGAGCGCTCGAGCACCTCCGCGCAGCGCGAATCCTACGCGCCACCCGGAGCGAAGTCCAAGCGCCGGCGGGCGTCAGCGCAGGTGGTCGTGGCCGCGCGCGCGGGCGGTGTGGGTGCGCCCGCGCGCATCGAGCAGGCGCACCCCTCCACCGCCCACCAGGGCGCCGATGTGGGTCACGGCCACGCCCGCGCGCGCGGCCGCCGCGGCCACCGCGCCCGCGCGCCGGGGCGGCGCCGAGAAGAGGAGCTCGTAGTCCTCGCCGCCGCCGCAGGCGAGCGCGAGGGGGTCCTGGCCGGCGCGGGCGGCGGCGCGCGCGGGCGGCCCGGGCAGGCGCGCGAGCTCCACCCGCGCCCCCACGCCGGAGGCGGCGCAGAGGTGACCGAGGTCCTGCAGGAGGCCGTCCGACACGTCCAGGCAGGCGGTCGCGAGCCCGCGCAGCGCGAGCCCGAGCGCGAGGCGCGGCGCCGGCCGGCGCTGCCGGGCGCGGGCGGCGGCCGGCGCCTGGGGGGCGAGGCCGAGCGCCGCCTCCCCGAGCCGGCCGGAGACGAAGAGCAGGTCGCCCGGCCGCCCGCCGGCGCGGGTGAGGGCGGCGCCGCGCGGCACCGCCCCCGCCACGGTGACGGTGAGCGAGAGCTCGCGGGCGCGGGAGACGTTCCCCCCCACCAGCGCGACGCCGTGGGCGCGCGCGCAGGCGGCGAGGCCCCGCCCCACCCCCGCCAGGCGCGCCGGGCGCTCACCGCGGCGGGTCGTCAGCGCGCAGAGCGCCCACAGCGGGCGGGCGCCCATGGCCGCCAGGTCGGAGAGGTTCACCGCCAGCGCCTTCCACCCCACGTCGGCCGGGGCGAAGCGGGCGTCGAAGTGGACCCCCTCCACCACCGCGTCCACGGTGACCACCAGGTCCTCGCCGCGCGGCGGCCGCAGCACGGCCGCGTCGTCGCCGATGCCGAGCACGACCCCTTCCCCGGCGCGCGGCGCGGGGCGGGTGAAGCGGTCGATGAGCTCGAACTCGGTCACGGCGAGGGCGGTCGCCGGGAGTCTACCCCGCGTTCCGCACCGGCACCCGGGCGGCGCTGGCGGCGCGCTCGGGGAAGACGAGGGTGAAGGTGGAGCCGCGGCCGGGGGCCGAGACCGCCTGCACCTCGCCGCCGTGCGCCTCGACGAAGCTCTTCACGATGGCGAGGCCCAGGCCGGCGCCGCCGTACTCGCGGGTGGAGGACCCGTCCACCTGGTAGAAGACGTCCCACACCCGCGCCAGGTGCTCGGACGGGATGCCGATGCCGGTGTCCTGGACGTAGAGCGCCACCCGGTCGCCGCCGAGCGGGCGCGCGCCGACCGTGACCGTGCCGCCGGGCGGGGTGAACTTGACCGCGTTCGAGACCAGGTTGATGAGGCACTGCCGGACCTTCTCGCGGTCGCAGTGCACCTTGGGCAGGTTCGCGGCCGGCTCGGCGCAGAGCGTGAGGCCGCGCTTGCGCGCCTGGGGCGCGACGGTGGAGAGCGCGTCGCGGATGATCTGCCCGAGCTCGACGTCGCCCAGCACCAGCCGCACCCGCCCGGCCTCGATCTTGGTGATGTCGAGGATGGAGGTGATGAGCTGGAGCAGGTTCTCGCCCTTCTCCATGATGATGCCGACGTACTCGCGCTGCTCCTTGGTGAGCTCGCCGCCGAGCCCCTCCAGCATCATCTCCGAGTAGCCGATGACGCTGGTGAGCGGCGTGCGCAGCTCGTGGCTCATGGTGGCGATGAAGTTCGACTTGAGCCGGTCGAGCTCCTTGAGCTTGCCGAAGCTCTCCTCGAGCTGCCGGTTCTTCTCCTGCAGCTCGCGGTAGCTCTCCTGCACCGCCTCGATGTGGAGGCGGGCGGTGAGCAGGTTCTTGTGCCCGGTGAAGACGAGCACGTCGAGCAGCTCGGCGAAGTGCTTCAGGATCTTCTCGGCGGTGGCCTGCGGCACGCGCCGGATCTTCTGGAGGTAGGCGGTGGCGGCGCCGGCGTCGAAGTCGGGCGCGATGCCGGTCAGGGTGGAGGGCAGCTCCACCAGGTCGTCGGGCACGAACGGGCCGAAGACGATGCGGCCGAGGACGTCGCCCTCGTAGACCACCGGCTGCACCACGTAGCGGCAGCCGGAGAAGCAGTCGAAGGCGGTGGGCGTCGCCTCCTCCGCCACCGGCGCGCCCTTCACCTGCTGCACGGTGGCGATGCAGGCGGCCCGCCCGTCCGGCTGCTGCCAGATGTAGCCGCAGAAGTCGGCGTTGCCGACCTTGACGTCGACGAGCTTCTTGCCCTCGGCGTCGAAGACCTTGAGGCCCACCTTGTAGAGCGCGGCGAAGGAGTGGCAGACCTCGGTGAAGGACTTCACGTCGAGCAGATCGCCGAGGGCGGCGGGCTGCTGCAGCACGGAGGGCGGCAGGGTCACGGCGTGCCCCCCGCCGAGAGGCGCGTGCCGCGCAGGTCGACGTGGGAGAAGATCCGCGACAGGAACTCCTCCTCGCTGATGCGGGCGGTGCGCGCGAGCCCGATGCGCTCGTCGAGCGAGCGGTAGGTGAGCTCGAGCAGCGTGTGCAGCGTCTCGACCACGCCCTCGCCGCGGATGGCGACCGCCGGCACCACCACCGGCTTCACCACCTGCGAGAGGTCGCCGACCTCGTCCTCGCTCCGCACGTCCGGCAGGTCGCGCTTGTTGAGCTGGAGCACGATGGGCAGCTGGCGGGGATCGAGCCCGTTCGCCTCCAGGTTCTTCAGCATGTTGTTCCAGTAGGCGAGCGTGGCCGGCGCCTCGGAGCGGCGCGCGTCGGCGACGAAGGCGATGGCGTCCGTCCCCTGGAGCACGATGCGCCGGGTCGACTCGTGCATCACCTGTCCGGGGACGGTGTACAGCTTGACCTTGATCTTCATCCCGGACGAGGTCCGGAAGAAGACCGGCAGCATGTCGAAGAACAGGGTGCGATCGTCCTTGGTGTCGAGCGTCATGAGGCGCCCGCGCAGCTTGGGGTCGATCTTGTTGTGCAGCGCGTGGAGGTTGGTCGTCTTCCCGGACAGCGCGGGTCCGTAGTAGACGACCTTCAGCGCCACCTCGCGCGCCTGATTGTTGAAAGCGACCACCCGGCCTCCTGCGCGCGAGTCTAGCCCGCGGCCGTGGGGGTGATCCAGCGGGGGCGGGCCAGGCGGGCGAGCGCGCTGATGTCAGGCGCCCGCCCACCAGCGGCGGGCGGCCTCGACGCTGCGTAGCAGCGGCGCGGGCGGCAGGGTGGCCAGGAAGGCGCGGCCGTACCCTTTCGTGGTGAGCCGCCGATCCAGCACGGCCACCAGCCCCCGATCCCGCCGGGTGCGGATCAGGCGACCGAACCCCTGCTTGAGCGCCAGGGCGGCGGCCGGGACGGAGAGCTCGGAGAAGGCGTCGCGCCCCTCGGCGGCGAGCGCCTGGCCGCGCGCCGCCAGCACCGGGTCGGTCGGCGGGGCGAAGGGGAGCTTGTCGATCACCACCAGCGAGAGCGCCTCGCCCGGCACGTCCACGCCTTCCCAGAAGCTCTGGGTGGCGAAGAGCACTGACGGCTCCTCTCGGAAGGCGTCGAGCAGCTTCGCCTTGGGTCGCTCGCCCTGGAGGAGGAGCTGGTAGGGCAGGTCGGCCAGCGCCTCGCGCAGCGCGTTCATCCCGCGCATGCTGGTGGAGAGGACGAACGCGCGGCCGCCGGTCACGGCCACGAGCTCGCGCACCGCCGCCGCCGCGGCCGCGGTGAAGGCGGGGCTCGCCGGCTCGGGGAGACCGTCCGGCACCACCAGCGCCGCCTGCCGCGCGTAGTCGAAGGGCCCGGGGAAGATGGCCTCGTCCACGTCGAACTCGGGGGCGAGGCCCACCTCGCGCCGGAAGTAGTCGAGCCGGCCGCCGGCGGCGAGCGTCGCGCTCGTGAAGACGGCGGTGTCGACGCGGCGGTAGAGCCGCTCCACCAGCTCCTCCGCCACGTCGACCGGCACCGCGCGCAGGAACACCCCGCGGCCGCGCGCCTCGGCGAAGTGGACGCGCGAGGGCTCGGCGAGCGTGGTCACCGCGCGCAGCTCGACGCGCAGCTCGGCCGCGCGCCGCCCGATGGCGGCGAGCGCGGTCGCCTCCGCGTCGGCGAAGACCTCGCGCACGTCCTCCAGCGCGCCGTCGAGCCGCGCCTGGTCGGGCTCGAGCGGGCCGAGCAGGTCGTCGGAGAGCGCCACCTTGAGGTCGCCGCGGGCGGCGGGTCCCGCCCCCCTCGCCCCGCGCCACGGGGCGAGCGCAGGGGCAGCCGGAGGAGGCTGCCCCGGAGCGAGCGGGGAGTATGAGGGGGCGCGCCCCCTCATCTTGGATGAAGGGCTCGAGCCCATCCGCGCCGCCACCCCGGCGAAGAAGCGCTCGCCGGCCTTCTCGAGCTCGCCGGTGCGGTCCTTCACCAGCCGCATGAGGTCGGGGCGGTCCGCGACCGCCCGCACCGCGTCGCGGGCGAGGTCGTCCACCCGGTACGAGGAGACCGACAGGCCGAAGTAGTCGGTCGCCACCTCGGAGAGCGCGTGCGCCTCGTCGAAGATGACGGCGTCGTAGGGCGGCAGCACCTCCACCCCGGCGCGCGAGGTGCGCAGGACCAGGTCGGCGAAGAAGAGGTGGTGGTTCACGAGCACCACGTCGGCCTGGGCGGCGCGCGCCCGCGCCAGGGTGACGAAGCACTCGTCGTGGCGCTGGCACTCCTTGCCGAGGCAGGTCTCGCCCGAGGCGGAGAGCTCGCGCCAGGCGCCGTACTGGTCCGGCAGGTCGATCTCGCTCCGGTCGCCGGTGAGCGTCGCGCGCGCCCACTCCTGGATGCGCGGCCAGAGCGCCGCCTCGCCGCGGCTCTCGAAGGTGGGGCGCTCGGCGAACTTGGCCCCGCGCTCGAGGCAGTAGTAGTTGGCGCGGCCCTTGAGGTAGGCGGCCTCGACCTCCAGCCCCGCCCTCTCGGCGAGGAGCGGCAGGTCGCGCTGCCAGATCTGCTCCTGGAGCGTCTTGGTCGCGGTGGAGATGATCACCTTGCGGCCGGAGAGCGCGGCCGGGACGAGGTAGGCGAGCGTCTTGCCGGTGCCGGTGCCCGCCTCGGCCACGAGGTAGCGACGCTCGCCGAGCGCCCGCTCGACCGCGCGCGCCAGCTCGAGCTGGTCGTGCCGGTGCTCGTAGCCGGGGAGGCCCCGGGCGAGCGCGCCGGCGGGGCCGAGCACGTCCTCGAGCGTCACGGCGCTCCACCGGCGGCGCGGCTGAGGCGGAGGAAGGCCCAGGCGACCGCGGCGACGGTGCCGCTCGCCAGCGCGAGCATGAGCAGCCGGCGCAGGCCGGGCGAGACGCGGCGGGGCGGCTTCGTGCGCGGCAGCTGCGAGAGCGCGACCACTGTGGCGCGCCGCACGATCTCGTCGCGCCAGCGCGCGGCGACCGGGTCCGCCGGCGCCGCGTCGAGGGCCGCCTTGTAGCGCCGGCCCGCCTCGGCGAGGCCCTCGAGGTCCGGGTGCCGGTCGAGGAACGCCCGGTGCGCCGCCTCGTCCTCCCAGCGCGCGCGCACCTCCGCCCAGGCGGCGTCGACCTCCGTCGTGTCCATGGCAGCGGAGAGTCTAAGCGCAACGCCCGTTCAGAGCGAAACGGGTCTTCGTACGCAGCCCGGCTCCGAGCGGGGCGGCGGGGTGGCCCTCCGGCGGTGCTCGGCAAACGACCTGCCGGTGCAGCGCACCGTTCGTTGGGCGCGGCCTCCCGCAGGTCGGGCCTGCGCTCCGGCGAAGGGCCACCCCGCCACCCCCTGGCGATCGCGGCTGTCCGCGCGGACGTGCTGCATGCGTACGCAGCGTGACCGCTACAACGACACGGGTACCGGGATGAAGGTGCCCAGGAACAGGAGGATGGAGGCGACCGCGACGAGCTTCCGGCCCGGCGTGAGCGGCTCCTCGACCAGCGCGGGCGGGTGGTCGTAGCCGACGAAGAAGCGCGTCACCCCCCACCACAGGAACCAGTTCCAGGAGACGAGCAGGCCGGCGAGGAGGAGGCCGAAGGAGACGGCGCGAGAGAAGCGGCGCGCGCCCCGGCGGCCGAGGAGCGCGTAGGTGACGTGGCCGCCGTCGAGCTGGCCGAGGGGGATGAGGTTCAAGGTGGTGATGAAGAGGCCGATCCAGGCGGCGAAGGCGACCGGGTGCAGGAAGACGTCGTGGCCGGGCGGCAGCTTGCCCCAGACGAGCCGCTGCACGCCCCAGGTGATGAAGCTGTCGCCGTAGTGCTGCACGCCGGACGTCAGGAGCGCCTCGCCCTTCAGGTAGCCGGCGAGGAGCTGGACGAGCCCCATGCGCTGCCCCTCCAGCACCACGTCGCCGACCGGCTGGACCACCGAGTGCGCGAGGCCCCAGAAGAGGAGCGGCAGCGCCACCGCGAAGCCGGCGAGCGGCCCGGCCGCGCCGATGTCGAGCGTCGCCGTCCGGCTCGGCAGCGCCGAGCGGATCCGGATCACCGCGCCGAAGGTGCCGACCGGCCCGACCGGCACGGGGATGAAGAAGGGCAGGGTCGAGTCGACGCGCCAGGCGCGCGCGAGCAGGTAGTGCCCCATCTCGTGGCAGAAGAGGATGCCGATGAGCGCGGCGGCGAAGGGGAGGCCGGCCACCGCCACCGCGGCCGCCTGCGCGGCGGCCGTCGCGAGCCAGCCGCCGCCCGCCTCCGGCAGCCGCAGCGCCGTCCACTGGGCGCCGGCGAGCAGCGTCGTCACCACCGTGGCGGCGAAGAGCGCGAGGTTGAGGACGGGGACGCGGGCTTTGGCGCGCGCGGGCGCCAGGGCTTCGTGCATGTCGGCCGCGATCTAACGCCGGGGGCGGCGGCGGGCCGTCAGAACCCGCCCGAGCCGGGCGCGGCCAGCTCGGAGGGGGTGAGCTCGCGCACGGCGCCCTTGTCCACGGTGAGGAAGAAGAGCGGCTTCTCCACCTCGCGCCGGGCGTCGAAGGCGAGGTCGCCGGTCGCGCCCGGGTAGGCCTTCACCGCCGCCAGGGCGTCGCGCACCGCCTCGCGGTTCGCCGCCCCGCCCTCCACCGCCCGGCGCACGAGGCCCGCGGCGTCGAACGCGCTCGCCTCCAGGATCGAGGGCGGGTGGCCGTACTTCTGCTGGAAGGCGGTCACGAACGCCTTGGTGGCCGGCCGCTCCGAGGCGGCGAAGAAGCCGTCCACGAAGATGGCGCACTCGACGTACTTCCCCGCCCGCTCGACGAGCGACGGGTCGTCCCAGCCGTTCGCGCCCAGGAGCTGCACCGGCTTCAGGTCCTCGCGCCCGGTGGTCTTGCGGATGCGCTCCACCTCGCGCGGGTCGCAGGTCTGGGTGACGACGTCCTCCACCGCCAGCGCCGGCGCCACCAGCGCCACGTTCTTCGCGAAGTCCGGGATGAAGACCGCGTCGAAGTCGGTGATGGGCGGGAGCCGCTCGCGCAGCTTCTCGAGCGCCTTGCGCCGGCGGAACGGGTCCTTCTCCTGCTCGAGGAGCGCCTTCACCTGCTCCAGGTAGTCCTGGCGCTCGTCGAGCCAGAGCTTCCCCACCATCCCCTTCACGATGGGGGCGAAGGTGGTGCGGTCGTGCTCGTAGCTCTCCGCCGCCCGGACCTCGCCGCCGCGCGCGTCGACGTCGTCCCAGAACGCCTGGGCGAGCTCCTGGCCGTAGGCGATCTGCGGCCAGAGCAGGGCGAAGCGCCGCATCCCGCGCCGGCCCATGGCGAGGTCGGTGAGCGCCTTCGCCTGCGCCTCGGCGGTGAGCATGTTGCGGAAGACGTAGGGCCCGGCCTGGGTGACGCTCTCGGCGCGCGACAGCGACAGGAACGGAAGGCCCTCCTCCTGCGCCGCCTGCGCGGCCCGCGGCGCCTCGGCGCCGACCACGCCCCCCAGCGCCGCCACCGCGCCCTCCTGCGCCAGCTCGGCCACCGCCTGCTGCGCGCCGTCCGG
Source organism: Anaeromyxobacter diazotrophicus (assembly GCF_013340205.1). Taxonomy (NCBI): domain Bacteria; kingdom Pseudomonadati; phylum Myxococcota; class Myxococcia; order Myxococcales; family Anaeromyxobacteraceae; genus Anaeromyxobacter; species Anaeromyxobacter diazotrophicus. Next base: position 184,790 of record NZ_BJTG01000005.1, read on the forward strand.
CTCGCCGCGGGTGTCCTTCACCAGGATCTTGAACTGGTCGCCGAGCGCGAGCGAGACGCCTTGCAGCACCGCCTCGCCCCAGCCCTTCTGCTTGCCGGAGAGCGGCACCGCCACCCCCACCGTGCGCGGGTCGGCGTGGCCGCGCCGGGCGAGCCGGTCGACGAGCGCGCGCGCCTCGGCGGCGTAGGGCGAGCCGGGGTACCCCTGCGCCAGCTCCTGGGCCGCCCGCTGCGCCGCGGCGTCGTCGTGCAGGTGCAGCGCCACCTTGGCGAGCTTCATCTTCACCGCGGGCGCGAGCGGCGCGTCGCGCGGCAGCTCCGCGTCGAGCGCGCGCAGGTCCTCGAGCGGCAGCGCGTCGAGGTGGTCCACCGCGCGGGCGAGCGCCCGCGACCCCTCCTCGCCGGCGGTGACGCGCGCCACCTCGCCCCACCAGCGGGCCGCCTCCCGCGGGCTCCTCGCCGCCTCGGCGGCGCGGGCCGCCTCGCGCGCGGCGGCGGGCCGCTCGGCCTGCGGCAGGCGGTCGTAGAGCGAGGCGAGCGAGGTGAGGGCGTCCTTGGGCCGGCCGCCTTCCGCCTCCGCCAGCGCGAGCTGGTACTTGGCCTGGTCGGAGCGGGGCGAGAGCGGGAAGCGGGTGAGGAGCTGGCCCAGCGCCGCCTGGGCGCGGTCCGGCCGCTTCGCGGCGCGCCAGCGGACGCCGGCGTCGTAGAGCGCCTCCGCCGAGGCGGGGACCTCGCCGTAGCGGGCGGCGAGCGCCTCGAGCTTCTCGGCGGTGGCCGCCTGCGGCTCGTTGGGCGCGCCCGCCTCCACCCGCGCGAGCTCCGCCCGCGCCTGCGCCTCGGCGTCGGCGGCGCTCAGCTCCTGCCCGTTCACCACGACGCGCTTCGGGCAGGCGCAGAGTACGAAGAACGCGGTGAGGAGGAGCCGGGGCAGCGGGCGCATGGGGGAAGGTTCTACTGCGATGCGGAGCGGGGGGACAGCGCGCGGTGTCGGCCGCCTGCTCTCCCCGGCCCTGCCGGGTGGGTATCCCGCTCGCGCGGGGCGAGGGGCTGAGACTCACGGTCCGCGACGCGGGCCCTACGCCTTCCCGATGAGGTCCCCGACCTTGGCCCAGAAGCTGCGGGACTGCGGGTGCGTCTTCTCGCCGGAGAGCGCGGCGAACTGCTCCAGGAGCTCCTTCTGCTCCTTGGTGAGGTGCGTCGGCGTCTCGAGCACCACGCGCACGTGCTGGTCGCCGCGGGGGCCGCCGCCGAGGGTGGGGATGCCCTTGCCGCGCAGCCGGAAGACCTTCCCCGACTGCGTCCCGGCCGGGATCTTCATCGCCACCGGCCCGTCGAGCGTCGGCACCTGCACCTGCGCCCCCAGCGCCGCCTGCGCGAAGCTGATGGGCATCTCGCAGACGACCTCGGTCTCCTCGCGCCGGAAGATGGCGTGCTCGCGGACCTGCACCACCACGTAGAGGTCGCCCGGCGCGGCGCCCGGCTGCGGCGCCGGCTCGCCCTCGCCGCCGAGCTTGAGGCGCGTGCCGGTGTCCACGCCGGCCGGCACCTTCACCTCGACCTCGGCCTCCTCGCGCGTCATGCCGGCGCCGCCGCACCCCTCGCACTTCTCCACCAGGATGCGCCCGGCGCCGCTGCAGTGCGGGCAGGTGCGGGCGATGGCGAAGAAGCCCTGCTGCAGCCGCACCTCCCCGGCGCCGCCGCAGGTGGGGCAGGTGCGGGGCTGGGTGCCCGGCTTCGCGCCCGAGCCCTTGCAGACCTCGCAGCGGCGCGGGCGCGGGATGCGGATGCGGGAGGTGGTGCCGAAGGCCGCCTCCTCGAAGCCGATCTCGAGGTGGTAGCGCAGGTCGGCGCCGCGCGGGCGGCCACGGGCGCGGCGGCCGCCGGCCCCGAACATCTCGCCGAAGATGTCCCCGAAGATGTCGTTGATGCTCGCCCCGGCCGCCCCGCCGAAGGGGAAGCCGCCCTCGAACGGGTTCTGGCCGTTGGCGTGGCCGAAGCGGTCGTAGCGGGCGCGCTTCTCGACGTCGGAGAGGACCTCGTACGCCTCCGAGGCCTCCTTGAACCGGTCCTCGGCCTGCTTGTCGCCCGGGTTCTTGTCCGGATGGAACTGGTGGGCGAGCTTGCGGTAGGCGGTCTTCAGCTCCTGCTCGCTCGCCTCGCGGCCGACGCCGAGGACCTCGTAATAATCGCGCTTTTCCACGTCGTTCCGGTAGGTTGGAGGGCCGGGCGCGCTGGCGCCGGCCGCAATGTAACGCACGGGCGGACGCTGGCAATCCGCCCGGGCGCCCGCGCCCGCGGGAGCGCCCCCGGCCGCTAGCCCTGGCTCGACGCCGCGTAGATGGCGTCGGCGATGCGGTAGGCGGAGCCCTCCAGCCGGACGAGCGCGTCCTTGATGGCGACGGGATCGCTCGACGGGAGCGTCTGCTTGAGCGCCTCCAGGTCGGCCCGGATCTCCTCCAGGTCTTCCTTCTTCAGCGCGCTCGCGTACTCCTCGAGGCTCTTCTCGGTGGTGTAGATGAGCCCCTCGGCGTTGTTCTTGAGCTCCGCCAGATCCTTCTTCTTCTTGTCGTCGGTCTTGTTCGAGTCCGCGTCCTTGATCATCCGCTGGATCTCGGCCTCGTTGAGGCCGGAGCTGGCGGTGATGCGGATCTGCTGGCTCTTGCCGGTGCCGAGGTCCTTGGCCGAGACGTGGGCGATGCCGTTCGCGTCGATGTCGAAGGTGACCTCGATCTGCGGCACGCCGCGCGGCGCCGGGGGGATGCCCACCAGCTCGAAGCGGCCCAGCGTCTTGTCGTCGGCCGCCATGTCGCGCTCGCCCTGCAGCACGTGGACGGAGACGAGCGGCTGGTTGTCGACCGCGGTCGAGAAGACCTGCGACTTCTTGCAGGGGACGGTGGTGTTCTTCTCGATGATCTTGGTGAACACGCCGCCGGCGGTCTCGACGCCGAGCGAGAGCGGGGTCACGTCGAGGAGGAGGACGTCCTTCACCTCGCCCTTGAGGACGCCGCCCTGGATGGCCGCCCCGACCGCCACCACCTCGTCGGGGTTCACGCCCTTGTGCGGCTCCTTGCCGAAGAAGCGCTTCACCACCTCCTGCACCTTCGGCATGCGCGTCATGCCGCCGACCAGGATGACGGTGTCGAGCTGCTGGGCGGTGAGGCCGGCGTCGCGCAGCGCGATCTTGCACGGCTCGACCGTCTTCTCGATGAGGTCGCCGACGAGCTGCTCCAGCGTCTGCCGGTCGATGGTCTCGGCGAGGTGCTTCGGGCCGGTCGCGTCGGCGGTGATGAAGGGCAGGTTCACCTCCGTCTCGGTCGCGCTGGAGAGCTCGTGCTTGGCGCGCTCGGCCGCCTCCTTGAGGCGCTGCAGCGCCATCCGGTCCTTCTTGAGGTCGACCCCGGTCGCCTCCAGGAACCGCTTCGACAGCCAGTCGATGAGCCGCTGGTCGAAGTCCTCGCCGCCGAGGAAGGTGTCGCCGTTGGTGGCCTTCACCTCGAACACGCCCTGGTTGAGCTCGAGGATGGTGATGTCGAAGGTGCCGCCGCCGAGGTCGTAGACGGCCAGCTTCTCGGAGGCCTCCTGGCCCTTGTCCACGCCGTATGCCAGCGCGGCGGCGGTCGGCTCGTTGATGATGCGCAGCACCTCGAGCCCGGCGATGCGGCCGGCGTCCTTGGTGGCCTGGCGCTGGGCGTCGTTGAAGTAGGCGGGGCAGGTGACGATCGCCTCGGTCACCGGCTCGCCCAGGTAGTCCTCCGCCGTCTGCTTCATCTTGGCGAGGACCATGGCCGAGACCTCGGCCGGCGAGTACCGCTTCGCGCCCACCTCGACCCAGCCGTCGCCGTTCTCGTTCGGCACCACGCGGAACGGGACGAGCGAGGCGGTCCGCTTCACCTCGGCGTCCTCGAACTTCCGGCCGATGAGGCGCTTCACGACGTAGACGGTCGACTCGGGGTTGGTGATGGCCTGCCGCTTCGCGATCTGGCCGACCAGCCGCTCGCCGCCCTCGGTGAGCGCCACCATGGAGGGCGTGGTGCGCGAGCCCTCGGAGTTGGGGATGACCACCGCCTCGCCGCCCTCCATGACGGCGACGCAGGAGTTGGTCGTCCCGAGATCGATCCCGATCACCTTGCCCATGTGTTCCCCACGCTCAGGTCCCCTCGGAGGGTGACCCACGCGCCCCCGCGGGCGCCTCGGCCGCGCTCGCCCCGGCCGAGACGACCACCGCCGCCGGCCGGATGAGCCGGTCGTGCATCGTGTACCCGCGCTGCTGCTCCTCGATCACCTGCCCCGGCGCGACGTCCGCGGTCGCGACGGTCATGAGCGCCTCGTGCAGCCGCGGGTCGAACCGCTCGCCCTTGGCCGAGAAGCCCTTCACCCCGAAGCGCGACAGCGCGTCCTCGAACAGCCGCCGCGTCATCCCGACCCCGCTCGCCACCGGGTCGCCCTCGGGCGCGGCGGAGAGCGCGCGCTCCAGCGCGTCGAGCACCGGGAGGAGCTCCTTCACCAGCCGCTCGTTCCCGTAGCGCTGGACGTCGTCCTTCTCGCGCGCCGCCCGCTTCTTGTAGTTCTCCAGGTCGGCCGCGGTGCGCAGGAGCCGGTCGTGCTCGTCCTTGAGCTGCTCGAACACCTTGCGCGCGCGCTCCTGGGAGAGCTCCAGCTCGGCTCGGAGCCGCTCCACCTCGCCCGGCGCGGCGGCCGGCGCCGCCGCGGGCTCCACCTCCACCTCCAGCTCCGGCGCGAGGGCCGGCGCCGCGCGCCGCTCGACCGCCGCCAGCGCCTCCGCGACGGCATCCGCGGGGATGTCGGCCGAGAAGGCGCCTTGTTCCTTGCGATCGGGCATGGAGTACCGAGGACGGGTGGCCCGCGCGGGCGGGACGGCGTCCTCATTGTGACATACGCTCCGAGCGGGGAACAAGCCGCGCAACCCGGCGTCACCGCTCCGGATCCGCTCCGGCGGGGAGGGTCAGGGCTCCTCGCCCCCGGAGAGCGCCCGGGAGATCTCGCGCGCGGTGAGCGCGACGAGCGGGATCACGCGCTCGTACTTCATGCGGGTGGGGCCGATCACCGCCAGCGTCCCGAGCACCTGGTCGCCGCGGCCGTAGGGCGCCGCCACCACCGAGACGTCCGGCACGCTCGCGAGCTCGCTCTCGGCCCCGATGAAGATCTGCACCTCGCGGGCGCGGAGCACCTTGTCGAGCACGCGCAGGATGCGGTCCTTCTCGGCGAAGGCGCGGAGCAGCGCGCGCGCCTTCTGCACGTCGGCGAACTCGGGCGCGTCGAGGAAGCTCTCCTCGCCGTCCACCAGCACCTCGCCGCCGGCCAGCGAGGCCGCCCCGAAGCTCCGCTCGGCCAGCGCGAGCGCCTTGGCGACGAGGCCCTGCAGGGCGCCCTGGTCCTCGCGCATGTCGGCCAGGATGCGGTCGCGCAGGGTCGCGAGCGGCCCGTCGCGCAGCTTCTCGTTGAGGTAGTTCGCGGCGCGCTCGAGCTCGCCCGCCGCCGCCGGCGCGTCGAGCTGCATGAGCTTGTTCGTGACGAGGCCCGCCTCCGACACGAACACCACCAGCACCCGGCTCTCGCGCAGCCGCACGAACTCGACCTGCCGGATCGGGTCGTCCACCGGCCGCGGGGTCGTCACCACGCCGGCGTGGTGGGTGAGCGAGTGGAGCACCCGCGCCGTCGACTCGAGCAGCGTGTCCACCGCCGCGGGGTCGTGCGCCACCTTCTCGATCTGCTCGCGCTCGGCGAGCGGCGGCGGGCGGATCTTGAGCAGCGCGTCGACGTAGAGCCGGTAGCCGGCCTGGGTGGGGATGCGGCCGGAGGAGGCGTGGGGCTTGGTGAGGAAGCCGAGCGCCTCGAGGTCGGCCATCACGTTGCGCACCGTGGCCGGGGAGCAGTCGAGCTCGTGCCGCGCGAGGAGCGGCTGGCTCGCCACCGGCTCGCCGGTGTGGATGTAGTCCTGCACCAGGACGCGCAGGATCTCGCGCGCTCGCTGGGAGAGGCTCGACGTCTCCGAGGCCATCGGCGACCTAGGGCCCCTCGAGGTGCCGCGCCGCCGCCTGGGCGAGCGAGGTGAAGCGGCCGCGGGCGAGCTCGCGCCAGCGCGCCTGGGCGAGCGCCGCGTCGCCCGACGCCTCGGCCACGAGCGCGTCGAGGTGCTGGCGCGCCTCGGGGTAGAGGAAGACGAGCTCGCGGCGCGCGGCGCCGGAGCGGTCGGCGTCGAGCGCCGCCTGCAGCGCGGCCGCGGCGGCGATCCGGTCGCCGCGGGCGTCGGCGAGCAGCGCCAGCGCGTAGTGCGGCTCGGGGCGCGCCGGGTCGACGGCCCGCGCCGAGTCGAGGTGCGCCTGCGCCGCCGGCAGGTAGCCGTCGAGCGCGTAGAGCTCGGCCAGGTTCACGAGCGAGGCCTGCTGCTCGCGGGCTCCGCCGCGGGCGAGCGCCTCCTCGAACAGCTGCCGGGCGGCGTCGAACCGCTCCTGGGCGGCGTAGGTGACGGCGAGGTCGTTGAGCGCGCCGGGCGCCTCCGGGTCGCGCGCCAGCGAGGCCTCGAGCGCAGCCCGCGCCTCCTGCAGCCGGCCGCTCCGCAGCGCGGCGGAGGCGGAGGGGACCGCCACCGCCGCGGCGAGCGGCGTGCCCGCCGACGGGGGCGCGGGCGCGTCGAGCGCTCCGCCGCAGGCGGCCAAGACGAGGCCCAGGGCCGGGATGAGGCGCGCGGCGCGCATGCGGGGGGAGGCTGCTCCTCTCGCGGGCCCGGCCCGTCCGAGCCAGGCGCCGCCTTGCGTTGAGTCTAGCGACCGCTCTCCAGCCGATCAAGAAAGGGGGATGTCCGCGCACCACCGGGGCGGTGCTGCGGCGCGGTGCGGAATCCCCCGCCGGGTCGCCCGCGGTGCGACGGCACCGCCTGGCCCCACCCGGGACGGCGCCGGGGAGGGGGCGGGCGCGCTCCGCGCCCGGGCGTTAGAATGTGAGAGGCACCCGGACGCGGCGTGGATCGGCGCGGGCGCATCCTCGAAGTCCCACCGGACCTCGGCGACGCGGGCGCGGCGAAGGACGGCTCGCGACCGGGTGCTTTTTCGCGGCCGCCCGCCGGAACCTCACCTAAGATGCCGCCCCCCGTGGCCTTTCCCCAGAGCGACGCCGAGCGCGGCCCCGCCGCCGCGACGCCGAAGGACCTCCTCGAAGCGCTCGCCAGCCGCCGCGCGGCCGATGTGACCGGCCTCTCCGCCGCCGCGCGCGGCTGGGTGGCGAAGGAGCTCCTCGGCCGCTCGCGGGGCGCCGGCGCGAAGCTCCTCCTGGCGGTGACGCCCGGCGAGGACGAGGCGGACGAGCTGGCCCGGGACCTCGGCTTCTTCCTCGGGGGCGCGGCCGGCGATCCGCCGGCGGTGCTGCGCCTCCCGGCGGATCCGGTGCTGCCCTACGACGACCTGTCGCCGGACCGCGCCCTGGAGATGGACCGGCTGGCGGCGCTGGGGCGGCTCTTCCTCGCGCCCTCGTCGGTCAAGGCGGTGGTGGTCTCGGCGCGGGCGCTGGCGCGCCGGATGGTGCCGCGGGCGGTCTTCGAGCGCTACACCGAGCTCCTGGGGAAGGGCGTCAGCGTCGACCGCGAGGCGCTGGCCGCGAAGCTCGTCAGCATCGGGTACACGCGGGTGCCGCTGGTGGAGGACCCGGGCACCTTCGCCGTCCGCGGCGGCATCATCGACCTGTGGAGCCCGCTCGAGGAGAAGCCGGTCCGGCTCGAGCTGTTCGGCGACGAGATCGAGAGCGTCCGCGCCTTCGAGGCGGAGGGCCAGCGGACGCTGGGCGAGGTGGCCGAGGTCACGGTCGGCCCGGCGCGCGAGGCGCTCTTCACCGACGAGGCGCGCGAGGCCGCCAAGGCGGCGGTGCGCGAGGCGGCCGAGCAGGTGGACCGCCCCACCTCCCGCGTGCGCGAGGTGCTCGAGGCCATCGACGCCGGCACCCCCTTCTTCGGCCTGGAGGCGCTCCTCCCCGGCTTCCACCCCGGCGGCCTCGCCACCCTCTTCGACTACCTGCCGGCCGAGGTCGTGTGCTGGGTGGACGGCGCCGAGGCGGTGTCGGGCGCGCTCTCGGAGCTCGAGGCCGAGCTCGCCCGCGAGCACCAGGCGACGCTTGGGCGCGACGACCTCGCCCTGCCGCCGCGGGCGCACTTCCTGGCCGCGGCGGAGGCGGAGGCGGCGCTCGCCGCCCGGCCGGTGGTGCGGCGGCACGGCGTCTGGCTCGGCGCCGGGGAGCCGCTCCGCTTCGACTTCGGCGACACCGCCTCGCTGCGCGGCGAGATCCAGGGGGCGCACGGCGACGAGGGCGCGCTGGCGCCGCTCTCCCGCCGCCTCGAGGACTGGCGCAAGCGCGGCCTCGCCGCGGTGGTCGCCTGCTCCTCGCGCTCCGCCGCCGACCGGCTGAAGCGCCTGCTCGAGGACCGGCGCATGGCGGCGCGCTGGCACGACGGGCCGCTCGGCGACCCGGCCGCGCTCTACGACCCCGGCGTGCACGCGCACCTCCTCCTGGGCGAGGTGTCCGGCGGGTTCGTGGACCCGCCGGCGCGGCTGGCGCTCCTCTCCGACGAGGAGATCTTCGGCCGGCGGGTGAAGAAGCGCGCCCGCGCCACCAAGCTCGAGAACACCTTCGCCGCCGCCTTCCGCGAGCTCAACGAGGGCGACCTGGTCGTCCACGTCGAGCACGGCATCGCCCGCTACCAGGGCCTCACCAAGATGCAGATCCGCGGGGTGGAGGGCGACTTCCTCGTCCTCGCCTACGAGGGCGCCGACCGGCTCTACCTGCCGGTCTCGAAGCTGCGGCAGGTCCAGAAGTTCACCGGCGCCTCGCCCGAGGCGATGCGGCTCGACCGGCTGGGCGGCAGCTCCTTCGCGCTGCGCAAGGCGCGGGTGAAGGAGCAGCTCCTCAAGATGGCGGCCGAGCTGCTCGACCTGTACGCCGCCCGCTCCGCCCACCCCGGCTTCGGCTTCAAGGAGCCGGACGAGATCTACCGCGAGTTCGAGGCCGAGTTCCCGTACGAGCCCACCCCCGACCAGGCGAAGGCCATCGAGGACGTGCTGGCCGACATGACCGGCCGGCGAGCGCAGGGGCAGGCGGAGAAGCCTGGCCAGGAGCGAGCGGGGGGTCCGGGGGGGCTTCATCCCCCCGGTACGAAGCCTCCCATGGACCGCCTGGTCTGCGGCGACGTCGGCTACGGCAAGACCGAGGTGGCGATGCGCGCCGCCATGCTGGCGGTGCTCTCGAAGAAGCAGGTGGCGATCCTCGTCCCCACCACCGTCCTCGCCGCGCAGCACGAGCGCAACTTCCGCGAGCGCTTCAAGGGCTATCCGGTGCGCATCGAGGCGCTCTCCCGCATGAAGGAGGGGGACGAGATCCGCGCCGTGCTGAAGGACGTCGCGGCGGGCAAGGTGGACGTCGTCGTCGGCACGCACCGGCTGCTCGCCGCCGACGTCTCCTTCAAGGACCTCGGGCTCATCGTGGTGGACGAGGAGCAGCGCTTCGGCGTCGCGCACAAGGAGCGCCTCAAGAAGCTGCGCAAGCTCGTCGACGTGCTCACCCTCACCGCGACGCCCATCCCGCGCACCCTGCACATGAGCCTGGCCGGCGCGCGCGACCTCTCCATCATCGCCACCCCGCCGGAGGACCGGCGCGCCATCCGCACCTTCGTGATGAAGTTCGATCCGCTGGCGGTGAAGGAGGCGATCGAGCAGGAGCTGCGGCGCGGCGGGCAGGTCTACTTCGTCCACAACCGCGTCCGGTCGATCGCGGCCATGGAGAAGTTCCTGCACGACCTCGTGCCCAAGGCGCGCGTCGGGGTCGCGCACGGGCAGATGGGCCAGCACAAGCTCGAGCAGGTGATGGGCCGGTTCGTGGAGCGGGAGCTCGACGTGCTGCTCGCCACCTCGATCATCGAGAGCGGCCTCGACATCCCGGCGGCGAACACCATCATCGTGAACCGCGCCGACCACTTCGGCCTGGCGCAGCTCTACCAGATCCGCGGCCGCGTCGGCCGCAGCCGCGAGCGCGCCTACGCCTACCTGCTCGTGCCGGCGCGCCGGCCGGTGACGAAGGACGCGCAGAAGCGGCTCGAGGTGCTGCAGCGCTTCAGCGAGCTCGGGGCCGGGTTCAAGATCGCGAGCCACGACCTCGAGATCCGCGGCGCCGGCAACCTGCTCGGCAAGGATCAGTCCGGCCACATCGAGGCCATCGGCTTCGACCTCTACGCGCAGATGCTGGAGGAGGCGGTGCGGGAGCTCAAGGGCGAGGCGCCGCGGGAGGACATCGACCCCGACGTCCAGCTGCCGCTCCCCGCCTTCATCCCCGACCCCTACATGCCGGACGTGCACCAGCGCCTCTACTTCTACAAGCGCTTCGCACAGGCCGGCACCGACGAGGAGCTGGACGAGATCCGGGCCGAGATCGTGGACCGCTACGGCGACCCGCCGGACGAGGTGGACGCGCTGCAGGCGGTGATGCAGGTGAAGGTGCGGCTGCGCGCGCTGCGCATCCGGGGGCTCGAGGCGGGGCCGGGCCGGATCGTGTTCACGCTCGGCGACGCGGCCGCGCTCGACGCCTTCCAGCTCGCGAAGCGGGTCCAGGCGAGCCAGGGCGCGCTCCGGCTCACCCCGGACATGAAGCTCGTCGCCCACGTCGCGCCGGACGGCAAGCTCCGGGCGCCGGCGGCCGCGAAGGCGCCCGCCGCGACCACCGCGCCGCGCCCGACCGCGGCCGCCGCCAAGGCGGCGCGCGCCCAGGCGGTGCAGGCCGCCATGCAGAAGGCGATCGCGCAGGCGCGCCCGGCCCCAGCCGCCGCGCCGGCCGGCCTCACCCCGGCGCAGGAGGCGGCGCAGGGGCGTGAGCTCCTCCTCGGCGTGCGGACCGTCCTCGCCGAGCTGGCGAAGGTGGCGAGCTGACGCCGGGCCGGGGCGCGGAGCGCGGGCTCATGCCCGCCGCGGCCGCGCGCTTAGTTGATCCCTTGACCGGACTGTGCTTTTTGTTGCCGGCCCCGCCCCACCCGGGCCGGCCGCCGGAACAAGCCGGCCGGACCGCGCGTTTCAGGGGGTCGCCACTTCCTCACCCACCACAGGAGCATCGACCCATGTTCCGTAGAGCCTCTCTCGTCCTCGCGCTCGCGGCTGCGCTGGCCTGCTCGAAGGGCCCCGCCAAGAAGGGCCCGGTCGTCGCCTCGGGCGGCGGCGTCACCATCACCGCCGACGAGCTCAAGGCCCGCCTCGACGAGCAGTCGCCGATGATCCGCGCCAGCTTCCAGAGCGCCGACCGGAAGAAGCAGTTCCTCGACAACATGATCCGGTTCGAGCTGCTGGCGAAGGCGGCCGAGAAGGAGGGCCTCGCGAACGACCCGGACGTCCAGTTCACGCTGAAGAAGGTGATGGTGTCGAAGTACTACCAGCGCTTCTTCCAGCAGGACCCGGGCGCCGCCAAGGGCGTGCCCGACGCCGAGGTGCAGAAGTACTACGACGAGCACCCCGACGAGTATCACCGCCCGGCGCGCGTCCACCTGGCGCACGTGTTCTTCAAGGCCGAGCCGGGCAGCCCGGAGCGCGCCAAGAAGGCGGCCGAGGCGAAGAAGCTCCTCGCCAAGGTCCTCGTCGACGAGAAGAAGAACCCGACGGCGCTCTCGACCGCCGCGCGCGAGGCCTCCGAGGACGAGGCGACGAAGCAGGTGGGCGGCGACCTCGCCCTCAAGACCGAGGCCGAGCTCACGCAGGCCTACGGCAAGGCGTTCGCCGACGCGGCGCTCAAGCTGAAGGACAACGAGACCTCGCCGGTGGTGGTGGAGGGCGCGCACGGCCTGCACCTCGTCCGCGCGCTGGGCCGCCAGCCGGAGATGAACCGCACCTTCGAGGAGGTGAAGCCCCAGATCGCGGCCCGCCTCTCGAGCCAGAAGAAGACCAAGGACTTCGACGAGTTCGTGAAGAAGCTGCGCGAGGACGCCCACATCCAGGTGAACGACCAGGAGCTCGAGAAGGTCGCCGTCGCGGCCGCCCCCGCGGGCGGCGCCATGGGCGGGATGATGGGCGGCGCGATGATGGGCGGCCCCATGGGCGGCGCGCCGCACGGCGCGATGCCCCAGCGCCCGGGCGCGGCCACCGCGACCCCGGCGCCCGCCGCGCCGGCGCCGGCCCGGTAGGCGCGCGACGCCCGGAGGAGCGCGTTGCGCCCCGCAGCCCTCACCCTCGCCGCCCTCGCCGCAGCCGGCCTCGCCGCCGGCTGCGGACGCGGGGGCGACCGCTCCGCCGCCGCCGGTCCGAAGCCGGTGGCGACGGTGGACGGCGAGCCCATCTCGGCCGAGGCGCTGCGCCGGGAGCTCGACCACGCCCGCGCCCAGGGCGGCGAGGGCGGCTCGCCCGACGGCGTGCTGCGCCGGCGGCTGCTCGACGACGCGATCGACCGCGCGCTCCTCCTGCAGGAGGCGAAGGCGCGCTCGATCGCGATCGGACAGGACCAGGTCGAGCGGGCGCTCCTGCGCGTGCGCAGCGAGTACACCGGCTCGCACTTCGACGACCTGCTCGCCGAGGAGCGCACGAGCGAGGCCGAGCTCAAGGCGAAGCTGCGCGACCAGCTCACGGTGGAGCGGCTCTTCGCCGAGCAGGTCTTCCCGAAGGCGCAGGTGGACCCGGCGGAGGTCGCCCGCTACTACGCCGAGCACCCGCAGGAGTTCGAGCAGCCGCAGCAGGTGCGCGCCTCGCAGATCGTCGTCCGCACCCGCGAGGAGGCGCAGAAGCTCCGGGACGAGGTGCGCCGGCGCCCGCAGAGCTTCGCCGAGGTGGCGCGCCGCGCCTCGATGGGCCCGGAGGCGAAGGAGGGCGGCGACCTGGGCTGGTTCGGCAAGGCCTCGGGCATGCCCGAGGTCTTCGACACCTGCTTCGCCCTGCCGCTGCAGGCGGTCTCGCAGGTGACGCCGTCGCCGTACGGCTTCCACCTGTTCAAGGTCACCGCGCGCCGCCCGGCGCAGCGGCGCCCGCTCGACGAGGTGCGGCCGGCCATCCAGGAGCGGCTGGTGCGCGAGAAGCGCGCCCGCGCCCAGGAGGAGTACCTGGCCGCGCTGCGCGCCCGGGCGAAGATCCACGTCGACGAGCAGGCGCTGGGCGCGGTCGCGCCCTGAGCCGCCGACCTGCGCGCTGACGGCGCGGGCCCGCTCCGCGTACAATGCGCCTCATGATCCTCGCCCTCCTCCTCGCCGCGGCGGCGCCCGCGCCGGCCGCCGCCCCGCCGCCCGCGGCCGCGCCCGCGGCGCCGGCCGCGCCCGGCGTCGTCCTCGACCGCGTGGCCGCGGTGGTGAACGGCGACGTCATCACGCTGGGCGAGCTGGAGGAGCGGGCGGGCGCAGACCTGCGCCGCGCCGACGCCGAGCCGGCCGGCCCGGCCCGCGAGCGCGCCCGGGCGCGCGTCCTGCAGCAGGCCTTCGACAACCTGCTGGCCGAGAAGCTCTTCGGGGCCCAGGTGGCCGCGCTGGGCGTCGAGGTCAGCGAGGCCGAGGTGGATCAGGTCATCGACGACGTGAAGAAGCGCAACCACCTCGACGACGCCCGCCTGGAGGAGGCGCTCGCCACCCAGGGGATGGACCGCGCCGCCTACCGCAAGGCGGTGAAGCGCGACCTCGAGTCGATGCGGATCATCCAGCTCAAGATCAAGAACAAGGTGAAGGTCTCGGACGAGGACGTGCAGAACTACTGGCAGACGCACCCCCAGGAGTTCCGCTCCGACGAGGAGGTCCGCGTCCGCCACATCTTCCTCGCCCTGCCCGAGGGCGCCGGGCCGGCCGAGGTGGCGCGGGTGCGCGAGCGGGCGGAGAAGCTCGTGGCGCGGCTGCGGCGCGGCGAGGAGTTCGGGCTCCTGGCGCGGCAGGCCTCCGAGGGGCCGAGCGCGAGCGAGGGCGGCGAGCTCGGCTGGCTGCGCCGCGGCACGGTCCAGCCGGAGGTGGAGAAGGCCGCCTTCGGGATGCAGCAGGGCCAGATCTCCGACCCGGTGCGGACGCGCAGCGGCTACCAGATCCTCCAGGTCGAGGAGCGGCGCGGCGGCGGCCCGCGGCCGCTGGCCGAGGTGAAGGAGGAGATCCGGGACCGGCTCATGAACGAGCAGGCCGATCGCTACCGGAGCCAGTTCATCGCCGAGCTCAAGAAGGACGCGGTGCTCGACATCAAGCTGCCGGAGCTGAAGGCGGATTGATCGATCGGGGGCTGCGCCCCCGCCCCGCCGGCAAAGCCGTCGGGGCCCCACCCCAGCTCGGCGGGGCCCTTCGCGCTTCGCGCCGGCCTCCGCCGGCTCGCGAAGCGCCTCCCGCCGCGCGGCCCGACGGGCGCGTGCTACGCTCCGCCGCCATGGCCATCCGCATCGCGATCAGCATGGGCGATCCCTCCGGCATCGGCGCGGAGGTGACCGCGCGCGCGCTGGCGCGCCTGCGCGGCGCGCTCGTGCCGTACGTCTACGGCGACGCCGCCGTGTTCGCGGCGGCGGCCCGGCGCGCCCGGCTGGCGCTGCCCACCGTGGCGCTGGGCGAGGCGCTCCCGGCCGGCGGCGCGCTCGTCGAGGTGACCCGGCTCGCCCGCGCCGCGGCGCTCCCCGGGAAGCCGGCCCGCGCCGGCGGCCCGGCCCAGCTCGCCTACTTCGAGGCCGCCTACCAGGCGGTGGCGAGCGGCGCGGCCGACGCGCTCTGCACCGCGCCGGTCTCGAAGGCGCAGGTCCAGCTCGCCGACCGCCACTTCGTCGGCCACACCGAGTGGCTCGAGGCGCGCACCGGCGCCCCGCGCTCGGTGATGATGCTGGCCGGGCGCCGGCTGCGCGTGGCGCTCGTCACGAACCACCTGCAGCTCGCCCGGGTGCCGCGCGCGGTGAGCGCGGGGGGCCTCCTGCAGACGCTCACCGTGACCGCGGCGGCCATGCGCGGCGACTTCGGGATCGCGAAGCCGCGCCTCGCCGTCTGCGCCATGAACCCGCACGCCGGCGAGGGCGGGGCCTTCGGGGACGAGGAGCGGCGGCTGGTGGCGCCGGCGCTCGCCCGCGCCCGGCGCCTCGGCCTCGACGCGAGCGGCCCGTACCCCGCCGACAGCGTCTTCGGGCGGGCGGCGGCGGGCGAGTTCGACGCGGTGATCGCGCTCTACCACGACCAGGGGCTCATCCCGGTGAAGCTGCTCGACGCCGTGCTCTCGGACGCGGCGGTGAACGTGACGCTCGGGCTCCCCATCGTCCGCACCAGCCCGGATCACGGCGTCGCCTACGACCTCGCCGGGAAGTGGAAGGCGAGCGAGAAGAGCATGATGGCCGCGCTGGCGCTGGCGGCCCAGCTCGCGGCGCGGCGGCGGCGGGCGAGGCGGCACGCCGCCGCGACGGCACGCGCGGGAGGGTCAGCGGCGGGGCGGGGCCGGTAGCCCCCGTTCAGACATTGAACCTGAAGTGCATCACGTCGCCGTCCTGGACGACGTACTCCTTGCCCTCGACGCGCATGAGGCCCTTCTCGCGGACCGCGTGCTCGCTGCCGAGCGTGAGCAGGTCCTCCACCCGCATCACCTCGGCCTTGATGAAGCCGCGCTCGAAATCGGTGTGGATGACGCCGGCCGCCTGCGGGGCGCGGGCGCCCTCCTTCACGGTCCAGGCGCGGCACTCGTCCTCGCCGGCGGTGAGGAAGGTGATGAGGCCGAGCTCGCGGTAGCCGGCGTGCACCAGGAGGTTCAGCCCTGGAGAGGTGAGGCCCAGCTCGCGGAGGAACTCGATCCGCTCCGCCTCGGGCAGCTCGGCGATCTCGGCCTCGACCTTGCCGCACAGCACCACCGCCTCGTAGCCCTCCTCGGCCGCGAGCGCCTTCACCGCCTGCACCCGCGGGTCCTCGCCGGCGCGGGCGAGCTGCGCCTCGTCCACGTTGGCCACGTAGATGACCGGCTTGCTGGTGAGGAGGAACAGGTCGGCGATGGCGGCCCGGTCGTCCTCGGAGAGCTTCTGGGCGCGGACCGGCTTCCCCTGCTCCAGGCCCGCCTTGACCCGCTCCAGCGCCGCCAGCTCCGCCTTGGCGAGCTCGCCCGGCTTCCCGGGCGCCTTGGCGTTCTTCTGTGCCCGCTCGCGCCGCTTCTCGACCGACTCGAGGTCCTTCAGCATGAGCTCGGTCTCGACCACGTCGCGGTCGCCGCGCGGGTCGACCTTGCCCGCCACGTGCACCACGTCCGGATCGTCGAAGCAGCGCAGCACGTGGGCCACCGCGTCCACCTGCCGGATGTGCGACAGGAACTGGTTCCCGAGCCCCTCGCCCTTCGAGGCGCCGGCGACGAGGCCGGCGATGTCCACGAACTCGAGGGTGGTGGGGGTGGTCTTCTTCGGCTGGAAGAGCCGGGCCAGCTTCGCGAGCCGCTCGTCCGGCACCGGCACGACCCCGACGTTCGGGTCGATGGTGCAGAACGGGTAGTTGGCGGCCTGCGCCTTGGCCGAGCCGGAGAGCGCGTTGAAGAGGGTCGACTTCCCGACGTTGGGGAGGCCGACGATGCCGATGCCGAGCGCCATGGTGCGTTCCTTCTAACGAAAAAGGCCCCGGCGGGCGGGGCCTGCGTGCGAGCGCAGGGCTGGCCGGAGGAGGCCAGCCCGGAGCGAGCGGGGGGTATGGGGGGCCGGAACGGCCCCCCCATCTCTACGCCGCGCGCTCGGGGAGCTGCGCGATGTACTCCTCGACGAGCTTCCGCTGCGACTTCTCGTCGAGCGACGACTGGATGAGGCGGCGCGCGGCGTCGATGGCGAGGTCGGCCACCTGGCCGCGCAGCTCGGCCACCGCCTTGGCCTTCTCGTCCTGGATCTGCTGGCGCGCCTGGGCGACGAGGTCGTCCGCCTCCTTGCGGGCGCGGGCGGTGAGCTCCGTGCGGAGCGCCTCCACCTCGGCCTTCGAGCGCTGGGCCATGGCCTGCGCCTCACGCTGCGCCCCGGCCAGCGAGGCCTTCTGCTCGGCGAGCATCTTCTCCGCCTCGGCCCGCTCCTTCTTCGCCTGCTCGATGGCGTCGCGGATGGTCCGCTCGCGCTCATCCAGCATCTTGACGATGGGGCCCCAGGCGAACTTCCCCAGCACGACGATCAGGACCAGGAAGGTGATGGCGGTCCAGAGCGTGAGCCCCGGGTTCAGGTCCAAGATCCCCGCGGCGAGGACCGGCGTGATGACGGTGTTCATCTGAGAGCTCCGTGAGAGGTGCGGGTCGAGGCGGTGCGGGCGGCCGGCTACTTGTTGATGGCGAGGAGCAGGCAGACCACGATGGCGAACAGCGTGGCGCCTTCGATGAGGGCGGCCGCGATGATCATCGAGGTGCGGATGTCGGCGGCGGCGGTCGGCTGGCGGGCCGAGCCCTCCAGGGCGGCGGCGGCGAGCTTGCCGATGCCGAGGCCGACGCCGATGACGGACATGCCGGCGCCGAGGCCGGCGGCGAGGTAACCGAGTGCGAGGCTGGTCATTTCACTGACTCCGTGAGGCGTGGGGCGGGTTCTTGGACGGGCCGCCGTGGTCCCGTGGCGCGTACCGCGCTCGACTACCCGTGGGCGGGAGCCTTCCCGTCCGCGTGAGAAGCGTGATCCTGCGAGCCCATGCCGGGGCCCGCGTGGCCGTGCTCGCCGGCCTCGCCGTGCTCCTCGTTCCCGTGGTGCACGAGCCCGGCGCCGATGAAGAGCGCCGACAGCATGGTGAAGATGTAGGCCTGCACGAAGGCGACGAAGAGCTCGAGCATGAAGATGGCGAGCGCGAGCGCCACCGAGGCCGGGGCGACGAAGATCGAGATGGAGAAGATGAGGCCGAGCAGCGCCAGGATGACGAAGTGGCCCGCCACCATGTTGGCGAAGAGACGGACGGTGAGGGCGAAGGGCTTCGTGAAGAGCCCCAGGAACTCGACCGGGATCATGATGGGCCACAGCCAGGCGAGCGACTTCGGCACGCCGCCGGTGAGGTGGGCGAGGTAGCCGCCCACGCCCTGGGCGCGGATCGCCGCGTACTGGGTGACGAAGAAGGTGAAGAGCGCGAGGCCCACCGTCACCGAGACGTTGGCGGTGGCGGTCGCCAGGAACGGCACCAGGCCGAGCAGGTTCAGGACCAGGATGAAGAAGAAGGCCGAGCAGAGGTAGGGCACGAACCGGTCGGCGTCGCGCTTGCCGATGTTCGAGACGGCGATGTCGCGGACGAACTGCACCAGCAGCTCGAGGAAGTTGTAGAAGCCGCGCGGCACCAGCGCGCGCCGCCGCCCGGCGGTGCCGAAGACGAGCAGGAGCACGATCGCCCCCACCCACAGCATGACCACGTGCTTCGAGGGGGTCATGTCGACGGTGAGCCCGCCGAGGTGGAGCAGCCAGCCGCCGCCGGTGAGCTCGCGCAGGTTCACCTCGCAGTTCCACCGGAACTCGCCCTCGCAGACGCCGGGCAGCTCGAGCACCTCGCCGTTCGCGACGTGGTGCATCATCACCTCGGGCAGCGAGTGGCCGCCCTCGTGGCCGCCGGCGGCCGCGTGCTCGCCCGCGGCGCCGTGCTCGCCGGCGGGGGCGCCGTGCTCGGGCGCGGCCACCGTGCCGTGCTCGGCCGGCTCGCCCGGGCGGTCGGCGTGCGCGGCCGGCTCGGGCGCGGCCTGCGCGAGCGCCAGGGCGAGGGCGAAGGGGGCGAAGAGGCTCGTCATGCGGGGGTCCCGGAGCCGCGGCCGAGGCTGGCGACGTACCAGGCCTCGACGGCGGCGAAGAAGAAGTACGGCACGAAGAAGGCGACCACGAAGGCGACCACGCTGCCGCCGGTGCGGACCACGAGCACCGTGCCGAGCGCGACCACCAGGATGCGGAACAGGAAGGCGATCACCATGACGGCCAGCGCGGCCTTCACCGGGCTCCGCCCGCCGGCGAAGCGGCCCATGGCGAGGAGCGAGCCGAGCGCGGTGGCGCTGGCCGACGCGGCGCCGACCAGCGCGGCGCGGCGCGCGGCGTCCCCGCCGGCGACGGCGCAGAGCGCGAGGGCGAGACCGGCCGCGGCGGCCGCGACGGCGAGCTGGCGCGTCAAGGGTCCTTCTTCCCCAGCACGGTCTTGAAGAAGCTCACGAATCCCACCAGCATCCCGACGCCCGCGCCGACGAGCAGGAGCCACGGCGTCGTGTGGCCCAGCTTCTTGTCACCCCACCAGCCGAGCGCGGTCATGAGCCCCACCGACGCGACCAGCTGCGTCGAGGCGCCCATGTACGGCGCCGCCTTGCGGTAGGCGTCGGCGAGGTTCGACAGCCCCTCGTCTGGCGGACCCCGGCGATCCTTGTCGTCGCTGTCGGGCACGCTTCGCCTCCGATGGCCCGCCGCAGCTCCGCGGCGGGCCGCGCCCCCGGGCTCCCGCGTGCGGCCGGGGCCCGAATCCCTTGTGTTTCCGCGCTCCGGGAGGGCAGAGCCGTATAGCAGGCGCGACAAAACGCGTCAATGGCTCAGGCGCCCCGCACCGCCTCCTGGAAGGCCTCGCGCGCCGCCGCGATCGTGGTCCGGATGTCCTCCGGCGAGTGGGCCGCCGAGACGAAGGCCGCCTCGAACTGCGACGGCGGCAGGTAGACCCCGCGCTCCAGCATGGCGTGGAAGAAGCGGCCGAAGCGCTTCGCGTCGCACTTGCGGGCGCTCGCCGCGTCGAAGACCGGCTCGCCGGAGAAGAAGACCGTCAGCATCGACCCGACGCGGTTCACCTGCACCGCGGCGCCCGCCGCGGCGGCCGCCTCCGCCAGGCCCGCGGCCAGGTCGGCCGAGAGCTGCTCCAGCTTGCGGTAGGTCGCCTCGGAGAGCTCGGAGAGGGTGGCGGTCCCGGCCGCCATGGCGAGCGGGTTCCCGGAGAGCGTGCCCGCCTGGTAGACCGGGCCGGCCGGCGCGATCTTCTCCATCACGTCGGCGCGCCCGCCGAAGGCGCCCACCGGCAGGCCGCCGCCGATCACCTTCCCGAAGGTGACGAGGTCGGGCCGGAGGCCGTAGAGCCCGCAGGCGCCGCCCATCGCGAGCCTGAACCCGGTCATCACCTCGTCCACGATGAACAGCGCGCCGTGCGCCTTGCAGATCCGGGCCAGCCCCTCGAGGAAGCCGGGCTTCGGGACGAGCACGCCCATGTTGCCCACCACCGGCTCGGTGATGACGGCGGCGATGGTCTTCCCGGTCTTCTCGAAGAGCCGCTCCACCGCGGCGAGGTCGTTCCAGGGCAAGGTGAGCGTGTGCTTCGCGAGGTCCGCCGGCACGCCGGGCGAGTCGGGGAGGCCGAGCGTCTCGACGCCCGAGCCCGCCTTCACGAGCAGCGGGTCGCCCGCGCCGTGGTAGCAGCCGTCGAACTTGAGGAGGTCGTCGCGCCCGGTGAAGCCGCGCGCCAGCCGGATGGCGGCGGTGGTGGCCTCGGTGCCGGAGGAGCAGAAGCGCATCCGCTCGAGCCAAGGCATGCGCTGCCGCACCAGCTCGCCGAGCCGGATCTCGCGCGGGCTGGGGGCGCCGAAGCTCGAGCCCTCCTTCAGCGCGTCCTGCACCGCCTGCATCACGTCGGAGTGGCAGTGACCGAGGATGAGCGGCCCCCAGGAGCCGACGTAGTCGAGGTAGGCGTTCCCGTCCACGTCCCACATCCGCGAGCCGCGACCCTTGGCGATGAAGCGGGGCGTCCCGCCCACGCCCTTGAACGCGCGGACGGGGCTGTTGACGCCGCCGGGGAAGAGGTCCTTGGCCTTCGCGAACAGCTTGTCGCTGTAGTCGGTCTTCACGGTGGGTCCTTTCGCACTGGGGCTGCGCTCGCCGGGCTCGCGGGCCCGGGGAAGAGGTCACTCATGGCCAAAGGCGCTGGCGCGGTCGCCGGGGGCGGAGGTGCGCGAGCGCTCGCGCCGCGCCTTCACCTTGGCGAGCGCGAGCCGGAGGGTGTCGGGGCGGGGGTGGCCGTCGAGCGCCTGCTCGTAGAGCGCCAGCGCGCGGTCGAGCTTGCCGGCGTCGGCGGCGAGCCCGGCCTGCCCCTCCAGCGCGCGGGCCCGGAGCTCCGGACGCGGCCGGCGCTCGAGCAGCGCCTGGAAGGCGCGCTGCGCCTCGTCGCTGCGCTTCTCGAGCGCCCACGCCTGGGCGGTGAGGAGCTGCGCCTCGTCGGCGACGTCGGAGTCGGGCCAGCGCTCGCGCAGCAGCCGCGCCTCGGTGCGCGCTTGCTCGTAGTTGCGCAGGTCGAGGTAGGCGGTCGCCACCTTGAGCTGGTAGGCGGACGCCTCGGGGGCGTCGCCCTGGGCGATGTCGGCCCACTGGGCGATGGCGCCCATCGCGTCGCCGAAGCGCTGCAGGTAGATGTCGCCCGTCATGGCGCGCGCCTTCCAGGCCTCCTCGGTGCCGGGGTAGAGCGCCACCACACGGCGGTAGTACGAGACCGCCTGGGTGAAGTCGCCGAGCTCGAGGTAGGCCACGTCGCCCGCGCCGCGCAGCGCCTTGAGCCGGAGCGCCGCGTCGCCCTCCGGCAGCCGCCCCTCGCCCAGCTCGGCGAGCACCTCCTGGTAGCCGGCCAGCGCCTCGGCCGGCTTCCCGGCGCGCCGCGCCGCGTTCGCGCCGTCGAGCCGCCGCGCCGCCCCGCCGCAGGCGAGGAGCGCGGCCGCGAGCGCGACCAGGGCGCGCGCCCGGCTCGGCGGAGGCGCGATCACGCCCCGTCCCCGTCCCCGCCCTCGGGCTCGCCGCCGTCCGCGCCGCCGTCGGGCTCGCCCGGCTCCTCGCCGGCGGCCTCGCTCGCCGGGGCGCCGTCGGCGGGCGCCGCGCCCTCGACCTCGGGCTCGCCCTCCGCCACCCGCGCCACGCCCGCCACCTGCTCCTCGCGCGACTCGACGGTGATGAGCCGGACGCCCTGGGTGTTGCGGCCGATGAGGCTGATGCCGCGCGCCGGCATGCGGATGAGCATGCCCTTGTTCGTGATGAGCATCACCTCCTCGGTCTCGAGGACCGAGGTCGCCGCCACCACCGGACCGTTCCGCTCGGTGGTCTTGATGGTGATGATGCCCTTCCCGCCGCGCGTCTGGAGGCGGTACTCGCCGAGCTCGGTGCGCTTGCCGTAGCCGTTGGCGGTCACGGTGAGGATGGTGGGCGCGAGCTCGCCCTCGCGGGCGGGGGCCACCACCTCGGCCGACACCACCTCGTCGCCGTCGGCCAGGGTGATGCCCTTCACGCCGTAGGCGCCGCGCCCGGTGGCGCGCACGTCGGTCTCCTCGAAGCGGATGGCCATGCCCTGCGCGGTGGAGAGCAGGACGTGCGAGCGGCCGTCGGTGAGGCGAGCCGAGATGAGCGCGTCGCCCTCCTCGATGCCGACCGCGATGATGCCGGCCGTGCGCGGGCGGCTGAAGGCGTCGAGGCGCGTCTTCTTGATGCTGCCCTTCCTCGTGGCGAGGAAGACGAACTCCTGCTCGGCCGCCACCGCCTCCTTCTCGGCCGCCTCGGTGGCCGCCGCCACCTCCTGGTCCAGCACCTCGTCGGCGCCGGCCGGCGGCGCCGGGAGCTGGCGCACCGGCAGGATGGCGGCCACCTTCTCGCCGGGGGCGAGCTGGACCAGGTTCACGATGGGCTTGCCGCGCGCGGCGCGCGAGGCCTGCGGGATCTCGTGGACCTTGAGCCAGTAAACCTTCCCCTTGTCGGAGAAGACGAACAGGTAGCTGTGCGTCGAGGCGACGAAGAGGCTCTCGAGGAAGTCCTCCTCGCGCGCGCCGGCGCCGGTCTTGCCCCGGCCGCCGCGGTGCTGGGCGCGGTAGAGCGAGACCGGGTTCCGCTTCACGTACCCGAGGTGCGAGACGGTGACGACCATCTCCTCCTCGGCGATGAGGTCCTCGAGGTCGAGGTCGCCCGGGTCGCCCTGGATCTCGGTGCGGCGCTCGTCGGCGAAGAGCTGGCGCACCTCCTTGAGCTCGTCGACGATGACCTGGAGCAGCACCTTCTCCGAGGCCAGGATCTCCTTCAGGCGCGCGATGAGCTTCTGCACCTCGGCCAGCTCGTCGAGGATCTTCTGCCGCTCGAGGCCGGTGAGGCGCTGCAGCTGCAGCTCGAGGATGGCCTTGGCCTGGAGCTCGGAGAGCCCGAAGCGCGCCATCATCTGGTCGCGCGCCGCCTCGCGGTCGGCCGCCTTCTTGATGAGCTCGATGATCTCGTCGAGGTGGTCGAGCGCGATCTGGTAGCCGAGCAGGATGTGCTCGCGGGCGCGCGCCTGCTTCAGCTCGTAGCGGGTGCGGCGCGTGACGACGTCGCGCCGGTGCGCCACGAACCGCTCCAGCATCTCCTTCAGGTTGAGGATGCGCGGCTGCCCGCCGTCGATGGACAGCAGCGTCACCCCGAAGCCGGTCTGGAGCGCGGTGTGGGCGTAGAGGTTGTTGAGCACGACCTGCGCCACCGCGTCGCGCTTCAGCTCGATGACGACGCGCATGCCCTCGCGGGAGGACTCGTCGCGCAGGTCGCTGATGCCCTCGAGCTTCTTGTCGCGGACGAGGTCGGCGATGTGCTCGACGAGCTTCGCCTTGTTCACCTGGTACGGGATCTCGGTGACGACGATCGCCTCGCGCTCGGTCTTGGGGTGGACCTCGATCGCGGCGCGGGCGCGGACGGTGATGTTGCCGCGGCCGGTCTCGTACGCCTTCCGGATGCCGTCGCGGCCGAGGATGATGCCGGCGGTGGGGAAGTCGGGCCCGGGCACGAACCGCATGAGCTCGGGGATGGTCGCCTTCGGGTTCTGGACCAGGTGGATGGCCGCGTCCACCACCTCGCCCATGTTGTGGGGCGGGATGGAGGTGGCCATGCCGACCGCGATGCCGGAGCTGCCGTTGACGAGCAGGTTCGGGAAGCGCGCCGGCAGGACGAGCGGCTCCTGGGTGGAGTCGTCGAAGTTCGGGCCCCAGCCGACCGTGTCCTTGTCGATGTCGGCGAGGAGGAAGTCGGCCAGCTTCTCGAGGCGGCACTCGGTGTAGCGGTAGGCGGCGGCGGGGTCGCCGTCGACCGAGCCGAAGTTGCCCTGCCCGTCGACGAGCGGGTACCGCATGTTCCAGTCCTGCACGAGGCGGACGAGCGCGTCGTACACGGAGCTGTCGCCGTGCGGGTGGTACTTCTTCAGCACCTCGCCCACCACGCCGGCGCACTTGGAGTAGCGCTTGTTGTGGTGCAGCCCCTCGGTGTGCATCGCGTACAGGATGCGCCGGTGCACGGGCTTGAGGCCGTCGCGCACGTCGGGCAGGGCGCGCCCGATGATGACCGACATCGAGTAGTCGAGATACGACTTGCGCATCTCGTCTTCGATGTTGACCTGCGTGCGGTGCCCGTCGCCCGGCGGCGGCGCCGAGGCCGCGGGAGGCGGTGCGGGGGGGAGGGTCTCGTCGGGCATCGTGGGGGTCTTCGAGGCGTCCGGGCGGAGGCGATCCGGGGCGCGGCGGGGGAGGGCCTTTTATAGCCCTTGAGCCGCGGACTTTCAAGGGTTTTCGGGTTCGGATGGGGCCGCCAGCGCCCCCTGCCGCGCGCCGAACGGCAGGCCCGCCAGCGCGGCGTCCACGAGCCCCGCCACGGCGCCCGCGTCGCGCGGATCCACCCCGCCGCGGAGCGTGCGGTGCCACCGCACCGCGCCCGTCGCCGGGTCGACCAGCTCGGCCTGGAGCTCCACCTCGTCCCCGTCGAACCAGCCGCGCGAGGCGAGCCACGCCTCGGCCGGCGGGAGCCCGGCGTAGGGCGGCGGCGGGCCCGCCGGCACGGCCACGTTCAGCCCGACGAAGAAGCCGAACCCGACCGGCGCCGGGACGTAGGGCCGCGGGGCGAAGTAGACCGGCCGGGCGCCGGGGGCGAACGCCGGCGCCGGGCCGACCCCGCGCGCCCCGCCGCCCCGCGGCGAGCGCGAGCCGGAGCGGGAGAGCAGCACCGCCGACACGACGATCGCCACGACGACGAAGACGATCCCCACCGCCGACCAGAGCTGCGCGTCCTTGCGCTCGCCGGTGCGGGCGATCGCGCGCGCCCGAACCACCAGCAGCGCCTCCGGCGCGGTGGCGTCGAGCCCGCGGCCTTCGAGCGCGGCGGCGAGCGCGGTCCGGCTCTGCGCCAGCGCGCGCGCCTCCTCGCCGGGGTCGATGGCGTGGGTGCCCTCCATCCACAGCTCGAGCTCGGGCGCGGCGAGGGCCACGCGCGCCGGGAACGCCGGCGGCGCGTCCGAGCCTGACACCTGCTGGCGCGCGGTGGCGCACGCGAAGGCGAGGCAGGTGAGGAGGGCGACCAGGCGCATGCGGCCCCAGGGTTGTAGGGCGGCGGGCGCGCCGCCGCCCGGTCCGGCGCGCCGGCCGGGGGCGCTACCGCCCGGCGACGCCGAGGCGCGAGGTGGCGCGGCGGACGCGGGCCGACTCGAGGGCGTGGTTCTGGTCCTGCTCGGTCATGGTGCGGAGCCGCTCGGTGGCCTCGTGGAAGGCGCGCTCGGCACGCTCCACGTCGATCTCGTCGCGCCGCTCGGCCGAGTCGGCGAGCACCAGCACGCGATCCTGGTCCACCTGCAGGAAGCCGCCGCCGACCGCGAAGTGCTCCTCGCGGCCGCCGCTCACCACGGTGAGCCGGCCCGGCTCGAGGCCGGACATGAAGCTGGCGTGCCCCGGCCGGATGCCGAAGCCGCCCTGCGTGCCCGGCGCGCGGACCTCGTCGCAGGTGAGCTGAGCGACCCGGCGCTCGGGCGTGACGATCTCGAGGGAGAGCGGCATGGTTACCCCTGGACCAGCTTCTTCGCCTTCTCGACCGCCTCCTCGATGGTGCCGACCATGTAGAAGGCCTGCTCGGGGAGGTCGTCGTGCTTGCCCTCGACGATCTCCTTGAAGCCGCGGATCGTGTCGGCGAGCTTCACGTACTTGCCGGGGTTGCCGGTGAACTGCTCGGCGACGTGGAACGGCTGCGAGAGGAAGCGCTGGATCTTGCGGGCGCGCGCCACCGTCAGCTTGTCCTGCTCGGAGAGCTCGTCCATGCCGAGGATGGCGATGATGTCCTGGAGCTCCTTGTACGTCTGGAGCGTCTCCTGGACGTTGCGCGCCGTCTGGTAGTGCTCCTGGCCGAGCACGAGCGGATCGAGGATGCGGGAGGTCGAGTCGAGCGGGTCGACGGCCGGGTAGATGCCGATCTCGGTCAGCTTGCGGGAGAGCACCGTCGTCGCGTCGAGGTGGGCGAAGGCGGTGGCCGGGGCCGGGTCGGTGAGGTCGTCGGCCGGCACGTAGATGGCCTGCACCGAGGTGATGGCGCCCTTCTGCGTGGAGGTGATGCGCTCCTGCAGCTCGCCCATCTCGGTGGAGAGCGTCGGCTGGTAACCGACGGCGGAGGGGATGCGGCCGAGGAGCGCCGAGACCTCCGAGCCCGCCTGCGTGAAGCGGAAGATGTTGTCGATGAAGAGGAGCATGTCCCGGTTCTCCTCGTCGCGGAAGTACTCCGCGATGGCGAGGGCCGAGAGCGCGACGCGGGCGCGGGCGCCCGGCGGCTCGTTCATCTGGCCGTACACGAGGACGCACTGGCTCTTGGAGAGGTCGTCCTCCTTGATGACGCCCGACTCCATCATCTCGTGGTAGAGGTCGTTGCCCTCGCGGGTGCGCTCGCCGACGCCGGCGAACACCGAGAAGCCGCCGCGCGCCTTGGCCACGTTGTTGACGAGCTCCATGAGGAGCACCGTCTTGCCGACGCCGGCGCCGCCGAACAGGCCGATCTTGCCGCCGCGCAGGTACGGGGCGAGGAGGTCGATGACCTTGATGCCGGTCTCGAAGGCCTCCACCTTCACGTTCTGCTCGACCAGCGTCGGGGGCGCGCGGTGGATCGGCAGCCGCTTCTTCGCGTTGACCGGGCCGAGCTCGTCGACCGGCTCGCCGACGACGTTGAGGATGCGGCCCAGCACCGCGTCGCCGACCGGCATGGTGATGGGGGCGCCGGTGTTCTTCACCGGCATCCCGCGCACCAGGCCCTCGGTCGAGTCCATGGCGATGCAGCGGGCGGTGTTCTCGCCCAGGTGCTGCGCCACCTCGATGACGAGGTTGTCCTGGCGCTCGTCCACGCCGGGGTTCGTCACCGCCAGCGCGGTGTAGATCTCGGGCAGCGCGCCGGGCGGGAACTCCACGTCGACGACGGGGCCGATGACCTGGGTGATCTTGCCGTTCATGAGGTGCATCTCGGTGGCCATGTGATTCCTCGGAGCTCGGTGGGCGGGACGGGCCCGCGTTACTTCAAAGCCTCGGCGCCGCTCACGATCTCCATCAGCTCCTTCGTGACGTAAGCCTGGCGGGCGCGGTTGTACTGGAGCGTGAGCGCCGCGATCATGTCCTCGGCGTTCGTGGTGGCGGACTCCATCGCGGTCATGCGGGCGCCGTGCTCGCTGGCGGCGGAGTCGAGCAGCGCGCGCCACACCTGGATGGCGAGGTGCTTCGGGACGAGGTCCGCGAGCAGCTCGTTCCGCGACGGCTCGTACAGGAAATCGTAGCCCTGCGGCGCGGCGGCGGCGCCGGGGGTGACGATGGGGAGGAGCTGCTTCACCACCACCGTCTGCGCGATGGCGCTCTTGAACTCGTTGTAGCAGAGGAAGACCGCGTCGACCTCGCCGGAGAGGAAGCGCTGCGACAGCTCGGTGGCCAGCTCGGACGCCTTGGCGTAGGTGGCGAGCTGGTGCACGCCGCCGTAGTCCTTGCGGACGGGCATGTGGCGCGCGCGGAAGAAGTCGCGCGCCTTGCGGCCGAGGATCGCCACGTCGACGTGCTCGTACTGGTCGCTCGTCTCGGTGAGGAAGCGCTGGGCGCGCCGCACCACGTTCGAGTTGAACGCGCCCGCCAGGCCGCGGTCGCTCGTGAGGAGCACGAGCTCGGCGCGCTTCACCGGCCGCGCGGCCAGGAGCGGGTGCGACGGCTTCTCCTCGGCCGCGGCCCGCGACGCGATGCGCGCGAGGGCCTGCTCGAGCAGGGTGGCGTAGGGCCGGGCGCGGGTGATGGCGTCCTGGGCCCGGCGCAGCTTGGCCGCCGAGACCATCTTCATGGCCTTGGTGATCTGCCGGGTGTTCTTGACGGACCCGATGCGGGTCCGGATGTCGCGCAGGGAGGGCACGGGGCCTTCGCTCCTTCCGGCCTACGCCGCCTCGGCCTGGAAGACGCCGCGGAAGTCGGCCAGCGCCTTGTTGATCGAGGCCTTGATGCCGTCGTCGAGGGCCTTCTTCTCGGCGATGGTCTTCGCGATCTCCGGGTGCCGGGTGTCGAGGAACTCCATGAGCTCCTTCATGTACCGGCCGACCTGCTCCACCGGGACGTTGCGGATCCACCCCACCCCGGCCTCGTCGCGGTTGGTGGCGGCGTAGATCTGCAGCACCTGCTTCTCGACCGGCATCGGCTGGTACTGGCCCTGCTTCAGCACCTCGACCAGGCGCTCGCCGCGGGCCAGCGTCTCCTGGGTGGCCTTGTCGAGGTCGGAGCCGAACTGGGCGAAGGCGGCCAGCTCGCGGTACTGCGCGAGCTCGAGCTTGAGCGAGCCCGCCACCTGCTTCATGGCCTTGATCTGCGCCGAGCCGCCGACGCGCGACACCGAGATGCCGACGTTGATGGCCGGCCGGACGCCCTGGTTGAAGAGGTCGGTCTCGAGGAAGATCTGCCCGTCGGTGATGGAGATGACGTTGGTCGGGATGTAGGCCGAGACGTCGCCGGCCTGCGTCTCGATGATGGGGAGCGCGGTGATGGACCCGCCGCCCTCCTTGTCGGAGAGCTTGGCGGCGCGCTCGAGCAGGCGGCTGTGGAGGTAGAACACGTCGCCCGGGTACGCCTCGCGGCCCGGCGGGCGGCGGAGGAGCAGCGAGAGCTGGCGGTAGGCGACCGCGTGCTTCGAGAGGTCGTCGTACACGATGAGCGCGTGGCGCCCGGAGTCGCGGAAGTACTCGCCCATGGTCACGCCGGTGTACGGCGCGAGGTACTGGAGCGGGGCGGGGTCGGAGGCGTTGGCGGCGACGACGATGGTGTAGTCCATCGCGCCCGCCTGGCGCAGCCGGTCGACCACCCGCGCCACCGTCGACTGCTTCTGGCCGATGGCGACGTAGATGCAGACGAGGTTGTTGCCCTTGTTGTTGATGATGGTGTCGATCGCGACCGCGGTCTTGCCGGTCTGGCGGTCGCCCAGGATGAGCTCGCGCTGCCCGCGGCCGATCGGCACCAGCGCGTCGATCGCCTTGAGGCCGGTCTGCATCGGCTCGTGCACGCTCTTGCGCTTCACGATGCCGGGGGCCTTCACCTCGATCTTGCGCGACTGCTTCGCCGCGATGGCGCCGCGGCCGTCGATGGGCTGGCCGAGGCCGTCCACCACGCGCCCGAGCAGCTCCTCGCCCACCGGCACCTCGGCGATGCGGCCGGTCCGCTTGACGGGGTCGCCCTCGCGGATGTGCTCGTAGGGGCCCATGACCGCGGCGCCGACGTTGTCCTCCTCGAGGTTGAGGACGAGGCCGCGGACGCCGTGCGGGAACTCGAGCAGCTCGCCGGCGGCGGCGCCGCCGAGGCCGTAGATGCGGGCCACGCCGTCGGCCTGCGACAGCACGGTCCCGGTCTCGCTGACCTCGACCTTCTTCCCGTAGTCCTTGATCTGCTCGCGGATGATGCGGCTGATCTCGTCGGCGCGGATTTCCATGGCTTCGTTCGGCTCCGGTGCTGGGCGTTGAAGAGGAGAGGCGTCGCTACTGCTTCAGGGCGCGGCGCAGCTCCTCGAGCTGCGCGCGGACCGACCCGTCGTAAGTGAAGCTGCCCACCTGGGCGACGACGCCGCCGAGGAGGGCGGGGTCGACCGCGCGGTCGAGGATCACCTGGGCGCGGGTGGCGTGGGCGAGCTTGTCGGCGATCGCCTGGGCGGCGGTGGTCTCGAGCGGCACCGCCGACACCACCCGGGCGCGCAGGCGCCCGAGCTGCCGATCGGCGAGCTCGCGGAAGACGTCGACCACCGCGCCGAGGTAGGCGAGGCGGTTGCGGTCGCCCAGGAGGAAGAGGAGGTGCGAGGGCTCGGGGTCGAGGCGCAGGGCCGCCGCCAGCTTCCCGCCGACCGCACGCCGCTGCTCGCGCGTGTAGATCGGGTTCACGAGCACGTCGTTCAGCTCCGGAGACGCGCCGACAGCCTCCTGGAGGGCGGCCAGGCTCTGGGACCAGGCCTCGACCTTGCCCTGCTCGACCGCCAGGTCGAAGAGGGCCTTCGCGTATCGCCGCGCGATGGATCCAACGATCATAAGGGGCGGCCCAAGTAGCACGCCGGGACGGGTCGGTCAAGGGCGGCCTGCCGTTCATTCTCCTTGGACTCTCGGCAGTTACGGGGCCGGCGCGGCGGACTGTCGCGCCGTTTGACAGGGGTCAGGACCGCTTTACGTTGGCGTCACCCGGAGACGGGGAGAGAAAACGGAGGAAAGATCATGACGATGCTCACGAGGTGGGATCCCTGGAGGGATCTGCAGAGGCTGCAGGAGGAGATGAGCCGCGGGTTCGACGACCGGCTGCTGGCGCGGGGGGGCGAGTCGGTGGGCTGGACGCCCAAGGTGGACATCTTCGAGGACGAGGAGGGCGTCGCGCTCCGCTTCGAGCTGGCCGGCGTCGAGCCGAAGGACGTCGACATCCGCTTCGAGAACGGGGTGCTGACGCTGCGCGGCGAGCGGAAGATGGAGCAGGAGGAGAAGAAGGAGAACTACCACCGCGTGGAGCTCTCCTACGGCACCTTCACCCGCTCCTTCTCGCTGCCGGGCACCATCGACGCCGAGAAGATCCGCGCCGAGTCGAAGAACGGCGTGCTGACCGTGCACCTTCCGAAGAAGCCGGAGGCGAAGCCGAAGTCGATCCAGGTGAAGATCAACTGACCGCGCCTGGCGCTCGCCCCACCCCCTCACGCCGCCGATGGGCGGCAGCCGCCTCGCGGGCGGCACCCCGGGTGGACGGCGGACGCGGAAAGGGGCCCCGCGCGCGAGCGCCGGGCCCCTTTCTTCGGCGGACCGTAGTTACTGTAGGTGAATTAGCCCTTGACCGCGGCGATCGGCGTCGCCGCCGGCTTCCGGTCGGCCGAGAGGTTCTCCATCTTGGTCTGGCCCTCGAAGATGACGCCCTTCTCGACCATGAGCGAGGGGGTCTCGACGTTGCCGCGCATCTTGGCCGGGTGGTGCAGCTCCACCGCGTTCTTGGCGCGGACGTTCCCCGTCACCTCGCCGTGGATGATGATGGTCCCGCAGCTGATCTCGGCGGAGATCTTGGCGCCCTCACCGACGACGAGCACGTCGCCCGTGACGATGGTCCCGGTGAACTTCCCGTCGATGCGGACCGTCCCCTCGAAGGTCAGCTTGCCCTCGAACTCGGACCCGCGCCCCAGCAGGGCGTTGAGGTCGCTCGAGGCGGCGGGGGTGGAGGTGACGTCTTCACGCTTCAGCATGGCCATGGGCTGCGGCTCCTCGCGGTGTGGAGAGAGGGTGACGGGCTCGGCGCGCTCGGCGGGGCCGTGCGCGGGCGAGGGGCCGTCCTCTCGTGGCTTGTTCCAGAAAGGCATGTCGCCTCGGGTGCTTCGCTTCGCCGCAGGGCCGCGAGGCCCGGACGGCACGGACTTCATTACGCGCCAATCTTGCCGAGTATTCCGTCCAGCTCGTCGAGCGAGGTGTAGTCGAGCTCGAGCCGACCTGTCGAATCGGACTTGGGGACCACCCGACAGCGGCACCCCAGGCGGCGCTGCAGGCGCGCGATCACCGCGCGCACGGCCGCCGAGTCGCCGGTCGCGCCGGCGGTGGGACGCTTCTTCCCTCCGCCCGCCAGCTCGCGGACGAGCGCCTCGGTCGCTCGCACGGAGAGCTGCTCGCGGAGCACGCGCTGCGCCGCCCGGCGGATGGCCTCGGCCGCCTCCAGCCCGAGCAGCGCGCGCGCGTGGCCCATCTCCAGGCGGCCCTCGCGCACGGCGTCGCGGACGTCGCCGGGGAGCCGCAGCAGGCGGAGCGCGTTCGCCACCGTGGAGCGCTCCTTGCCCACCTTGTCGGCCACCTGCTCCTGGGTGAGCCCGTGCTCGTCCACCAGCGCCTGGTAGGCCTCGGCCTCCTCGATGGCGTTGAGGTCGGCGCGCTGGACGTTCTCGACCAGCGCGATCTGGAACGCCTGCGCGGGCGTCGCCTCGCGCACGATGGCGGGGATCTCCTTCAGCCCCGCGCGCTGCGCGGCGCGCCAGCGGCGCTCGCCGGCGACGATGCGGTACCGGGCGCCGTGGCGGCGGACCAGGATCGGCTCCACCACCCCGTGCTCGCGGATCGAGGCGGCGAGCTCCTCCAGCCGGTCCTCCTCGAAGCGCTTGCGCGGCTGCTCCGGGCTGCGCTCGATGGCCTCGACCGGCAGCGCGAGCAGCGCCTTGCCGGCGGCGGCGGCCGCGGCGCTGGTGGGCGCGGGGGCGGGGGCGTTCGAGAGGAGCGCGGCCATCCCGCGCCCGAGCGCGGGGCGCCGCTTGTCGGCGAGGCTCATCGTCAGGCCGCCTTCCCTAGCCGGTCGGCGCGCTTCACCACCTCGCGCGCCAGCTCGAGG
The DNA here is from genome assembly GCF_013340205.1 of Anaeromyxobacter diazotrophicus. Classification (NCBI taxonomy): domain Bacteria; kingdom Pseudomonadati; phylum Myxococcota; class Myxococcia; order Myxococcales; family Anaeromyxobacteraceae; genus Anaeromyxobacter; species Anaeromyxobacter diazotrophicus. The sequence continues at coordinate 217,275 of NZ_BJTG01000005.1, forward strand.
TAGCTCTGGCACCCCTTCGACGCCACGTCGTAGAGCAGGATGGGCTTGCCGTGCGAGGGGCTCTCGGAGAGCCGCACGTTGCGCGGGATGACGGTCTTGAAGACCTCGCGCCGGAAGTGCTTGCGGATCTCGTCCTCCACCTGCTGCGCCAGGTTGTTCGCGGCGTGCATGGTGAGGACGATGCCGTCCACCAGCAGGCCGGGGTTCGCCTGCTCCTTCACGAGGTCGATGGTGCGGAGCACGTCGGCGAGGCCCTCGAGCGCGAAGTACTCGCACTGGAGCGGGATGATGACGCCCTGGGCGGCCACGAGGCCGTTCAGCGTCAGCAGGCCGAGCGAGGGCGGACAGTCGATGAGGACGTACTCGTACTCGGACGCGATGGCGGCCACGGCGTCGGCGAGCCGCCGCTCCCGGCCGGACACGTCGGCGAGCTCCAGCTCGGCGCCGACGAGGTGCCGGCTGGCGGGGGCGAGGTCCAGGAACTTGAGCTCGGTCTTGCGCACGACGTCGGCGAGGGGCACCCCGTCGAGGAGCGCCTCGTAGACGCTCGCCTCGACCTCGTCGCGGGCGATGCCCAGCGCCGACCCGGCGTTGCCCTGGGGGTCGACGTCGATGAGGAGCGTCCGCCGCTCGGCGGCCGCCAGCGACGCCGCCAGGTTGACGGCGGTGGTGGTCTTGCCGACGCCGCCCTTCTGGTTCGCGATGGTGATGATGCGCGGCATGAGCTCCTCTCGGCGGGCAGCCCTACCGCGCGGCGCGGGGCGGCGCAAGGACGCGACCGCGGCGGCGGGGAAGAGGGGGGTGGAGGCGGGGCTCGGCTGGGGGATCACGGGGCGGACCTCCGGGGACGGGGACGGCATTCTCGATCGCGGCCCTGACAGCGCCCGGAAGATCGCGGTGTTCCACGTGGAACAGGAACCGGGCCGCGGGCGGGGTTGTTCCACGTGGAACGGCACCGGCCTGTGGGTGGCGGCTCCTCTCCCTGCGGCGCGGGGAGTGTCGGGGAGAGGGGCCTCTCGAAGCCGCTCGCCGGGCCGACGGAGCTCGCCACCCGGAGCGGTCCGCACGCTTCGGGGCGACTGCCCCGCGAAGGCTCCACGGTGGGACGCTGCGGTCGCGGCGCGCGGCGCCGGCTGCGGGGTGGCCGCGGCCGCGGGGCTCCGGCCGCAGCTGGCTGTGCGCGCGTCGCGCGCACCTGCGGGGCGCTCGGCGCCGGCGCCATGCGGCGTGAGGCGGGGTCGCGCAGGATCGCAGGTGGTGCAGGCGCCGCCCGCGCGCCGGCGCACCACGGCGCCGGGGTCGCGCGGCCTCGTGACCCGCCAGGCGGCCTCCGCCAAGCGCGGCCGCGGCTCCCCCTCCGCCGGCACCTCTGGGATCGAGCCGCGGAACGCGGGCGCCCGGGACTGCCGCTCTGGCTCCAGGGATCCTGAACCCACGGCGCCCCGCGCGGCTCTGGAGCCTGGTCGCGCCAACGGCGACCCTCGTCCCGTTCCACGTGGAACAACCCGGGCGCCGACGCGGGGGCGTCGCCCACCCGGCGCTCGGGCCGCTCGCCGGCGCGCCCCGGACCTCCTCGATATGGTGGGCGCTGCGGGAGGTCCCCCAGCTGCGACGGCACCCACTTCCCCTCGCGCGCCGCCGGCTGCGGGGTAGCCGCGGCCGCGGGGCTCCGGCCGCAGCTGGCTGTGCGCGCGTCGCGCGCACCAGCGGGGCACGCGGCGCCGGCGCCATGCGGCGTGAGGCGGAGCCGCGCAGGATCGCAGGCGGTGCAGGCGCCGCCCGCGCGCCGGCGCACCACGGCGCCTGGGTCGCGCGGCCTCGTGGCCCGCCAGGCGCGGCCGCGGCTCCCCCTCCGCCGGCACCTCTGGGATCGAGCCGCGGAACATCGGCCCCGATCCTGTCGGTGGGTCCCGAGGTCGCGGCCCTCCACCGGCGCCCGGTGCGGCTCGCGCGCTCGGGCGCTCCGAGATGACCCTCGCCCGTTCCACGTGGAACACCCCGGGCGACGGCTGCGCGGGAACCGCGGCCGCACCCGAGCTGGCGCGGTACCCAGGGGCGCCGCCGGTCCGCGCCCGCCACGCGGGCGCGGCACCCCTTCGCCCCCCAACACCTGGGCGAGCTGGCGCCTCCGCCGCAATGTCCGCCCCTCGGAGTCACCTCCGGGCCGGTGGACCGGCGCCGCGACTCACTCCGGCTCGGTCGCGCTGCAGCGCTCCGCGGGCTCCGGGTCGGGCGGCGCGCGTGCGCCGAGGTGACCCGCCTGCGCTCCGCAAGCGAGCCATCGAGCAGGTGCAGGCGCTCTCATCATGTTCCACGTGGAACAGCGGGCCGCGGCCGGCGGGTCTCGCGCAGTGCCCTCCAGGAGCGGAGGCGGGGGCGGAGCCGGCGGTGAGCACGATCCCGCTGCGACCGGCAGCCTCCCTCCGGCTCACCGACGTCCCCGCGCCAGCGCCCTTCCTCGGCGCGGCGGCGCCTCCCGGACCCGGCGGCGGCTCGGCGGGTTCCGCCCAGCGTTGTGGCTCCACGTGGAGCCACCCCTTGCACGCGCCGACTCCCCGCCGGGCGCGAATCCGGCTCGAGACGCGGGCTGCGGAGCCGCCTCCCATCGCCACCGCGGGCAGCGCGGCGGTGGCGCGCCCCGCGCAACCCAGGCCACCCGCGGAAGAAGCCGTGAGCGGCCGGGGCGAGGGCCATCAGACCGGGCACGCCCGCCCGACATCGGCGGTTCTCCCTCGCGATGCGACATCCACCAGACCGGGCACATGGGTCACAGGCCGCCGGCCGGCGACCCTCCGCGGCGGCGAGACGCGGAGCCGGCGCTGGCGAGGCAGGAACGCGGTGGACGGGGGGCGGAGCCCGGTCGCGACGTTGCATCGTCGCGCCGCTGCACGGAGATCCGTCGCCGAGACGGAGGGCGCACGCGTCCTCCACGTTCCACGTGGAACGCACCTGCGCCGCCGCACTCCGGCGCCCCTCGGTCGTGGCGGCGGAGGGGGAGCCGCGCCCTCGCTTGGCGAAGGCCGCCTCGAGGCCCACGCGGCCGCGCGACGCCGGCGCCCAGGTGCGCCGGCGCGCGGGCGGCGTCTGCCGCGCCCGCGATCCCGCGCGGCTTCGCCTCACGCCGCATCGCGCCGGCGCCGCGCGCGCCACCGGTACGCGCGACGCACGGACACCCCCGACGCGGCCGGAGCCCCGCGGCCAGGGCTACCCCGCAGCCGGCGCGGCCCAGCGCATCCCGGTCGAGCGGGCGCCCGCCGATCCTCCGACTCGGCAAGCGGGTCTCGGCGCGGCCCTCCCTGGCCCTCCCGGCGGGGGAGCGGGTTCGTGAGCGAGGGCGACCCCCACATCGCGAGCACCGCGTTCCATTCCACGTGGAACCCGATGATGTGCAACTCGGCCCAGCCGCACACCTCGCGTCCCTCTGTACAGCGCCGCCGGCACGGCGCGCGCGCCTGCTCCTCGTGTGGAGCCGCTGCGGGTGGCCACCTCTCCTCGGGATCGCGCTGGCGGTGGCAGAGATGTGCGGCGCGCCCCACGAGCACGTCCTTCGCGCTGAGCGGGCTACGTAGGGCAGCTCGGTCGTGGCGGCGGAGGGGGAGCCGCGGCCGCGCTTGGCGAAGGCCGCCTCGAGGCCCACGCGGCCGCGCGACGCCGGCGCCCAGGTGCGCCGGCGCGCGGGCGGCGTCTGCCGCGCCCGCGATCCCGCGCGGCTTCGCCTCACGCCGCATTGCGCCGGCGCCGCGCGCGCCACCGGTACGCGCGAGGCACGGACACCCTCGACGCGGCCGGAGCCCCGCGGCCGCGGCTACCCCGCAGCCGGCGCGGCCCAGCGCATCCTGATCGAGCGGGCGCCCGCCGATCCTCCGACTCGGCAAGAAGGTCTCGCGGTGCGGCCCCCTCTCCCTGCCGTCTCCCCCGGCGGGGGAGAGGGTCTTTGACTGGCAGGCCACCCGCGCGCCCGAGCGCCACCAAGACTGACAGCCCTGCCGCCCCTTCTGGCGACCCCGAGCGAGCCGGTTGTCCCCGGGTCGTGGGTCGACAGCAGGGGCCCGAGTCCTTACCTCCTCGGTGACTCCCCCCATCCCGACCACGAGGACCCCATGGCCATGGCCAACCTGAAGCGCGACGAGCTGCCCCCCGCCCTCGGCGGGACGAGCGACCTCCTGCTCGGCGCCGGCGCCGAGTTCGAGGGGAAGCTCACCTTCAAGGGGACGGTGCGGATCGACGCCGTCTTCAAGGGGTCGATCATCACCGACGACGTGCTGGTGGTCGGCGAGCACGCCCGCATCGAGGCCGAGATCACCTGCGGCACGATCATCGTGCACGGTTCGGTGAAGGGGAACATCCGGGCCAAGAGCGCGGTCGAGCTGCACCACCCGGCCCAGGTCCGCGGAGACGTGCACACCCCCTCGCTCGCCGTGGAGAAGGGCGTCCTCCTCCACGGGATGGTGCACATGGAGAACCTCGACCGAGCGGCCCCGCCGCGCCCCGCCGCACCGCCGCCCGCGGCCCCCGCGGCCACCCCCTGAGCGGCGGGCTCAGCGCGCCCGGAAGCGCGCCACCGCCCGGGCGTGCCCGGAGCGGGGCAGCGTGAAGCGGTCGAGCGCCTCGAGCGCGAGCCCGTGCTCCGCGCCCAGCGCCGCCAGCTCCGCCTCGCCCCCCGCCTCGCGGCCCAGCATGGCGAAGAGCCGGCCCCCCGGCGCCAGGTAGCGGGCGCCGAGCGGCAGCCAGCGCGCCGGATCGGTGAAGGCGCGGCTCACCACCGCCTCGCAGCGCGGCAGCCCCTCCGCCTCCGGGTCGCCCGCCGCGCGCACCGCGCGGGCGCGCACCGGCAGGTCGAGCTCGGCGGTGACGGCCTTCAGGAAGGCGACCTTCTTCTGCACCACGTCGCAGCAGGTCACCTCGAGCCCCGGGCGCGCGCAGGCGAGCGCCACCCCGGGCAGCCCGGCGCCGCTCCCGACGTCGAGCAGGGTGGCGGCGCCGCCGAGGGTGCGCAGCAGGGCCAGGCTGTCCACGAGGTGCAGCTCCGCCACCTCGGCCGGGCCGGTGATGGCGGTGAGGTTCACCTTGCGGTTCCAGGCGAGGAGCCGCTCCGCGAAGGCGGCCAGCCGCGCGCGCGCGGCGGCGTCCACCTCGAGCCCCAGGGCGGCCAGGCCGCCCGCCAGCGCGTCGTCGAAGGCGGGTCCGAGCGGCACGGCGCGCGGCCTCAGCCCGCCTTCGGTCCGCGGCCGAGCGCGGCCTCGACCTCGCGGCCGTGCGCCGCGAGGTAGGCGTCGACCTCGCTCGCCTCGAGCCCCAGGTCGCGCAGCACGCCCTCGTACACGAAGCGGAACTGCGCGCGGTGCTCGTCGCCGCGCAGCTCGAAGGAGCGCCGCAGCACCGCCGCCGAGAAGAGCTTGTCCTCCTTCGTCTTCGGGCGCGGCGCCACGGTGCTCGCTACTCCCGCCCGCCCGCCCGCTCGGGGACGACGAGCAGGGTGCGGAACAGCCCCTCGCCCTCGCTGCGGGTCGAGACGCCCTCGGCGTCGACGAGCGCCAGGTGGATCTGGCGCCGCTCGCGCGCGGTGATGGGCGCGATGGCGATCACCTTCCCGGTGCGGCGCGCGGTGGCGGCGAGCCGCGCCGCCATCGCCTTCACCACCGGGTCCTCCGCGTCGCTGAACCCGCCCACGTCGAGGTTCACCCACTTGCGCCCCTCGGCGCGCGGGTTCACGACGCGGTTCACGAGGTACTGCAGCGCCTCCACCAGCGCCGAGCCGAGCTCGATGGCGTTGCCCGGCTGCGGGCGCAGCGCCACCGCGATCGCCTCCGGCGACTCCTTCACCTCGACCGTCACCGCCGCGCCCATGCGGGCGAGGAGGCCCTCGCAGAACTCGCGGGCGGCCGCCACCTTCTCGGGCGCCTCGGCGGGGGGCGGGGACTCCGGGCGCTCTCGCTCTTCGGACACGGCGGTGCTCCTTTCCTGGTTCGTCACGCCTTCGCCGGGGCGGGGGCGGGCTGCTGCCGCTTCATGAGCCACTGCTGCTGGGCGATGGAGAGGACGTTGTTCACGAGGATGTACAGGGTGAGCCCCGACGGCAGCCGCAGCATGATGAAGGTGAAGAAGATGGGCATGAAGTACAGCAGCATCTTCGCCTGCGCGTTGTCGGCCGGCTGCGGCGAGAGCCGCTGCATGAGGAAGCTCGAGACCCCCATCGCGAGCGGCAGCACGTAGAACGGGTCGAACTGGGTCAGGTCCTTGAGCCAGAGGAACGGCTCCCGGTAGAGCTCGACCGAGGTCTGCAGCGTGGCGTAGAGCGCGAACCAGATCGGCATCTGGATGAGCATGGGGAGGCAGCCGCCGAGCGGGTTCACCTTGTGCTGCTGGTACAGCTGCATCACCGCCTGGTTGAGCTTCTCCTTGTCCTCGCCGTGCTTCGCCTTGAGCTTCTCGATCTCGGGCTGCAGCCGCCGCATCTCGTTCATCGACTGCATCGACTTGGCGGTGAGCGGGTAGAGGAGCGCCTTCACCAGCACGGTGAGGAGGATGATGGCGACGCCCCAGTTGCCGACGAACCGCTCCAGGGTGCGCATCACGTAGAGGAGGATGCGGGCGAAGAAGGCGAACAGGTTCGTCACCGCGCCGTAGTCGACCGCCGTCTCGAGGTCGCGCCCGTAGACGCGGAGCAGGTCGAGCTGCTTGGGCCCGGTGTAGAGCGCGAACTTGACGTGGAGCTGGCCGTCCACCGGCAGCCGCAGCGCGGTGCCGCTCGCCCCGGCGGCCGGGCCGCGGAAGAAGACGCACTCGCCCATCTCCGGGGTGGGGACGAGCACCGAGACGAAGTAGTGCTGGTCGAGGCCCGCCCAGGCCACCGCGCCCGGCACCGCCTCCCGCGCCTCCTTGCCGCCGAAGCGGGCGGTCTTGCCGGCCGCGCGGCAGAGCGGCGTCAGGGTCTCGGCCACCTGCCCGCCCGAGAAGAAGCCCGGCTTGGGCGCGTCGGGCGACACGTACGCAGGGTAGAGGAGGGCCAAGTCGCCCTTCCGGTCGCTCTGGGCCGAGAGCTCGAGGCCCAGCTCGTAGGCCCGCTCGCCCACGAAGAAGCGCTTGCGCACCTGCGCCGCGCCGACGGTCCCCTCGAAGGTGACGCTGCGGGCGTCCTTCTCGACGAGCCGCATGCTGGCGCGCGCGGCCGGGTCGTCGGCCAGGCTGCCGGTGCCGCCCAGCTCCGGCGACGCCACCATCGCCAGCGGCCAGGGCTGGCCGGCGGTGACGTGCACGAGGTCCACCGGCGCGGGGTTGTCCTTCTGCTGGCGGCGGAACTTCTCGCCCTTGAGCTCGAGGCTCTTGAGGGCGCCGCCCAGCGTGCTGAAGGTGGCCTTGAGCTCCGGGGTCTCGAGGACCGCGGTCTCCTCCGGGGCGGCCGGCACCGGCGCGACCGCCGGGGCGGGGGCCGGCGCGGCCGGGGCCGGCTGCGCGGGCGAGGCCGCCGCGGGCGCGCCGGCGTCGGCGCCCGCGGGGGCGCGGCGCGCGCCGGTCTTGGTCTGGAACGCCATGAAGCCGAACAGGATGGCCGCCGACAGGGCGGTCGCGAGCAGGATGCGGCGGTTCTCGGAACCCACGGGTTCTCCTTGACTGCGAGTCACGGCACCGGATCGATGCCGCCCTCGCACAGCGGGTGGCAGCGCGCCAGCCGCTTCACGGTGAGATAGGTGCCACGGAGCGCGCCGTGCCGGCGCACCGCCTCCGCCGCGTAGGCGGAGCAGGTCGGGTAGAAGCGGCAGGCCGGCGGCAGGAGCGGCGAGAGGAGCCGCCGGTACAGGCCGATGAGGCCGAGCAGGAGCGCGCGCATCACCGGGTGGCCCCGCCGGCGAGCGCGGCGAGCGCGCGCCGCGCCGCCTCCAGCCCGGCGCCCGGGGCGCTCGAGCGGGCGATCACCACCAGGTCGACGGGGGGCAGCCGCGCCGCGGTGGCGCGGAACGCCTCGCGCACCCAGCGCTTCACCCGGTTGCGCGTGACCGCGTCGCCGACGCGCGACGACACCGTCACGCCCAGCCTCGGCTGGCCGCGATCGTTGTCGAGGGTGAGGAGGAGGTACGCGCCGGCGGGATGCTTCCTGCCGCGCTCCTGCACCGCGAGGAACTCGCGGCGCAGGCGGAGGCGTGCCGCCTTGCCGAGCCGCACGCCCGGGCAGCCGCCTACTTCTTGGGAGCGCTGGGCGTGAGGCGCGCGCGCCCCTTCGCCCGGCGGCGCTTCAGGACGTTCCGGCCGCCCGGGGTCCGCGATCGCTTCAGGAAGCCGTGCGTGCGGTTCCGCTTGGCCTTCTTCGGTTGGTAGGTCCTCTTCATGGCGCGGCAACCTCCCCGATCGGCCGCAGGCTGTCAAGGATCGGCACGCGATCGGGGCTCCGATCGCGCCCGCTCCCATCCACCGCCCTCGGGCCGTGCGCAAAACGTCGGTCATTCTCGCGGGCTCGGCGACGCCTCTTGATCCCCTCCGCCGGCCGGCGCTAAGTTCCGCGCCCGCTGCCCACGCCGCCGGATCCGGGCTCTTCGAGAGAGCCCGTCCTTTGTAACAACGAGCCTCATCTGCCGCTGGATCGAACGATCCATCGGCCGAGGCCGAATTGCGTCGATCGTACGTTGGGGGGACCTCGCATGCCCGCCGCGAGCCCGAGGGGAACACCGATGGCTGCCGAGGAGCACTGGTCGCGGATCGAGGCGCACCTGCGCTCGCGCCTGCGCCCCGATCTCTTCGAGCGCTGGTTCGCGCCGCTGCGGCCCGGGCGGCTGGAGGGCGATCGGCTGGAGGTCTCGGCGCCGGACAAGTTCCACCGCGACTTCGTGGACGACAACTACCGCTCCTTCTTCGAGGAGTTCGTGCCGGACCTCGTCGGCCGGCGCGTGGTCATCACCTTCGTGGTGGACGACGCCCCCGCCCGCCGGGCCGAGGGCGCCGCGCCCACCCCCGCCCCGCGGCCGGCGCTGACGCCGGCGCCCGGGGACGGCCCGCGCGACGGCCGCCCGAACCCGCGCTACACCTTCGACACCTTCGTGGTGGGCGAGTCGAACCGCTTCGCCTTCGCCGCCGCCCAGGCGGTCGCCGCCAAGCCCGGCCAGAACTACAACCCGCTCTTCTTCCACGGCGACTCCGGCCTCGGGAAGACGCACCTGCTCCACGCCATCGCGCACGACATCCTGCGCTCGAAGCCGGGCGCGCGGGTCGCCATCGTCTCCTCGGAGCGGTACACGAACGAGTTCGTCGAGGCGCTCTCGCGCGGCGCCGGCGCCATGACCGACTTCCGCCGGAAGTACCGCGAGTGCGGCGCGCTGCTCGTGGACGACGTCCAGTTCCTGGCCGGCCGCGACAAGACCGCCGAGGAGTTCTTCCACACCTTCAACGCGCTCCACGATCACGAGGTGCAGATCGTCCTCTCGAGCGACCGCAGCCCCAAGGAGCTGAAGGGCCTGGAGGAGCGGCTCTGCTCCCGCTTCGAGTGGGGCATGCGGGTCCAGATCGACGTCCCCGAGTTCGAGACCCGCGCCGCCATCCTCCGCAAGAAGGCGGAGGTGGAGCGCATCGAGCTCTCCGAGCCGGTGGCCTCGCTGCTCGCCACCCACATCAAGTCCAACGTGCGCGAGCTCGAGGGGGCGCTCATGCGCGTGGCGGCCTTCGCCTCGCTCAAGAGCGAGCCCATCAGCGAGAGCCTGGCCCGCGACGTGCTCGGCGACGTCATCCCCCCGCCGGGCTACAAGCCGTCCATCGAGCGCATCCAGGAGGAGGTCGCGAAGTTCTACGACCTCACCGTGGCCAAGCTCACCAGCCCGAACCGCGAGCAGAAGATCGCCCTGCCGCGCCAGGTGGCGATGTACCTCTGCCGGACCCTGGCGGGCGAGACGCTCCAGCAGATCGCCGACAAGTTCAACAAGAAGGACCACACCACGGTCATGGCCGCCGAGAAGCGCATCCGCGAGCTGCTCGAGGCGGACGGCAAGGTCAAGGCCGAGGTGGAGACGCTCGCGGCCCGCCTGGCGCCCTGAGCCCCTCCCAGCCCCGCCTCACCACCTCCGTCCGGCCTCGCCGGCGACGAGGGCCGCGGCGCGTCCGGGGGCTGCCGGGCCCGGGCCGGCCGCCGCGCAAGGCCTGCGCTCGCTTCACCATGAGCGTACGTGAGCGAGTGCGTGGACAGCGGCCGGGAGAGCGTGCGGACTCGCTGTCGTGGCTTTGTTGACGGGCCGGTCGGCAGCGCGCTACACAACTTGTTCCGATCGGGATCCCACAGGCCGTCCCGATCGCTTTCCTTCGTGGTCGCGCGGCCTCAGGCTCGTTCTCCACATCTTCGCGTCGCCTACGTCTACGACGAAGAGAAGAAGAAAAGAGGATCTCTTCTCATGGAACTGAAGATCGGCGTCCAGGAGCTCTCCCGCGCGCTCTCCCGCTCGCAGGGCATCGTCGAGAAGAAGAGCACGATGCCCATCCTCTCGCACGTGCTGCTCGAGGCGACGAAGGGCGGCCAGCTCTCGGTCTCGGCCACCGACCTCGACATCTCGGTCTCGTCCGAGCACGCCTGCGAGGTCCTGAAGGAGGGCCGCGCCTGCGTGCCGGCCAAGCAGCTCTACGAGATCGTGAAGGCGCTCCCGGAGAAGGACGTCCTCCTCAAGCGCGCCGCCAACAACTGGCTCGAGGTGAAGAGCGGCTCGGCCGAGTTCCGCATCGTCGGGCTCGCGGCCGAGGACTTCCCGGCGCTACCCCGCTTCGAGAAGGTCCAGCTCGTCACGGTGCAGCCGCGGCAGCTGCTCGAGCTCATCGAGCTCACCTCCTTCGCCGCCTCCTCCGACGAGACCCGCTACAACCTGAACGGCGTCTTCTTCGAGCCGGCCGACGGGTCGCTGCGGGCGGTCGCCACCGACGGCCACCGCCTGTCTCTCGCCGAGCGGCCGCTACCGGGCGACTTCCACGTCAAGAAGGGCGTCATCCTGCCGCGCAAGGGCCTCACCGAGATGAAGAAGCTCCTCCTCGACACGGTCGAGGGCGAGACCAAGCTCGGCTTCATCGAGAGCTCGGCGGTGCTGCGCCGGCCCGGGGTGAGCCTCGCCATGCGCCTCATCGACGGCGCCTTCCCCGACTACCGCCAGGTCATCCCCAAGGCGGGAGAGAAGCGCTTCACGGTGGGCCGGGAGCGGTTCCTCGACACCCTGCGCCGCATCTCGCTGCTCTCCTCGGACAAGGCGCACGCGGTCAAGCTCGAGCTCGAGGCAGGCCGCCTGCGGGTCCTCTCCCAGAACCCCGACCTGGGCGAGGGGCGCGAGGAGGTGCCGGTCGAGTACCAGGGCGAGCCGCTCAAGATCGGCTTCAACGCCCGCTACCTCATGGACGTCCTCGGCGCGATGGTGAACCTCGAGCCGGTGGCGGTGCAGGACGTGGCGATGGAGCTCGCGGACGACCTCTCCCCCGGCGTGGTGAAGCCGGCCGGCGAGAGCGCCACCGCCTTCACCGCCGTCGTCATGCCCATGCGCATCTGAGGGCGGTACGCGGCTCCTCACCGTCGAGGTCCAGGACTTCCGGAACGTCGCGGAGGCGCGGCTCGCGCCGTCGCCGCGGGCGACCGTGCTCCTGGGCGAGAACGGGCAGGGGAAGACGAACCTCCTCGAGGCCGTCTACTTCGCCTGCACGCTGAAGCCGCTGCGCGCCGCACGCCTGGCCGAGCTGGTGCGCTTCGGCGCCGAGCGCGCGCTCGTGGCGGCCGACGTGGAGGGGCCCGGCGGGGCGCGCCGGGTGGCGGTCGAGGTCGCGGCCGGCGTCCGCACCGCCTCCCTGGACGGGAAGCCCCAGGAGCGGCTCGACGCCTACTTCGAGGGCCTGGCGGCGGTCTGCTTCGCCCCGGACGACCTCCTGCTCGTGAAGGGCGGCCCCGACGCGCGGCGGCGCTTCCTCGACCGCGCCGCCTTCAACCGCTGGCCGGCGGTGCTGGCCGAGGCGCGCGACTACGTCCGGGCGCTCCGGGCCCGCAACGCCGCCCTCCGCGCCTCGGCGCCGGAGGTCGAGGTGAGCTTCCGCGGGCCGCTCGTCCGCACCGGCGCGCGGCTCCTCCGCCGCCGGCTCGAGCTCCTCGGCGAGCTCGCCCCCCGCGTCGCGGGCGCCTACGCCGAGATCTCGGGCCCAGGTGCGCCCTCCGCCCACCTCGGCTACCGCGCCGCCGCCGGCGTGGACGCGCAGGGCGACGAGGCGGCGCTCGCGGAGCAGCTCGCCGCCGCCCTGGAGGCGCGCGCCGGACGCGATCGCGAGCGGGGCTACACCTCGGCCGGCCCGCACATGGACGACCTCACCCTGGCCCTCGACGCGCGCGGCGCCCGCGCCTTCGCCAGCCAGGGCCAGCAGCGCGCGCTCGTGCTCGCCCTCAAGGTGGCCGAGATCGAGAACTTGCGGGCGGTGCTGGGGCGGCCGCCCTTGCTCCTCCTCGACGACGTCTCCTCCGAGCTCGATCCGCAGAAGAACCGCTTCCTGCTCGACTACCTGGGGCGCCTCCCGGGGCAGGCGTTCCTCACCACCACCGACCGCCGTCTCCTCGAGCCGGCGGCGGGTCCGGACACCGCCTTCTACCGGGTGGTGGCGGGCGCCTTCACGCGCGAGGATTGAGCTGTCATTCCGGGCTGTTGCAGCCTGGGCCGGCGAGGGCTTCCGCCTTGCTGGAGCACCGCCGCTCTGCTATAAATAACCGCTCCTAAGCCCCCACAAAAGCTCAGGAAACGCGAGGATCCCCTGGATACCGCCGAGAATACCGCAACCCCGCTGCCGAACGGCGCCGGGGCCGACGCCTACGGCACCGGCGACATCAAGGTGCTGGAGGGGCTCGAGGCCGTCCGCAAGCGGCCGCACATGTACATCGGCGACGTCGGCGAGCGCGGCCTGCACCACCTCGTCTACGAGGTAGTCGACAACTCCGTCGACGAGGCGATGGCGGGGCGCGCCGACCGCATCGACGTCGTCATCCACTCGAACAACTCCGTCACCGTGGTCGACAACGGCTCCGGCATCCCGGTCGGCCCGCACCCGACGGTGAAGGGGATGGACACGCTCGACGTGGTGATGACGAAGCTCCACGCCGGCGGCAAGTTCGAGTCGAACGCCTACAAGGTCTCGGGCGGCCTGCACGGCGTGGGCGTCACCTGCGTCAACGCGCTCTCCGAGTGGATGAAGGTGGAGGTCTACCGCGAGGGCAAGGTGTGGGCGCAGCGGTACGAGAAGGGCAACCCCACCGGCAAGGTCACCGCCGTCGGCGAGACCGAGCGCCACGGCACCAAGGTCACCTTCCGGCCCGACTTCGGGATCTTCGAGGCGAAGGAGTACAGCTTCGAGACCCTCTCCGGCCGCCTGCGCGAGCTCGCCTTCCTGAACGCCGGCCTCTTCATCAGCGTCGAGGACGAGCGCAGCGGCAAGAAGCACGAGTTCCACTTCAAGGACGGCATCCGCGAGTTCGCCCGCTACCTCAACAAGAGCCGCGAGGTGCTGTTCGATCCGCCCATCCACCTGCGCCAGGAGGTGGAGACGGAGCGCGGCGCCGCCACGGTCGAGATCGCGCTGCAGTGGAACGACGGCTACGACGAGAAGGTCTTCGCCTTCGCGAACAACATCCACAACCACGAGGGCGGCACCCACCTCATCGGCTTCAAGACCGCGCTCACCCGCACCATCAACACCTACGGGACGAAGAACAACCTCTTCAAGGATCTGAAGGAGGAGGTCCCGTCGGGCGACGACATGCGCGAGGGGCTCGCCGCCGTCATCGCGCTGCGCCTGCCGGGCGCGAGCTTCGAGGGGCAGACCAAGACCAAGCTCTCGAACTCGGAAGCGAAGACGATGGTCGAGACGATGCTGAACGACCGGCTCGGCGCCTGGCTGGAGGAGAACCCGCAGCTCGCGAAGCGCATTTGCGCCAAGGTGGCCGAGGCGGCCCGCGCCCGCATCGCCGCCCGCAAGGCGCGCGAGACGGTGCGCCGCAAGGGCGCGCTCGACGGCGCCTCCCTGCCGGGCAAGCTCGCCGACTGCCAGTCGCGCGATCCCTCCGAGAGCGAGATCTACATCGTGGAGGGCGACTCCGCCGGCGGCTCCGCCAAGCAGGGCCGCGACCGGCGCACGCAGGCCATCCTCCCCCTGCGCGGCAAGATCCTGAACGTCGAGAAGGCGCGCTTCGACAAGATGCTCGGCTCGGCCGAGATCGCGACCATGATCACGGCGCTCGGCACCGGCATCGGGCCGGAGGAGTTCGACGTCGAGAAGATCCGCTACCACAAGATCGTGATCATGACGGACGCCGACGTGGACGGGTCGCACATCCGGACCCTGCTCCTCACCTTCTTCTTCCGGCAGATGCCGTCGGTGGTGGAGAAGGGCTACCTCTACATCGCGCAGCCGCCGCTCTACCGGATCCAGAAGGGCAAGAAGGAGCAGTACCTGAAGGACGAAGCGGCCATGGACGAGTGGCTGCTCGCCCACGGCACCGAGAAGGCGAAGCTCGTCTCGGGCGAGACGGTGCTCGCCGGCGAGGACCTGAAGCGGCTCGCGCTCGACGCGCTCGCCTACCGCGCGCTCCTCGAGCGCGCCGACAAGCGGCGCGACAAGCGCATCATCGACGCCGCCATCCAGGTGGGCGACCTCGACCTCGCGCTCCTCAAGGACCACGCGCGCCTGAAGGAGCAGCCGGAGAAGATCTTCCAGCGGGCGCAGAAGCTCCACCCCGAGCTGGACGTGAAGTCGGCGCGCATCGAGCGCGACGTCGAGCACGACTGCGACGCGCTGGTGTTCGACACGCACGTGGCCGGCGCGCCGCGCCAGACGCGGCTCGACTTCGACTACCTGTCGGGCGCGGAGTGGGCGGAGCTCACCGAGCACCACGCCAACCTGGCCCAGATCGGCCCCGGCCCCTACAAGCTCGAGCTGGAGTCGGGCGAGGAGGAGGTGGGCGACGCCTTCCAGGCGGTGGAGGCGCTGAAGCGCGCCGCCAGCGCCGGCCAGACCATCCAGCGCTACAAGGGCCTCGGCGAGATGAACCCGGAGCAGCTCTGGGAGACCACCATGGACCCGGAGAAGCGCACCTTCCTCCAGGTGCGGGTGGACGACACCGTGGCCGCGGACGAGATCTTCAGCGTGCTCATGGGCGACGCGGTGGAGCAGCGGCGCGAGTTCATCGAGAAGAACGCGCTGGACGCTCAGAACCTGGACATCTGAGCGGGGCCCCGCCCGACACCGGGCGTGACCTTGGCGATCCGCAGGCGCGCTGCTACGCTCCGGAGTTAAGGCAGGCCTGACGGCCGCGAGGCCGGTGCGGGTGCCCGCGGCGGGCGCCCGGGAGCGGAGCACGAGCGTGTCTCGCAAAGAGGGTGAGCCGCCGTCGGCCAGCCAGGGCGCGCGCGCCCCGCACGGTCCAACTCTTGATGAGGCGTCGTCTAACGGCAGGACCGCGGACTTTGGATCCGCTCATGAAGGTTCGAATCCTTCCGCCTCAGCCAAGCCCGCGTCGGCCCGCCCCACCAACCAGCGCGCCGAGCTGCGCCCGCTGACCATGCCGGCGCGGGTGACGGTGCTGGCGGTCGGCAGCGTCCAGCGCCCGCTGCTGGCCGAGGTCGGGGCCACGCTCACCCACACCTTCGGCCCGGCCAGCCACCTCGGTCCGTCGCAGGCGACGCCGGTCTACGCCTTCAACAAGGACCGGCAGCAGTACCACTCGACGGCGGTGCTGCGACGGCTGGCGCAGCTCTCCCAGGCGGCGCTCGGGCCGGTGGTGGCGGTCACCGACGTCGACCTGTTCGTGCCGGACGCGCCGTTCGTCTTCGGCGAGGCGGACCGCGACGCGCGCACCGCCATCGTCTCGCTGTTCCGGCTCGGCCACGGCCCCGACGGCCGGCCCGCCGAGCCGGAGCGGCTCCGCCGCCGGCTGCAGGCCGAGTCGATCCACGAGCTCGGGCACCTGCTCGGCCTGTCGCACTGCCAGGACGCGCGCTGCGCCATGTTCCTCTCCCACAAGCCGTCCGACTCGGACCGCAAGCAGGCCGGCCTGTGCGCCGCGTGCCGGTCCGCGCTCGGGATGGGGTGAGGCGCGCGATGGCCTCCGTAGGGCGGGGGCTCGTCCCCCACCGCGGCTCGACATGAACCCGCTCTGCCAGCGCGGCCAGGCGAGCTGCGGCGCCTGCTGCGGGCTGTACAACCGCGCCGACCTCTCGCGCGAGGCCGCCGCCGCGCTGCTCGACCGGCGCACCGAGGCGCTCGCCGGGGTGCCGCGCACCGTCGAGGCCTTCCGCGCCGCCGCGGCGCGCCTCGGCGAGGACGAGGAGGCGCCGCTCTTCCCCTCCGTCCGCGTCTGCCCGCTCCTCGGCTGGCTCGACGCCGCGCGGACGCGCGCCGGCTGCCTCGCCCACCCGCTCGCCACCGGCGGCGCCGACCTGCGCGACTGCGGGGTCTACGACGCGCGCATCTGCGACAGCTTCCTCTGCCCCTCGCACAGCTGGCTCTCGGAGGAGGAGGCGGAGCTCGCCGCGGAGGCGTGCGCCGGCGATCCCTACCTCTACGGGCTCGTGGTGACCGACGTGCCGTTCCTGCGCGCCGCGCTCGAGGGGGTGGCCGCGCTCGCCGGCGCCCGGGTCGAGCGCCGCCACCTGCAGGACCCGCGCTTCCTCGCCGCGCTGCGGGCGCTGTTCGCGCTGAAGGAGGAGCTGGCGCCCGGGTCGGAGGGGCTCTTCGGCGCGTTCCGGGCCGGGCCGGACGGCGAGCCCTTGCCGCGCGCCATCGACTACGCCGCGCTCGGCCGGCCGGCGCCCTCGCCGCACGACGCCCTCCTCACCTGCGTCGGCGCCGATCCCCGCTCGGGGAACGACCTCGACGCGCTGGAGGGCGAGGTGCGGGCGCGGCTCGAGGCGTGCGCGGCGGCACTCGAGGCGGCGGGCGCTCGGGACCGGAGGCCCGCCCTACAAATCCGGACCGATCCGTGATTCCATCCCCGGCCCATGGCGGCAGACGACGTCAAGGCCCGGGCCGAGCTGCTCGACGCCACGCGCTGGGCGAACGAGTTCGCCTGGGCGGAGATCGAGAGCCTGGCGGTGCACCTGCGCGTCGAGCGGCGCCGCAAGGGCGAGGTGGTGTGCCGCGAGGGCGCCGCCGAGCCGTCGCTCTTCGTCATCGCCACCGGGTCGGTGTCGATCCTGAAGCAGGACACCGGGGAGCAGCCGAAGTTGCTGGCGCGCCTCGGGCCCGGGCAGACCATCGGCGAGATGGCGCTCCTCGACGGCCAGCCGCGCTCGGCCACCGTCGCCGCCGCCGAGGACCTGGTGCTGCTCGTGCTCGACCGGGCGGCCCTGGAGCGGCTCGTGGACGAGAAGCCGCGGCTGGGCGTGAAGCTGCTCTGGAAGCTGGCCCGCTTCCTGTCGCAGCGGCTGCGCCAGACGAGCGGCAACCTGGCCGACAAGCTGAAGTAGGGCGGGGGCTCGTCCCCCGCCGCGGGGTCACTCCCGCTCGGGCGCCGCCTGCGCCGCGGGCGCCGTGGCGCCGCCGCCGGCGGGCCTGCCGAGCTGCACCAGCCCCGACGCCACGATCTCCGCCACGTCGAGCACCTGGAGCTTCTCCTCGCGCCCGGTCTCGTTCACGCCGTCGCGGAGCATGGTCATGCAGAACGGGCACCCGACGGCGACCACGCCGCCCGAGTCGCCCAGGGTGGCCGCGGCCTCGTCCACCCGGTGCTGGTTCACGCGGGTGCCGAGCTTCTCCTCCAGCCACATCCGCCCGCCGCCGGCCCCGCAGCAGAAGCCCTGCCGCCGGTTGCGCGGCATCTCCTGCACCGCGACGCCCACGCTCTCGAGCGCCGCGCGGGGCGCCTCGTACACGCCGTTGTGGCGCGCCAGGTAGCACGGGTCGTGGAAGGTGACCGGCTGGCCGGCGAGCCCCGGGGCGCGGCCGGGCGCGAGCCGCCCGTCGGCGACGAGGCGCGCGATGAGCTCGGTGTGGTGCACCACCTCGAAGCGCCCCCCGAACTGCGGGAACTCGTTCTTGAGGGTGTTGAGGCAGTGCGGGCACTGCACCAGGATCTTCTTCACCCCGTAGCCGTTCAGGAGGTCGACGTTGGCCTGCGCCTGCATCTGGAACAGGTACTCGTTCCCGAGCCGGCGGGCCGCCTCGCCGTTGCAGGTCTCCTCCTCGCCCAGGATGGCGAACGACACCTTCGCCTCGCGCAGGATCTGGACGATGGCGCGGGAGACCTTCTTCTGGCGGTCGTCGAAGGCGCCGGCGCAGCCGACGAAGAACAGGTACTCGAACTCCTTCGTCTCGCTGGCGCGCGGCAGCGCCAGGTCCTCGCACCACTCGGTGCGCCGGTTCGAGCCGATGCCCCAGGGGTTCCCCTGGGTCTCGATGTTCTTGAAGACGCGCGCCGCCTCCTCCGGGAAGTCGGAGTCGACGAGCACCTTCTGGCGCCGCAGGTCGACGAGGCGCGGGATGTTCTCGATGAAGACCGGGCAGGCCGTCTCGCACCAGCCACAGGTGGTGCAGGCCCAGAAGGTGGCGGGCGGCACCACCTCGGAGAGGGGCGGGAGCGCGGCGGCGGCGGCCTCCTTCGCCGCCGGGTCCTTCGCGCGCCACAGCGCCGCCAGCTCGGGCGCCTTCTCGATGAGGTGGTGCTTCACGGCCCGGTTCACCTCCTTGTGGCTGAGGGGCTTCCCGGTGACGTAGGTCGGGCAGTGGGTCTGGCACCGGCCGCACTCGGTGCAGCTGTAGACGTCGAGCCCCTCCTTCCAGGAGAGGTCCTTCACGGTGGCGGCGCCGAAGGAGGCGTCCTCGCGCTCGAGGTCGAGCTTGCGCAGCGCCGAGGAGGCGGGCGGCAGCGCGCGCAGGTAGACGTTCGGGAGGCCGGTGATGATGTGGAAGTGCTTCCCGTACGGGAGGAAGTTGCCGAAGGTGAGGATGATGGCGAGGTGCAGCCAGAAGCCCGCCAGGCCGACCGCGCGCACCGCCCCCGCCGAGAGGCCGAGGCCGCGGTAGAGCTCGGCCGCGAGCGAGCCCGCCGGAGCCCAGAAGCTCGCCGCCTCGCCGGTCGCGATCATTCCGGCGCCGTCGAACATCATGTCGGTGACCATGAGCCCGGCGATGAAGCCGAGGATGAGGTTCCCCTCCCAGGAGAGCGTGATGCGGTCGGGCTTCGTGACGAGCCGCCGCCACAGGAACCCGAGCGCGGCCACGAGCGCCAGGAGCACCATCACGTCCTTCACGAACGCGTAGCCGCGGCCGAAGGGCGAGTCGGGGGCGAGGAGCGGCAGGTGGAAGCCCTCGGAGAACCCCATCCCGAAGAGCGTCACGGTCCGGAGGGCCAGCACCAGGAAGGCCGCGAAGATGACGACGTGCATGGCCCCCGGGCGGAACTCCTCCGGGTCGACCATGCGCCGCTGCCCGAAGCCGAAGCGCAGCAGCCCCTCGAGGCGCTCGCCGGCCCGATCGAGGCGGTCGACGCGCCTGAGCGCGAGGAGCGGCACGACGCGCCGCACCATCGTCCAGACGAAGAAGCTGCCTCCGGCGAGGAGCAGCAGGGTGGTGAGGAGCGGGCTCATGGCGGCGACGGTAGCCCTGCGGAAAGCGGTGCCGCAAGGGTTTAGGCGGGCCCCTGACGCGGTGCGCTGTGAGCTGGGACGCCGGGGGGGCCTCCGCGGATGACGCGCCGCGTGGTTTGCCATGCGTAAACCCCCGGTTGAATCCGACACATCTGGGGAGTCGATTCGGATATCAACAAGCGGCTAAACGGTTGCTCTCACCTTCGTCTGCCGTCCGCCGACACGCATCCGCTCCAACGTCGAGGAGACACCCCATGCATCGTCGCCGCCTCCTGACCGTGGCGTCCGCCGCGGCCGCCCTCGCGGCCTGCGCGCCGTCGATCGACAAGCACACCAACCCGGCGAGCACGGACTACGTGCTCTTCGACCCCTCGGTCTCGGAGATCCCGCTCCCGAACGACCTGGCGCTGCAGCCCACCTCGATCGCGGCCACCACCGGCGCGCAGCAGGAGCTGCTCCAGTCGTTCGCGGCGCAAGGCGGGTTCCCGAACGACCAGGAGGCGCCGATCACGATCGACGTGCAGCGCGACACGTACAGCGGGAACACCATCACGAAGGGCCCGCCGCCCGACGGGGTGGACCTCGCGACGGTGAAGCTCGTCGGGGCGGTGCCCTCGGGCGCGAACGTGGCCCTGTTCGAGAAGAAGGCGGGGGCGACGACGCCCGCGCCGGTGCCGCCCAACACCTACGCGGTGACCTACGTCCAGTCGGCCGACCGCGGGACGATCACCATCCGCAACAACCTGCACGACGTCACGCTCAGCCCCGGCGAGACGATCAAGAGCCAGCGCTGGAACGCGGGCTCGCAGTACATCGTCCTCGTCCGCGGCGGCGCGAGCGGCGTGAAGCTGAAGGGCGGCGGCGAGCTGGTGGCCCAGCCGACGATGTACCTCCTCACGCGCGGCGTGGACCTCTCGCTCGCCGAGAACGAGTACCTCCTGCCCGGCAGCGGCCGGGTGGGACGCGCCGCCACCGGCGCGCAGCTCGAGGCGCTCCGCCAGCAGTACCTGCCGCTCTTCGGCCTCGCCGAGCAGGCGTTCGGCGCCGGCGCCTCGAAGGACCTGGTCTCGGTGCAGACCTTCCAGATCGCGCCCGCCAAGGCGGGCGCGGCGGTGGTCACCGACGCCAGCGCCGGGGTGGTGCCGCTGCCCTCCGACCTGCTCCTCGACCCGGCCACCGGGGGCAAGACCATCGTCAACAACCCGGCCTTCGGCGCGCTGGCGAGCGGGATCGCGACGCTCGACGGGTTCAGCACGACGGCGATGGAGCTCACCCAGACGAGCGCGCCGGTGGTGGCCTCGACCGTCAGCGCGAGCAGCGTGTTCCTCTACGACCTCTCGAACCCGGCCGCGCCCGTGCGCCTGAAGGAGGTCAAGGAGACGATCTCGGCGGGCGGGGCGGGAGCGGCCTTCGTGGCCGAGCCGTACCAGATGACGGTGAAGCCGACCGGCGCGACCACCACGGCCGCCTGCGGGCCGACGGACGACCCCGCGGGCTGCTTCTCGCCGGCGATCGGGCTGCAGCCGGCGGTGCCGGTGCCGCTGGGGGCGACGGGTCCGTACCTGGCGCTGCCGCCGCTCAAGGAGGGCACCGAGTACGCGGTGCTCATCACGGATGGCGTGCTGAGCGCCCCCGCGACCGTCGGCGGGGCGAAGCCGCCCCTGCAGGGCTCGACGCTCTCGCGCATCCTCCTCTTCGACAGCCCGCTCGTCGACAAGGACGGCAAGTCGCAGGTGCCGGGGCAGAGCGACGCCACCGCGGCCGGGCTGGAGCAGATCCGGCAGGGCGTGGGCGCGGCGGCGAAGGCGCTCCAGGCCGAGAAGGGGATCGCGAAGTCGCACGTCGTGCTCGGGTACACCTTCCGCACGCAGACCATCACCGACGCCTCGCTGAGGCTCGCGGCCTACCCGTACTCGGCGGCCTCGAAGTTCGTGCCTGGGGCGAAGGTGGACGTCACGGCCACCTTGAAGGGCGCGGCGACCGCCAAGGGCATCCCGACCACCGGCGTCCAGGCGTTCTGGACGGTGCCCTTCTTCACCAAGAACCCCATCGACGTCGCCACCGGCGCGCTCAACCCCGACAACAGCAAGTGGACCGACGCCTCGCTCACGGCGCTGGTGGTGGTGCCGAACGGGCCGAAGCAGGGCGCCCCGCTGGTCGTCTTCCAGCACGGCCTCACGGGCGACAAGGGGAACGTGCTCGCCATCGCCAGCACGCTCGCCTCGGCCGGGTTCGTGACGGCCGCCATCGACGCGCCGCTGCACGGTGATCGGGCCTACTGCAAGGCGGACGCCGAGTGCGTGTGCGCCGCCGGCGGGACCGGCTGCAACCCGAAGTGCAACCTCTTCCCGGCCGGCGCGCAGGGCGACACGGCCTCCGGCGTGTGCTCGGCCGGCGCCGTGCCTTGCAGCGGCACCCTGGTCTCGGCGGGCGCGTGCACCACCTCGGTCTCCGGCAACTTCTTCGTCAGCGGGAACCTCTTCCGCACCCGCGACGCGCTGCGCGAGTCGATCCTCGACACCTCCGCGCTCGTCCTGGCGCTCGCTCCGCCGAGCACGCCGAGCGGCACCTTCGCCACGGACCTCGCGGCGGCCGGCGTCACCATCGACCCGAGCAAGGTCTACTGGGTCGGCCAGTCGCTCGGCGGCATCCTCGGCACGCTCAACACCGCCGCCAACCCGCGCATCAGCAAGGCGGTCCTGAACGTGCCCGGCGGGACGCTGACCGACGTCTTCACCCAGTCGCCGACCTTCGCCCCGCAGCTCACCCCGATCCTGACCTCGCTCGGCATCACGGTCGGCACGCCGCAGTACCTGCAGTTCCTCCAGGTCGCGAAGCTCGCGCTGGACGGCGGCGACCCGGTGAACTTCGGGGGCCACCTCACGGGAGACACCGCGCACCCCACCCTGAAGGACCTCCTCGCCTCGAAGCCCAACCAGTCGGCGAAGAGCGTCTTCGGCCAGGTCGCGACGGGTGACACGGTGATCCCGAACCCGTTCAACTACGAGCTCCTCGGGAACGTGTTCACCTCACCGCAGCCCGACCTGACGAAGAGCGCGAGCAACGTCTCGACCTACTCGAGCGGTGGCGGCGCGGCGACGCACGGCTTCCTGCTCGACTTCACGAACCCGACGCTGACGCTCACCGCCCAGGGCGACGCGGCCGCCTTCCTCACCGCCGGCACCCTCCCTCCCGCCGCTCAGAACAAGTAGAGGACGACACCCATGCGCACCTACGCACTCGCTGCCGCCCTCCTCCTCGCCCCGGCCGTCGCCCTCGCCGGCGGCTACGCCGTCCCCAACGTCAGCCCGCGCGACCTCTCCATGGCGGGCTCGCTCCACGCCGCCCAGGTGGACGCCGGCGCGGCCTTCGTGAACCCGGCCGCGCTGGCCAACCTCGACGGCCTGTCGCTGTCGCTCGGGGCCGGGCTCATCGACAACCGCAGCACCTGGACCGGCGTCGGCCCGGAGGCCGGCAAGAGCGCGAGCCAGTACGTGAAGCCGGCCTTCCCGCCCGCGGTCTACGCGGCGTATGGCCTGCCGCTCTCCGGCGACATGCGGCTCGGCGTCGGCGTGGGCATGACGGTGCCCTTCGGCGGCAACGTCAACTGGCCGGCCGGCTGGCCGGGCCGCTTCGACATCCTCACCGTCAACCGGCGCATCTACGGCACCTACTTCACGGCGGGCCTCCAGCTCGCGAAGTGGGTGCGCGTCGGCGGCGGGCTCATCTGGTACCGCGGGACGGAGAAGCTCACCCAGAACGTGAACTTCTACCCGGAGACCGAGGCGCAGCTGTCGGCCTCGGGCAACAAGCTCTCCTACGACGTCTCGCTCGAGCTGCAGCCCATCGAGCCGCTCAAGCTCGCCTTCGACTACAAGCACAAGGCGGACATGTCGCTCACCGGCGACGCCACGTTCGGCGGGGCGCCGGCGCAGTTCGCCTCCCGCGCGCTCGATCAGGGCGTCACCCACGACCTGACCATGCCGAACTACCTGGCGTTCGCGGCCGCGTACCAGGTGATGCCGGAGCTGCTCGTGACCGGCGCCTTCACCTGGGACCGCTTCATCGTCTACGACAAGGACGCGTTCATCGGCACCGCCGGCGCGGCGATCGTCGTGCCCCGCCACTACCACAACGGCTACACCTTCCGGCTCGGGGCCGAGCTCGCGCCCATGGAGAAGCTCAAGGTCCGCGCGGGCGTGCTGCGCGACATCACGCCGACGCCGGCGGAGTGGCTGTCGCCCACCATCCCCGACTCGGACGTGTGGGGCGCCTCGATCGGCGTCGGCTACACGGTCTCGCCCGGCCTCGACGTGAACCTGGCCTACTTCCACGCCTGGTTCGACGCGGTCACCACGCCGCCGGGGGCCGGCGGTCAGTACAACGTGCTCCCGGGCCGGTACACGCCCTTCGCGAACATCGCCAGCGTGGGCGTGAGCTGGGCGCCCGAGAAGACGTTCGGGAAGCTCTAGGTACCGCTCGCGGTGAAACGGGACCTCGCCCGCCTCGGCGCGGGCGAGGTCCTCTGCTGTTCAGCGGTCGTCGCGGGCGCGCTTGGCCGCGTCGCGGATTTCGTGCTTCTCGCCCGGCTCCTTCGAGCGGCCGCCGCCGTTGTCCTTCTTGGCCTGGCCGGGCGGCGTGCCGCCGTGGCCCGGCGGCGTGGCCGGCTGGCCCGCGGGCGCGAGGCTGCGGCCCGGGCCGGCGACGGTCTGCGCCGGGGGGGCGTAGGTCTGGCCGGGAGGCGTTCCACCGCGGCCCGGGGGCGTGAAGGCCTGGCCCGGCGGTGTGCCGCCGTGGCCGGGCGGCGTGAAGGCCTGCCCCGGCGGCGTCCCACCCTGCCCGGGCGGCGTCCCGCCCTGGCCCGGCGGTGGGTTGGGGCGGACGGTGGCGCCCCAACCGTTCGGCTGCGCCGGCCGCGGGGGGTAGGCGGGCTGCGGCTGCGCGTAGGGCTGCGGCGCCGGGCGCGGCGCGTAGGCCGGCGCGGGGGCCGGCGCGGGGGCCGGAGCCGGAGCCGGGGCGTAAGCGGGCGCCGGCGCCGGGCGGGGGGCGTAGCCAGGGGCCGGAGCCGGCGCGCGGTAGGCGGGCGCCGGCGCGGGCGCCTGGCGCGGGTCGTAGAAGCGCGCCGGCGCGGGCCGCACCCAGTAGCTGCGCGGCGGCTGCTGCGCGGCGCTGTACGGGCCGCGGTAGAGGTAGCCGCGGCCGGGGTGGAACGCCCAGTACGCGTCGCGCGGCGGCGCGTAGTCGTGGACGTGGGGGCCGCTGAGGTAGCACCACCCGCCGCCCGGGAGCGGGTGGCCGGCGTAGTAGGTCACCGCGACCGGCGCGCGCCAGGCGTAGTAGCCGTTCTCGACCACGAAGAGGTCGGCGCGCTCCGGGTAGTAGTCGTGCTCGTGCGGGCCGTCGAGGTAGCACCAGCCGCCGCCCGGGATGGCGTGCTCGCCGTAGTAGGCGACGCGCAGCGGCGGGGCCGGCGCCGGCGCGGGCTCCGCGTACACCGGCATGGGCTCGGGGGGCGGCCCGGCCGGCACGGTCGTGACCGTGCGGACGACGCAGCCGCCGAGGAGGGACGCGAAGACGGGGAGGAGCAGGAGACGGCGCATGGGCACCCTCGCTGGTGGACGACCCGTTCTAGGACGTTCGCGGTCGAGCGTCCATTCACGGGCCCCGCCGCGCGATGTGCGCGCTCAGTGCACGGTGTGCTCGACGGTGGTCCCGGCGCGCTTCGCCAGGTACCGCTTCAGCACGGTGCGGTACTCGCGCAGGGAGCGCACCCCGGCCACCAGCCAGTCCTCGCCCACCACCAGCGAGGGGCCGAGCTCGACCCCGCGATCGCACGCGTCCTCGATGGAGGCGCGCACCGCGCGATCGGTGCCGGGCGCCTGGAACGCCGGGACGAAGCGGGCCATGTCGAGGCCGCAGCGGGAGGCGAGCTCCAGCACCACGTCGCTGCGCGACACGTCGAGCCCGCAGACCAGCGCGGCGGTGCGGAGCGCCTCGCGCAGGCTGGCGGCGGCGGCGGGGCCCTGCATGCGCGCGGCGGCCACCGCGAGGAGCGGCGGTGCCGAGGTGTGCGGGCCGCGCCCGTCCTCCCACAGCTCGGTGGAGAAGGGCGGCGCGTCGGCCTCGCGCGCGGCGCGCTCGAGCTCGCGCACGCGCTGGCGGCGCTCGGCCGCGGTGGGCGCGCGCGGGTCCCACCGCCGCGGCCAGGGCGCGCTGGCGAGCGGCGCGAAGCGGCCGTGCAGCTCGTCGGCGGCGGTGGTGATCCGCTGCTCGGCGAGCCAGGCCCAGGGGTCGAGCAGGTCGCCGTGGAGGACGAGGGAGATGAGGCCGGAGGTCGAGGTGCGGGGAGCCACGCGCGGGCACTATCCGACGAGTGGGGCCCGTGGAGAAGAGCCGGGCGAGCGAGCCGAGCTGACCCACCCCCTCCGCCGGACTAGATCAACCGGGCCTTCGACCAGCCGGCCGCGTGGGCGCGGGCGAGCTCCACCGCGTGCTCGACGTAGAGGCCCGCGATGTCCTGGCCGGTGACCTGCTCCAGCCCCTCGAAGCCGGGCGAGCTGTTCACCTCCATGATCTTCGGCCCCTCCTTCGACTCCAGCATGTCGACGCCCGCCACCTCCAGGCCGATGACCCGCGCCGCCTTCACCGCCGCCTCGGCGTAGGCGGGCGGCAGCTCGATCGCCTGCCCCTCGCCGCCCCGGTGGATGTTGGAGCGGAACTCGCCCTCGCGCGCGGTGCGGCGCATGGCCGCCACCACCCGGTCGCCGATGACGAGCGCCCGCACGTCCTTGCCGCGCGACTCGGCGATGAGCTCCTGGATGAGGATCTCCTGGCCGAGGTGCCAGAGCGTGTCGAGCATCCCCTCGACCTCGGTCATGGTGCTCGCGAGGAGCACGCCCACCCCCTGCGTGCCCTGGATGAGCTTCATGATGCAGGGCAGCCCGCCCACCTGCTCCACCGCGAGCGGCACCTCCTCGCGGTAGCGGCACATCACCGTGCGCGGGATGTCGATGCCGAAGCGCGAGAGGAGCTGCAGCGCGCGGAGCTTGTCGCGCGAGCGGGCGATGGGCACCGAGTTGTTGAGGGTGGGGACCCCCATCATGTCGAACTGGTTCACCACCGAGAGCCCGTACCCGGTGATGGAGGCGCCGATGCGCGGGATGACCACGTCGATCCGCCCCACCTCCGCCCCGCGGTAGAAGACGCGCGGCGCGTCGCGGGCGAGCACGAGCTGGCAGCGCAGGGTGTCGAGCACCTTCACCGCGTGGCCGCGCTGCTTCGCCGCCTCGACCAGGCGCCGGGTCGAGTAGAGCTTCTTGTTGCGGGAGAGGACGGCGAGCCGCAGCCGCCCGTCGGCGCGGCGCCGGGACGGGCCGCGCGCCGGCTTCACGCGGGGTGCGCCTCGGGGGTCGGGGGCTCGGGCCGGCATCGAAGGCGGGGAGCTTAGGCCCCGCGGCGCCGGTCCCGCAACCGCCGTCCCGCGGCGCCGCGTTCGTTGCTCCCCCCTCGCGCCGCTGCTACAAAACGTGTTTTCCACGAGGGTCCACTTGGCTGCCGACTACAAGGACACGGTCCACCTCCCGAAGACGGACTTCCCGATGAAGGCCAACCTGCCCCAGCGGGAGCCGGAGATCCTGCGGGCCTGGGAGGAGGAGGGCGTCTTCGAGAAGCTCGTCGCGCGCGCCGCGGCGCGGCCGGGCGCGCGCCGCTTCGTGCTCCACGACGGCCCGCCCTACGCCAACGGCGACATCCACATCGGCCACGCCCTCAACAAGATCCTGAAGGACGTGATCGTGAAGTACCACGCCATGCTGGGCGAGGTGGCGGACTACGTGCCGGGCTGGGACTGCCACGGGCTGCCCATCGAGCTCAAGGTGGACAAGGAGCTCGGGCCGAAGAAGCGCGAGATGGGGCGGGCGGACGTCATCCTGGCCTGCCGCCGCTACGCGCTCAAGTGGATCGAGAAGCAGCGCGACGCCTTCAAGCGGCTCGGCGTCTTCGGCCGCTGGGGCGAGCCGTACCTCACCATGGCGCGCGGCTACGAGGCGGACACCGTCCGCGTGCTGGCGCGCGCCGCCGAGCAGGGCTTCCTCTACCGGGGCAAGAAGCCGGTCTACTGGTGCATCACCGACCGCACCGCCCTGGCCGAGGCCGAGGTCGAGTACGCCGACCACGCCTCGCCCTCCATCCACGTCGCCTTCGACCTCGTCTCGCCGCTGCCCGGCGGGAAGCTCGCCGGCCGGAAGGCGCGGCTCGTCATCTGGACCACCACGCCCTGGACGCTCCCCGCCAACCTGGCGGTGGCCGCGCACCCCGAGCTCGTCTACGTGGCGTACGACCTCGCCGGCACGGTGGTGGTGGTGGCGAAGGACCTCCTCGCGAGCTTCCTCGCCGCGGTCGCGCCGGGCGAGCTCGTCCCGACCGCGCCCCCCGCGCACGCGCCCCAGGCGCACGAGGCGATGACGAGCGGCGGCGGCACTGGCGCGGCGCTCGCCCACCCCGAGCGCGTCCTCGCCACCTTCCAGGGCAAGGAGCTCGAGGGGCTCGTCTACCGGCACCCCTTCATGGACCGCGAGGGCACGGTCATCCTGGGCGAGCACGTGACGCTCGAGGCCGGCACCGGCCTCGTCCACACCGCGCCCGGCCACGGCCAGGAGGACTACCAGGTGGGGCAGCAGTACGGCCTCGCCATCCTGAACCCGGTGGACGGGGCGGGCCGCTTCACCGCCGAGGCGGGCCCGTACGCCGGCCAGAAGATCTTCGAGGCGAACCCGAAGATCGTGGCCGACCTGGCCGCCTCGGGGCACCTCCTCTCCGATCCCAAGGCGCAGCTCCGGCACAGCTACCCGCACTGCTGGCGCTGCCACAACCCGGTCGTCTTCCGGGCCACCGACCAGTGGTTCCTCTCCATGGAGCACGCCGAGCTCCGGAAGCGCACGCTGGAGGAGATCCGGCGGGTGCAGTGGATCCCGAGCTGGGGCGAGGAGCGCATCTCGAACATGATCGAGAACCGCCCGGACTGGTGCCTGTCGCGCCAGCGCACCTGGGGCGTGCCCATCCCGGTCTTCTACTGCGAGCAGTGCGACGAGCCGCTCGTCTCGCCCGCGGTGATGCGGCGGGTGGCGGACGCCTTCGAGGAGGAGGGCATCGAGGCCTGGTACACGCGCGACGCCGCGCAGCTCGCCGGCGACGCGAAGTGCGGGAAGTGCGGCGGTCAGGCCTGGCGCCGCGAGCAGGACATCCTCGACGTGTGGTGGGACTCGGGCAGCTCCTGGGCGGCGGTGGCCGAGCGGCGCGGGATGGGCGTGCCGGTGGACCTGTACCTCGAGGGCTCCGACCAGCACCGCGGCTGGTTCCACAGCTCGCTCCTCACCTCGATGGCGGTGCGCGGGAGCGCGCCCTACAAGGCGGTCCTCACCCACGGCTTCGTCCTCGACGCGCAGGGCAAGGCCATGTCGAAGAGCGTCGGCAACACGGTGGCGCCGGAGGAGGTGCTGAAGAAGTACGGCGCCGACGTGCTCCGGCTGTGGGTGGCCTCCACCGACTACCGCGAGGACGTGCGGCTCGGCGACGAGATCCTGGCCGGCCTGGCCGAGGGGTACCGCAAGATCCGCAACACCGTGCGCTGGGCGCTCGGGAACCTCGACGGCTTCGACCCGGCCACCCAGAGCGTGCCGGTGGAGGAGCTGGAGGACATCGACCGCTGGGCGGTGTCTCGGCTCGTGGAGTGGGAGGCGAAGGTGAAGCAGGCCTACGCCGACTACGAGTTCCACCTCGCCTACCACGCGACCGTGCAGCTCTGCGCGGTGGAGCTCTCGGCGCAGTACTTCGACATCATCAAGGACCGGCTCTACACGGCGAAGAAGGACGGGAAGGCGCGGCGGAGCGCCCAGACCGCGCTCCACCTCATCGCCGGCGACCTCCTGCGGCTGCTCGCCCCCATCCTCTCCTTCACCGCCGAGGAGGCGTGGGGCTTCCTCCCCGAGCCGCCGGCGGAGGACTCGGTGTTCTACGCCGGGTTCCCGGAGCGGACACGGCCGGCCGATGCGGCCGCGCTGGAGGCGCGCTACGGGCGGCTCTTCGCCGTGCGCGCGGTGGTGCAGAAGGCGCTCGAGGAGGCGCGGCGCGCGAAGCTCATCGGCTCCGGCCTGGAGGCGCAGGTCACGGTCCGCGCCGAGGGCGAGGAGCTGGCGCTGCTCGAGGCTTACCGGGCCGAGCTGCCGGTGCTCTTCATCGTCTCGAAGGTGCTGCTCGAGAAGGGCCCGCTCGCGGCCGAGGTGGCCAAGGCGCCCGGCGCGAAGTGCCCGCGCTGCTGGGGCGTCCACGAGGACATCGGCCAGGACGCGCGGCACCCCGAGCTGTGCGGCAAGTGCGCGGCGGCGCTCGCGTGAGCGCCCGCGGCCCGGACAAGTGGAAGCTCCTCGCCGCGCTGGCGGCGCTGGGGATCGCGCTCGACCAGTGGACGAAGTACCTGGCGGTGGAGCGGCTCACCAGCGCCTTCGCGCGGGTCGGCGCGCACGGGCTCGAGGCGCGGCTGGCGGCCTTCTTCCGGCTGCGCTACCTCGAGCCGCTCGCCACCGAGCCGTACTACGTGTTCAGGCCCTTCTGGCGCATGAACTACGTGGAGAACCCGGCCGCGGCGTTCAGCATGTTCTCGTTCGTGCCGCCCGACCTGCGCTACCGGCTGTTCCTGCTGGTGTCGGTGGCGGCGATCGGGTTCGTCTTCTACTACTACCGCCGCCTCGCGACCTCGCAGCGCTTCCTGCAGGTGGCGCTCGCCTTCGTGCTGGCGGGCACGGTGGGGAACCTCGTCGACCGGCTCGCCCGCCGGTACGTCATCGACTTCGTCGAGTGGTACTGGTGGAACCGGCCCGACCTGCGCTGGCCCACCTTCAACGTGGCCGACTCGCTGCTCGTGGTGGGGATCGCCATGCTGCTCGTGCACCCCGCCCCGAAGGCGGCGCCGGGCAGCCTCGACCTCGGGCCCGGGAACAAGCGGACCGCCTCGCGGGTCTAGTCTCCCGTGCTCCCCATCCTCTTCACCCTGACCGTCCCGGCGGGGCTGGCGCTGCCGCTGGCCGCGCTCGCCGTGGCCGTCACCGCCGCGCTGCGGGCGTGGGCGCTCCGCCGCCGGCTCGCGGCCGAGGGCGAGGCGCTCGGCTGGGGTGCGGCGCTGTGGGACGACCGCGGCACGATCGGCCTGCTCCTCGCCGCGCTCGCCGCCGCCGGCTGGCTCGGGCTCCTCGACGGCCCGGTCGCCCTGCCGCTCCACACCTACGGGCTCATGATCGCCGCCGGCTTCGTGGCGGGCGTCGCGCTCGCGCAGCGCGAGGCGAAGCGGCGAGGGCTCGACGGCGAGCGGGTGGGCGACCTCGCCTTCTACGTGCTGCTCGCCGCGCTCGTCGGGAGCCGGCTCTACTTCATCGGCGTGAACTGGCGCGACTACGTGGGCGAGAGCGCCTTCATGTCCTTCCACGGCCTGCGCCTGCCGCGCGCGCTCGCGCTGTGGGAGGGCGGGCTCGTCTTCTACGGCGGCTTCATCGCCGCCGCGCTCGCCGCCTGGGCGTACCTGCGGCGCCACCGGATGGCGTTCTTGCCGTACGCCGACGCGCTCATCCCGTCGCTCGCGCTCGGCCACTTCTTCGGGCGGCTGGGGTGCTTCTCCGCCGGCTGCTGCTGGGGGAGCGTGTCGCACGCGCACCTGCCCTGGCTGGTGCGCTTCCCCCCCGAGTCGCTCGCCTACCAGACCTTCGCCGGCCGCGCGGACGGCGCCGCGCTGCTGGCGGCCGACCGGCTGACCACGCTGCCGGTGCACCCCACCCAGCTCTACGAGGCCTTCGGCGAGCTCGGGCTCTTCGCCTGGCTCGCGCTGTGGGTCGGGCCGCGGCGGCGCTTCGACGGCCAGGTGCTGGCCGCCTGGCTCATGGCCTACGCGGTGCTGCGGACGGTGGTGGAGGTGTTCCGCGGGGACGTCGAGCGCGGGGTGGTGGCCGGGCTCGGGGTCGGCCAGTGGACGTCGCTCGTGATCTTCGCCCTCGGCGCCGGCGTGTGGGCGATCGGGCGCCGCCTGCGCACCCGCGCGGCGGCGGCGGGCCCGGCGCTGGCGGCCTAGGCGACCCCCGGGCGCGCGCCCTTCATCGGCCGCCGCGTTCCCGCTAGAGTGACGGCGCGTGGCGCGACCGCCCCAGAAGCCGGCGCTCGGCAACAAGCTCTCCGCTCAGGCGTCGCAGGATCCGCGCGCCCAGGAGGAGTCGGCGCGGCAGGACCGGCACCGGACCGACGACCTCGCCGAGACCTGCGGGCGGATCGAGGAGGACCTCGAGGCGCTGAAGGCGCGCTACGAGATGTACTTCCTCGGCATCGAGCGGCGCGAGCCCGCGCGCGAGCGCGACGAGATGAAGCGCCGCGTGGCACGCCTCCAGGGCGAGTTCATCCGCAACACCGGCCTGCGCTTCCGGGTGCAGACGCTGCACGCGCGCTTCCTGTCGTACGAGCGGATGTGGATGCGGAGCACGCGCGAGCGGGAGGAGGGCACCTACCAGCGCGACCTCAAGAAGCTGCGCCGCCGGGGGCCCGCCGAACCGGCCGCCGCCCAGCTCGCGGCGCCGGGTGCGCCAGCCGCGCCCACGCCCGCCGTGCCAGGACCCGCCGTCAAGCCGGCCGCGCCGCCTCCGCCGCCGGTCCCCGGGGCCTCCGAGGCGAAGCTGCGCGCCCTCTACGCGGAGTACCTCGCCGCGAAGCGGCAGTGCGGCGAGGACGTGTCGCGCTTTACCTACGAGGCGCTCGCCCGCACGGTCGCGAAGCAGGTGCCCGAGCTGATCCAGAAGTACAAGGCGAAGACGGTCGACTTCCGCGTCGAGGTGAAGGGCGGCCGCGCCGTGCTGAAGGTGCTGCCGCGGGTGTGATGGCCCCACCCCGCGGTCTCGATCCGTAGGGCGGGGGCTCGTCCCCCGCCGCGGCGCACCTGGTTCGACCCCCAGCAAAAGCCAGCGACAGCCCAGGAAGGGAGCGCTCGACCCTCGGTCGGGGGAAGAGGCGCCCCATCGGCCCGCGCCGCGCTGACCCCTGCCAGGCCGCGTTGCTCTCCGCGGGGCGGTGACGGTGGGTAGGGGTGTGGCTACCGTTCCGGTCGTGACCCTGGTCGGCCTGCGGAAGGGGGCGCGCGTGAGCCACACCGGAGTCGTCGTCGCCGCCGTCATGCTCCTCGCGGGGTGCCGCGCCGCCTGCGGCGAGCCGCGCGCCCTGGTGGAGGCGCGGGCCCGCTGGAACGCCGAGCGCCGCGCCCTGGACGAGCGGCTCGACGCGCTCGAGGAGCGGCTGCTCGCGGATCAGGCGCGGGTGCGCTTCTGGGGCGAGATGCGGGAGCGGCACGGGAACGTGGCGGCGGTCGCCTGCAGCAGCCTGGCCCACCACGCCGAGAGCGTCGCCGCCTACGAGGAGCAGCAGCGGGCCAAGATGAGCGAGCTCACCCGCCGCAGCCGCGTGGCCGCCCGCTTCGTCCCCGCCGCCGACGCGATCCGCTAGCGCCCACCTTTTCGATTTGCCTTCTCCCGCCGCCGATCGTAAAAAAGGCGCCCCGCGCGGCCGCCTCGGCGATCGCGCGACAGGACGCCTGGGTAGCTCAGTCGGTAGAGCAGGGG
This sequence comes from Anaeromyxobacter diazotrophicus, assembly GCF_013340205.1. Lineage (NCBI taxonomy): Bacteria > Pseudomonadati > Myxococcota > Myxococcia > Myxococcales > Anaeromyxobacteraceae > Anaeromyxobacter > Anaeromyxobacter diazotrophicus. Next base: position 250,474 of record NZ_BJTG01000005.1, read on the forward strand.
ACTGAAAATCCCCGTGTCGCTGGTTCGATTCCGGCCCCAGGCACCACACCTTCCGAGCACGAACATCTTGGTCCGGCAAGCGCGAACCGCTTGCTGGACCTTCTGCTTTTGCCGCGTGCCGCATCAGCGGGATCGCCAGCCCGATGCCCAGGTGCGGGGTTGCGCCAGGACGCCGTTACCCCGCCACCACCCCAGGCATCGTCGAAGTACGTCATATCCAGATCAGGAGGCGACGATGCCGTGGGCTGAAGAACGCTGGCCGGGAGACCTCGGTGAAGATGTCGGCGCTGTCCTGATCCTCCGCGCCGGAGGCGGCGGCGATCGCCTGGCGGACCATCTTGCCGAAGGCGGCGAGGGCGTCCGCGACCGCGGGGACGTGCTGCGCGGCGTTGCCGGACCCGGAGTACTCGTCGAGCTCGCTCCGCTCGGCGACCTGGCGCGCCGTCCCGTCGGCGGTCCCGCCGAGCTGGACGGCGCGCTCGGCGATGAGGTCCACGTATTCGTCCACGCTGGCCGCCACGTCGTCGAAGAGCTTGTGCAGCGCGATGAACTCGGGGCCCTTCACGTTCCAGTGGGCACCTTCACCTGGGTCCTGAGGTCGATGGCATCCGCCAACCGGGCGTTGAGGAGCTTCACCATCTTCATCCGTACGTCCTGTGGCAGGTCGTTGCGGGTCTGCGCCCGAGGTCACCCCAGATCCTCGACGTGGGATCCCGCGTGATCGCGCGCGAGAGCACCTGAGGGCACGACGCGACTCCGGGCGATCGCACAGGTACCCGCGCCTGAGGGGCCCCATGTGTCCACCTCGACACCTGAGTCGTAGAACGCCGCGCTCGGTAGCCTCTGCGGGCCTGACACTGTGGCCAGGTCGAAGGGGGAGCCATGACGAGGTCATCGCAACGAGCCACCGCTACCGCCTGGTGGGTGGCCCTCGCGCTCGCAGCCGTGGTCTGGGGACCCGCCGCCGCGGAGGCGCAGACGCAGCAGGAGCTGGACGCTGCGGCCTCGTCCGACGACGACTGGTTGCTCACGAACAAGGACTACGCCGGCCGACGCTTCACCAATCTCCGCCAGATCGACAGGCGCAACGTGGCCAAGTTGAAGCCCGTCTGCACCTGGCAATCGAACGTCGAGGCGCCCTCGCAGACGAGCCCGATCGTCTACAAGGGGATCATGTACGTGACGGTTGGCTACCTGACGGCCGCCGTCGACGGCGCGAGCTGCAAGGAGCTCTGGCGGCATGTCTGGACGCCCACGGCCAAGGAGCTCTCCAACCCGAACCGCGGTGCGGCCCTGAAGGACGGCAAGCTGCTCCGCGGGACTCCGGACGGCAACCTCATCGCCCTCGACACCGCGACCGGCAAGGTCCTCTGGAGCAAGCAGATCGCCAGCCCCAAGGACAACCACTACCTGAGCCAGCAGCCGGTCGTCGTGGACGACCTCGTGATCATCGGCACCGCCGGCGCCGACTTCGGCTCGAGGGGGTGGCTGGGCGCGTTCAAGCTCGAGAACGGCGACGAGGTCTGGAAGTTCTACGTGGTCCCGCAGGCCGGCGAGCCCGGCGCCGAGACCTGGTCGGATCCGAAGGTCCTGCCGCACGGGGGCGGGAGCTTCTGGACCCCGCTGTCGCTGGACCGGGAGAAGGGAGTCCTGTACGCGCCGGCCGGCAACCCGGCGCCCGACTTCTACGGCGAGGTTCGCGAGGGTCCCAACCTCTACACGAACGCGGCCGTGGCGCTCGACGTCAAGACCGGAAAGGTGCTCTGGCGGCAGCAGTTCGTGCCGCACGACGTGCACGACTGGGACCTCACGCAGGTCAGCCCCCTCCTGACCGTCGAGGCGAAGGGCAAGAAGCGGGACATCGTGATCGTCAGCGGCAAGGACGCCCTGCTGCGCGGCGTCGACCGCGACACGCACGAGCAGCTGTACGAGGTGGCGATCTCCACCCGGAAGAACACGGCGACGCCGCTCACGGTGAAGGGCGTCCACGTCTGCCCGGGGCTGCTCGGGGGCCAGGAGTGGAGCACCGCCGGCTACAGCCCGGCACTCGGCCTGATCTTCACGCCCTCGGTCGAGTGGTGCGGCAGGGCCGCGAAGCTGGAGAAGCCGCCGGCGTACCAGGTGGGAGAGCACTACCGCGGCGGCTCGTTCACCCAGGATCCTCCCGCGAAGGCCAAGGGCTGGTTGACGGCCATCGATCCTGCCAGCGGCAAGGTCCGCTGGAAGTACAACTCCAAGTCGCCGATGCTCGCCAACGTCACCGCCACCGCAGGCGACCTCGTGCTCACCGGGACGATGCGCGGGGAGTTCGTGGCGCTCGACGCCAGGTCTGGGAAGCTGCTCTACCGCCACCCGGTGGGCGGCGCCGCCACCGGCGGTGTCGTGACCTATGCCGTCAAGGGGAAGCAATACGTCGCGGTGGAGGCTGGCAGGGTCTCCGTCTTCTTCGGCGGAGCCGGCCCGGCCACCTTCACCGTGTTCGCGTTGCCCTAGCCGGGACGCGGTGGAGTGTCCTCGGGCAGGCTCGACGATCGCCCCGCGCCCGCCTGCCAGGCGGTGAGCGCGCGGTCGCGACGTGGCTGGGGATCGCGGCCGAGCGCCGCGGGCTGGGCGCTGCGCGTGGCCTTGTCCCTGCTCGCCCAGGCCGCCGTGCCGCGGATGGCGCTGGCCGACACCGCGCCGCCTCCCGCCGATCGGGCGGAGCGCGGCGCCGCGCCGCCGGAACGTCCCCCGGAGCCCATCTACGAGACCGTGGTGTCCGGACTGCGCCTCCCGCGGCCGCAGCCCGACACGCCGCCCGTCACCACGGTCATCGCGAGAGAGGAGATCGCGCAGAGCCCGGCCACCACCGCCGACGAGCTGGTCCGCGCCGTCCCGTCGGTCGCGGTGTTCCGGAGGAGCGCGAGCCTCGTCGCCGACCCCAGCTCGCAGACCCTCAACCTGCGCGGCGTCGCCCCGACCGGCGTCTCGCGCGCGCTGGTGCTGCAGGACGGGGTGCCGCTCAACGATCCTTTCGGCGGGTGGATCTCCTGGCGCGCCCTGCCGCTGCTCGGGATCGGGCGCGTCGAGATCGTGCCGAGCGGAGCCTCGGCGCTCTACGGCAATTTGGCGCTGGGAGGTGTGGCGCAGGTCTTTTCGCGCCCCATCGGGGGCACCGGGGTGGAGACCCAGCTCGCGGGGGGCTCCTTCCGCACGGGCGAGGCCTCGCTCCGCCTGACCGGCGCCTCCAGCGCCGCCGGCGGAGAGCTGCTCGCCGACGTCCTCACGAGCGACGGCTACTCGCCCATCGCCCCGGCCCAGCGCGGACCGATCGACGGTCCTGCGCCGAGCACCGACTACAACGTGAGCGCTCGGGTCGAGGCGCGGGCCGGCCCTTCGCTCAGCTTGCGGGGGTTCGGCCGCTTCTTCCACGAGACGCTCGAGGCCGGCACGCTCTTCACCTCGGCTGCGGCCCGGGCCGCGACCTACGGAGTCGGGGCGAGGCTGGAGCTGGGCGGCAGCGGCACCCTCGATGCGGTCATCTTCGCGGGCAACCGACGCTTCGAGCAGCAGCGGGCCCGCGTCTCGCCGGACCGCAGCTCGGCCAGCCCCGCCTTCACCCAGCACGTCCCGTCCGACAACCAGGGCGCCTCGGTCACCTGGACGCTCCCGCGCCACCAGCTCGGCGTCGAGCACGTCCTCCTTTTCGGGATCGACGCGCAGCGCGTCGCCGGGACGTCGACCGAGGACCAGGCCAGCTCGAACCCAACCGCGGCGTCGATCGCCAGCCGGTCCGCGGGCGGCGAGCAGCAGTTCGCCGGCGTCTTCGCGCAGGACGCCGTGCGCGTCGGGCGGGTCGAGGCGAGCGCGGCCGTCCGCCTCGACGGTTACCGCGATCTGTCCGGCGCGACGACGACCCGCCACGTGGGAGGGGCGGTCGAGCGCGTCCCGCACCCCGACCGGTCGAACTTGCAGGTCAGCCCGCGCCTGGGCGTGCTCGTCCACGTCACCGACGTCCTGGCGCTGCGGGGCTCGGTGTACCGGGCCTTCCGGGCCCCCACGCTCGACGAGCTCTACCGTCCGTTCCAGGTCGGGACCATCCTCACCGACGGCAACGCGGCGCTCGAGCCCGAGACGCTGTGGGGCGGAGAGGCCGGCGCGGAAGCGATCGCGGGTGGACTGACGGCGCGCGCCACCGGATTCTGGAACCAGCTCCAGCACCCGATCAACAACGTGACCCTCGCCACGCCGGCGCCGGACGGCGCGACCCGGCAGCGGCAGAACCTGGGCGAGGCGCGCATCCGGGGCGTGGAGCTCGAGGTGGGCTGGCGCCCGACCCGGCGCTGGAAGGCCCTCGCCGCATATACGTTCGTCGACCCCGTCACCACCTCGGCGCCCGGCCACCCGGAGCTCGTGGGCAAGCAGTTCCCGCAGGACCCGCGGCACCGCGCGTCCTTCGCCCTGACCTTCGACGCGCGGGAGCTCGCCACGCTCACCGGGGAGGTGCGCGCGGTGGCCGCGCAGTACGAGGACGACCGGAACACCCTGCCCATGGGCGCGTACGCCGTGGTGAACCTCGCGGCGGCCCGCGAGCTCGCGCGCGGCGTGGCGCTCTTCGCCACGGCGGCCAACGTCTTCGACGCGAGCTACCTGGTCGGGCGCGCCGGGGTGGACACCGTCGGCCAGCCGCGGACGCTCCTGGTCGGGATGCGCTTCGCCTCGGGGGGCGAGTGAGCTTCTTCACGGGATGCCCGCAATCTCGCGGGATGGGAGGTGGCACATGAAGCGTGAACCACGGCGCTGGCGAACTGGCAGGCACTCCGTCGAGCTTCTCGGCCTCGCGCTCCTGCTCCTGAGCGCCTGCGCGACCACCTCCGGCCGGGGACCTGCACCGGCCGGGGCGAAGGCCGTGGCCGCCGGGGGTGACTGGCCGACCTACAACGGCTCGTACGCCGGCGATCGGTTCTCTCCGCTCGCCGAGATCACTTCCGCGAACGTCTCCGGCCTGAAGCCGATCTGCACCTTCGACACCGGGGACAAGGGAGCCTTCCAGGTCGGCCCGGTCGTCGTCGGCGGCGTGATGTACCTGACCACCGACACGGAGACCTTCGCGATCGACGCGGCGACCTGCGCGCAGCGCTGGAAGCACGTGCACGAGTATCAGCCGCGCTCCTGGCTCGGCAACAACCACGGCGTCGCGTACCTCGACGGCCGCCTGTTCCGTGGCTCGGGCGACGGCCACTTCTACGCCCTCGACGCGGCGACGGGCCGTGCGCTGTGGGAGGTGGTCGTCGCCGACACGAAGGCCGGCGAGTCCCTCCCCATGGCGCCCATCGCGTGGAACGGGATGGTCTTCGTCGGAAACGCCGGCGGAGACAACTTCGGGGTGACCGGGCACGTGAACGCGCTCAGCGTGGAGGACGGCCACACCCTGTGGCGGATGAACGTCGTCCCCGAGGCGGGGCCGGTGCGCGCCACCTGGACCAAGGAGTCGCCCACCAACCCGCCCACGGGCGGTGGGACCTGGACGTCCTACTCGCTCGACACCGCGGCCGGGCTCCTCTACGTCCCCACCGGCAACGTGGCGCCCGATTTCGTCGGCGCGCTGCACCCCGGTCCGAGCCTCTACGCGACCTCGGTCCTCGCCGTCGACGCGCGCACGGGGTTCGTCGCCGGGTACGTCCAGCCGGTCAAGAGCGACTCGCACGACCACGACGTCGCCTCGCCTCCGGCCCTGGTGACCACCCGGGGCGGCAAGCAGATGGCGCTGACCGCCGCCAAGGACGGCCTCCTCTACGGCATCGAGCGCAGCGGGGTCCGGCGCGAGGACGCAGTGGCCACCGACGCCGCCATCGCCCCCGAGACCCTGGTCGTGCGCTACCGCTCGCCGACCACCACCCGTGACAACCTGGACGAGCCGCTCACGACCGACCGCTACGTGCGCTTCTGCCCGGGGTCGCAGGGGGGGACCGAGTGGAACGGGCCGGCGTTCGACCCCGGGAGCAACACCGTCCTCGTGGCCGCGACCGACTGGTGCACGAGCGTGAAGCTGTCCGATCCGGCGACCTTGGTGGGGAAGACCGGGGGGGCTTGGACCGGCGTGACCGACCAGAAGGAGGCGTTCGGCAAGCAGGATGCGCAGTGGGGGGGCGGGTGGCTCAGCGCCTTCGACGCCGACACCGGCGAGCTGCGCTGGAAGTACCACGCCTCCGCCCCGATCCTGGCCGCGGTGACCGTGACGGCCGGCGGGCTCGTCTTGACGGGCGACCTCGACGGCAACTCCATCGCCTTCGAGGCTGCCACCGGGAAGGAGCTGTGGAAGGGAACGGTCGGCCAGCCCGCCGCGGCCGGCGTCGTGTCCTACTCGGCGGGCGGGCGCCAGCTCATCGCTGTGGGCGGCGGGGCCGCCTCTCCGCTCTGGCCCCTGAAGAGCGACACCTCGCGGATCGTCGTCTTCGGCCTGCGCTAGCGCGATGACCTGGGGGCCGGGGGCGGTGGTGGCGCTCGTGCTGGCCGGGGGCGCCGCCCCGGAGCTCGCCACCCGAGCGGACGAGGGCGCTCCCCAGCCCGTCGCTCCGGCCCCCGAGGATGGCGGCGCGACGCCCGCACCGAACCCGGCCTACGAGGCGGTGGTGCGGGCCCCCGACCGGCTCCTCGACCCGTGGTCCGTGCCCGCCGACGCGACCGTGGTCGTGCTCGACGCCCCCGCGCTGGCCGCCTCGGGCGCCCGCACGCTGCAGGACGCGCTCGCGCGCCTACCGGGGGCGGGGCTCTCGGACGAGCAGGGCAACGCCCTCCAGCAGAGCCTCTCGCTGCGGGGGTTCAGCGCGGGGCCCGTGACCGGCTCGACCCAAGGGCTGAGCGTCTTCCTGGACGGGGTCCGGATCAACGAGCCAGCCGTGGAGGAGGTCAACTTCGAGCTCATCCCGCTGGAGGACGTGGAGCGGGTGGAGGTCGTGCACGGGCCGACCGCGGTCTTCGGGCGCAACACGCTCGGGGGGGCGATCCACGTCGTCACGCGACGCGGCGGGCCGGGCGCCGCGGGCGGCGCCTCGGCGGAGGCTGGGTCGTTCGAGTACCAGCGCCTCCGCGCCTGGGTGCAGGGCGGCGCGGGCGCGCTCGACGGGTACCTCTCGGCCCAGGAGACGACGGAGCGCGGCTGGCGCGCCGGCGGCGCCACCCGCAGCGCCCGCCTGTTCGGGAAGCTGGGGCTGCGCGCGCGCGGCACCGATCTCAGCCTCTCCTATCAGCTCCAGGGCGATCGCGCGCAGGAGCCCGGCTCGCTGCCGCCGGCGATGCTCGCGGCCGACCCGCGCCAGAACTACACCCGGGGCGACTTCTTCCAGCCCACCCTCCACCTCGTCACCTTCAACGGTCGGCAGGAGCTGACCCCGGGCCTGGCGCTGGCCGTGAACGGGTTCCTCCGGCTCCTGCACGCCGGGCAGTTCAACGCGAACTGGCTCGGGCCGGACACCCGGCTCCTCGACGAGACGACCAGCGTCGGCGGGGCGGTGCAGCTGACCCACGCGCTGCGGGCCGGCGTCCTCCGGGGCCACGGCTCGCTGGGCTTGGAGGTCACCCGCAGCGCGGTGCACGTCCCCGTCCACCGGGAGCCGAACGCGCGCTTCCTGGTAGACGAGGGCGGCGCGGCCCTCCCGCGGCTCGCCTCGGACGTCTCCGACGCGCAGCTCGCCGCCGGCGCGTTCGGCCAGGCGCAGGTCGCCATCGCGAGCGGACCGCTGCGCGGGCTCGGCGCGACGGCGGCGCTCCGAGCGGACACCCTGTCGCACGACATCGTCGATCGCTCTCCGGATGATCCCGGGAAGGCCTCGGGGCGGGCCACCTACACCCGACTGGTGCCCTCCGTCGGGTTGCACTGGGTCTTCGGACCGGCGCTCACGGCCTGGGCCTCTTACAGCGAGGGCTTTCGCGCACCGGCCTTCCTGGAGCTGACCTGCGCGGACCCCGCTGCACCCTGCGTTGGCCTCCAGTCCGGCGTCGCCCCCGACACCAGCTTCCGGCGGCTCGCGCCGGTCCGAGCGCGCACGCTCGAGGTCACGGCGCGGGTCGCGCCCGCCCCCTGGTGCAGCGCGACGGTGGGCGCCTACCGCACCGACCTCCGCGACGACATCTACTCGGTGACGGCGCCCGGGGCGACCAGCGTCTTCTTCCAGAACGTGGGCGACACGCGCCGGCAGGGCGTGGAGCTCGGGGCGCACGCCGAGCGGGGCGCCGTGGAGGTCGACCTCACCTATGGTTACCAGCGCGCCACCTTCGAGGACGAGCTCGCGCTCGCGTCGCCGCGCACGCCGGGGGGGACCGAGCAGGTGCGGCGCGGAGCTCGCATCCCGCTCGTCCCTGACCACCGGCTCAGCCTGGACGTCCGCGTCCGCCCGGCGGAGTGGCTGGTGCTGGCGGCCGGCTCGAGCTGGACAAGCACGCAGTACCTCCGCGGCGACGAGGCCAACGCGGAGCGGCCGCTCCCGTCCTACGTGCTCGTCCACGCCGGCGCGGAGCTCCGCCTCGGCCGGTGGACGGCGACGCTCAGGGGCACGAACCTCCTCGACGCGCGCCACGAGACGTCCGGGAGCTTCGCGCCCGACGGCAGAGCGCCGGGCCAGCCGGTCGTGCGGTTCCTGACGCCGGGCCCTCCCCTGCGGCTCGTGGCCGGGCTGGGATTGGAACTCTGAGCGCCGCGCGACGGTGGCAGGTTTCGGGAGTCCACGCGTAAGCGAGGAAATCAGAGGACCTCCCCATCTGATCTCTGCTCCAGCGCTCGCCAAACCGCGATACGGTCACCGGCAGGCGTCGTTGCCAGCATCTGGAACGGCCAGGAAGGTGATGCTCGCTGCCGGCAGCGTGAGGAGCCCGGCGGGTGTCGCGATGCCGTCCAGGTGCGGAACGTCGCCTGCGGCGCTCACCCTCAGCTCTTCGCCATCGAGTCGCACCGCTGCGTCGAGGAGGTCGGTGGCCGTGAGCGCCCAACGGCTGGACGGCACCGAGACAGCGACATCGTGCGCCGCGCCGCGATCGAGGTTGATCGCGAGGATCGCCACGCCGCCGCGATGACCTCGCAGGCAGTGCGAATAGAGGTGGACGCTCGCGTGTGGCGACGGGCCGGGGGCCAGGACCGTCGAGCCCATGAGCTTCGCCCACAGGAGGGCCGCCCAGAAGTTGGGACGCGGCGCCAGCGTCCCGGGATCGAGCAGGCCGTAGTCGCTCGAGGCGAGCGTGTTGTGGGTGATGACCTGGACGCCCCGCTGCGCGAGCCGCCCGTGCGAGTCGAGGTAACGGAACGTGTCGAGGAAGGTCGACGCCCATGGATTCCCGCCGCACGCCGAATCGGCCGTCTCGGTGATCCAGAGCGGCTTCCCGGGCTCGAAGCGATCCCGCAGCGCCGCGTAGAAGGAGGTGATCGCGTCAGCGCGGGAGAGCCAATCCTCGGACAGCGCGGCGTCGGCGGTCGTCTGCATCGCCGGCCCCGTGCTGGCGCAGCGCTTCGAGACCGCGCCGTAGAGGTGATAGGAGAAGGCGTCGAAGGCGGGCCCGGTGGCCGCGAGCAGGTCCGGCGTCTTCAGCACGCCCGGGCCCATCGCCATGGACGACGGCCCGCCCTCGCCCACCGAGCCGGGGCCGAGAAACACCAGGTCCGGCAGCGCTTCCTTGATGAACCGGCGGAACCGGCCGATGTCGCGCCCGAACATCGCCGCGTCGTAGCCCTTGGGCGCGCCTCCCATCGCCGCGTAGGTCGGCTCATTCATGAGTTCGGCAGCCGCGATCGCGCCGCCGATCGACTTCGTGTACCCGACCAACCGCTTCGCCTGCCCGGGCGTCCAGACGCCGGCGGCATCACGGGTTCCGGGGCTCGTCGCGAACGACGTGACGATCTTCGCTTCGACCGCGCGGGAGAAATCCACGACGCCCCTCCACTGCTGCCGCGTCAGCACGCCACCGAAGCCCGCGGGCGGCTCGGGCGGCGCGGGCTCGTCGCTGTCGTGGAAGAAGACGGAGTTCGCCCAGGTGCCGCTGACGCGCACGTAGGCTGGGCCCAGGGCCGCGGCCAGCTTCCGCAGGCGAGGGTTTGCGAGGTCGATGGGCGGGCGCCACTCGTAGAGCCTCGGGTCCATTCCGGCGGGGATCGCGCCGCCCCCCGCCGGTCCGGTGTGCCTTGCGTCCGAGGCGCTCTGACCGTACGGCTTCCAGAACCAGCCGCCGATCACCTCGACCATCTCGACGTTGTATGACTGGAAACGCTCGTCGACGGCGCCGACGCGACGCAAGCTCGACGGAGCGATGGCCGACGGCGTGTGCTGGGTCGGAGCGGGTGCCGCTCCGGCGCACGCGAGCATCGTCACCCACGCCAGCCGCGCCGGCGCCGGCGCGAGCTTGGCGAGGCTACCGGCGAGCGCCAGCAGCGCGGCTTTCTTCGTCGTCCCATGTGCCATTCGCGAGCTTCTCGTCGGTGGGAAGGTCCGCTCGGCTACTCTTGATGGACGGGCGGCTACTGCAGGTTATCGAGCGGGCCGTGGCGATAGACCCGGCCGGCCTTCATGACGAAGTCCACTGTTCCGGTCACGGCGATATCCTTGAAAGGGTCCCCTTTCATGGCCACCACGTCGGCCTGCTTGCCTGGCCGTTGGCCGGCTTTCAGGAGCGCCTAGTCCTCTCGCTCGCCGCCTCAATCGGAATCGCACTCGGACGCGGGTTCGAGTCCGCAGGTCCGCTCATTCTCGTCGGCGGTCCGAATCGGCTTATCCGCAGAACCTAGCCGTTCCGCGCGGGATCACTTACTGCGCGCCTGATAGGCTGTCGCGATGTACGGCTTCACCGCGGCCGCGTGGCGGCTGTCACGGCGCATCGTCCTGGTGATCGTCTCCGCGTCCACGGTGCTGGTGGCGTGCGCGTCCATCAGGCGCCTGCCGATCGACGACCAGCGCGACTACGCGCGCAGCTCGGGGCCCGCATCGAGGTGGAGTTAGTCCGGAGCTGGGAACACTCGGACGGGTCGAGCGGCCTCGCCGGCGCGCTCGCGGCGCTGGTCGCGCTCGACGACGCGGCCGACGTCGACCGTGTCGTCGGGTTCGTCTCGTCCATGCCGACCCTGCCGGCGGTCCTGGAGCAGCTCGGGATCGCGCTCGCACCGGGCCGGCACCTCATCGTGAGAGGCTCTGAATCCGCGGAAGAGGCGGTGCAGCTCCGGCGGGTGCTGCACCTCCTCCCGGACGACGAGATCGAAGCACTCCTGCGCGAACGCCGGGTTCACCGCGAGACCCTGCTGCTCTTGCACGAATGGGCGCACACGATGGGGGCTTCGCACGATCCGGCTGAAGGCTTCATCCTCTCGCCGCGGTACGACCTGGGCTGCGCCGGCTTCTCGGACGCATCGCGGGCCTTGCTGCGCGCGGCGCTCGCGGCGGGGGATCCCGGCGCCGCGCCTCGCGTGGTGCCCGCTTCCACGCCGGCCCGCGAGCCCCCCGCTCGCCCGGTCGAGCCGGTGACGCCCGCGAAGCCGCCCTCGCGCGAGAGGACGGTCGCGGCGAACCTGAACGACGTCGTGCGGCTCTTCGAGCGGACCGGTGACGCCGAGCGCGCGTGGGCGCTGCTCGCGCCGCTCGCCGCGCGCGAGCCCACCGATGCGCGGGTCCAGCACTGGTCGTGCTATCTCGCGTTCGTGAGGGCGCAGAGCGCGACGGCGACGCAGACCGCGTGCGAGGCGGCCGCGCATCTGCCGGGCGCCTTGCCCGAGGTCCACCTCATGCTCGGAGACCTGGCTGCAGCACCGGCAGCCCCGCCGCGCCCTGGAGGCGCTCCGTGAAGGCGAGGCGTTGCTGGTCCGGATGCCCGACGAGGCGTCATGGGCCTACCTGGCGCGTCTCGCGGCGGACCGGTGCGCGGGCGGGAGGTGATCGGGGCTAGCGAGCGCGTCAAGCTCGAGGGGAACGCAGGCAAGGCGAGCACCGCATGGACCGTCCTCACCGTGCCGCGCCGGCCGCGGCGTACGTCCTGCCGAGGGCAGTCAAGGCTCCGTCCGCGGTGAGGGCCACGTTCGGCACGGCGCGCCCGTCGGCGAACCAGGCGTACCGGAAGACGCGGGGGTCCGCCTCGAGCGCGGCGACCGCGGCGGTCATGTACGCCTCCTGGCCGGCGAGCGACGTCTGCTGGGCGTCCCCGTCCCCGCAGGCGAACTCGGTGAGCCAGATCGGCTTCCCGAACGCCGCCGCCTGGTCGAGGTACCAGGCGAGCGCGCTGGAGTCGCAGGCGTACCAGTGAACCGCGACGTGATCCACGCGGCAGCCCGGGCAGGCGGCGAAGAAGTCCCGCAGGTACTGGAAGGGGTCGGTCCCGTTGCAGGCGCTGCTCGGCCCGCAGTAGTTGACGGCGGGTGACACGATCGCGAGGCCGCGGGCGTCCGCGATCTGCTCGATCGCGGGCCACAGCGCGGCCGCCTGCGCGGCGGTGAGGTTCGCCTGCGACTTGAAGTTCGGCTCGTTGAAGGCGAGGAGGTACTTCGCGCCCTGCGGGATGTCCCGGATGACCTGGTCGACGTCGAACTGCCCGCCCCACACCATCGGGACGAACTCGGCGTCGGCGTCGCCCGCCATGGGCGCGTCGGGGTGGGTGGACCAGTCGTACCACCAGGTCACCTGCGGGGTGAGCGCGCGGAGCTCGGCGGGCGACTGGAAGCCGTACGCGACGCCGCGCTTCGTGCCCGGCGCCGGGCGCGGGAGCTGGGCGCCGTCGCCCGCGCCGCCGCAGGCCAGGGACGCGGCGGCGGCCAGCAGGGCGACGGCGCGTAGGGCGGGGTGCGCGATGCGATGGGCCATGGCGCTCACCAGCCGATCGCGACGAGCAGGTACTGCGGATGGTCGCACGACAGGTACGTCGAGTAGCCCCCGACGTCGTCGTACGGGAAGCCGTACGCCCTCCCCCCCAGCGCGTTGTCGTGCCAGAACCTGGCGTAGTAGTCCGCCGGCGCTTGCGCGTAGAAGGTCGTCGGGTCGCTCCACAGCTTCGCGTCGAGCAGCTTGCCGCTCGCGTCGAACGTGCCCGGGGCGGCGCCCACGTGGCGGTAGATCGCCGCCGACAGGTCGGGGTAGCTGCCCAGCCCGTCGCCGTTCGGGCCGGGTCGCGGGACCGTGAGGCCGTTCGCGGTCCACAGCGCGTCGACGAACGCGTCGTAGTAGTGCTGGTAGGGCCCGCCAGCGTTGAACCCGCCGGCACCGGGCTCCACGATCCGGTAGGGCGCGCCGGCGGGGTTGGCGCGCACGAGGCCCTGGAACTCGACCGGGACCGCGCCCAGGTATCGCTGGAAGGTCGCGGAGCGATCCTCCTGGAACATGGCGTAGCTCTCGCCCACCGCCTGGTCGAGCCCGGGGCACACGAGCCGCATCGCGATCTTGAGCCCGAACGCGTCCACCCGCGTCGTGTTGCCGTGGAAGGCGTACGGGTTCGACCCGATGGTGAACTCGATGAAGTCGAAGTAGCCGCTCTTCTCCGGGGCGCTGGCGCAGCCGCCGTCGTAGCCGTTCTCCTTCCCGCACAGGAAGAAGTACATGCGCTCGGAGGGATACGCGGGCATGTCGAACGTCGGGCGCTCGGCGATCGCGTGGAGCACCTTCTGGCCCTCGTGCTCGAACCGCCAGTAGATCTCGCGATCCTCGAACTTCCCCTGGGTGCGGTTCAGGAACACGAAGGTCAGCGCGTTCGCAGCCTGCGGGATGCTCGCCGCGTCCCAGAAGCCCGCCGGCGCGCTCGGATCGGACACCGGCGGCGGCGCGGGCCAGCTGGCGGTCGGCGCCGACGACGACGAGCAGCCTGCGGCGCACAGCACCGCGGTGGGAAGGAGGGCCAGGAGGCGGCCGCGAGAAGGCAGGGGCATGGGGGATCCTCGACGAGGGCTGGGCCGTGGACTCACTGCGGCAAGCGGAGGTTCAGGAGATCCTGCAGGGCGGCGTGCGGGACCGTGGCCGGCAGGGCCGGAAGGATCCCTGCAGCGGCGGCCGGGACGGCGTTCGGGTGAACCACCCCGAGCTGGACCGTCCGCGAGTCGACGTCCAGCAGGATGAGGAAGTAGCGGTAGCCGCGGTCCGGCCGGCGGAACGCCGCGCCCGGGCCCTGCGTCGGGCTGGCGAGGGCGCCGTGCGCTGCGCCGGTGTCGGTGGCCTTGGCGATCAGGTCGACGTCGGGCGGGAGCTTGGACACGTCGCACTGCGGCCCGCACGGCCCTTCCCCGACGTAGCCCGCGTAGTCGACGAGGTCGGTGCTGAGGACGCCCAGGTTCCGGTACGCGTTGTTGTCGTTCACCACCTCGAACGCGTTGAACTGGCCGCAGCCGTCCGCCTTGGCGCCGTAGTTGCTCGTGTCCTTCGCGTAGCACTGGCAGGGGGAGAACGATCCCGCGCGCACGAGCTCCGCGGCGCTGAGCCCGATCCACGGAGCGTCGTACCAGCCGCCGGCCGTCCCCGTGGAGCAAGCCTGCCCGGGCCCCGCCGCGCCGGCGTGCGGCATCTCGGCGAGGAGCACGAACAGCTTCGAGCCGCTCCAGCCCCGGCGCTGCGAGCCGGAGGAGGCGGGGCAGTACGGCGCGCTGCCCGCGCCGCACGCGAACGCGAGGTCGGTCGCGACGTTCACCAGGCACTCGGTGCCGATGGCGCCGGTGAAGCCGGCGGTCTCCGTGCCGTTCCCCGCGAACGCGAGCCCCTGCGGGCCGGCCGGGGCGCGGCTGTCCCACGCCGACACGAGCCGCCACCCGACCACGCCGGCCGGGTCCGGCTGGTAGACGGCGAGCTGCTTCACGAGCATCGGCCCGCGCAGCGTCAGGATGAGCTCCTCGTCCCAGGGCGTGAGCCGGTCGCCGGGCACGGTGTGCGTGTTCCGGCAGCACGCGCTCGTGCTCGTGACGTCGCAGGGGCCGACGGCGGGGTCGGCCACCCTCGGATACCAGCCGGCGGCGCCGATCTGCTGGAAGGTGATGGTGCCGCCGAGCGACGCCGCGTCGAGCTCGCCACCGGCGAAGCGCGCCGGGCCGATACCCTCTGCCAGCCCACCGGGCGGCAGCCCGGGGTCGGTCGGCTCGCTCGGCGCGTGCGGCGCGCGGCGGCTGCAGCCCGCGCCGGCGGCGAGGACCGCGAGCGCGACGAGCGAGGCGCGGCGGGCCGAGTCGGTGAACATCCGGAGGACTCCCCTCATGACATCGGCGGCCGCCCTACGGGCCGCTGACGCACAGCGCCCAGCCCGGGGCGTTCACGGCGATCTGCGACGAGGACACGCCGGCGGACGACACGAAGTAGGCGCGCCCGTCCTCGCCCGGGACGGGCGTCGTGGTCCAGGTGGTCCACGGGAATGGGAAGGCGCAGGACGCGTAGTTGCTTCCCGCGATCGCGAGGGCCTCCGCCTGCGACGGCAGCCGCATCCCGAGCGAAGCGCAGTACTGCTCGGCGATGGGCTGCGTGAACTGCGCGCCCTGCTGCGGGAAGGTGGTGACGTACTGCTGCCAGGTGAGCCGGGTGACGTTGTCCACGACGGTCGGGACGAACGGGCCCGAGGGCAGCCCGGGGATGGTCGACGGGTACGTGCCTGGCGCCGCGGCCCGGGTGGTGTACCGCTCGGTCGCGCCACCGCAGCGCGGCACGGCGTAGACCTCGAGATCGTAGAGGGAGTAGCCGTAGGCGGTGGCGCGCTGGGTGCCGACCAGGCGCAAGTAGCGCGCGGTGGCGCTGGCGAAGTCCAGCGTCTCCGCGCCGCCGTGGCCGGCGGCCTGCGTGAACACCGGCGCCCAGCCCGCGCCGTCGCTCGAGATCTGGAGCTGGTACGCCGAGCCGTAGGCGTTCTCCCACCGCAGCACGACGCGGTCGAACGTCTGCGGCGAGCCCAGGTCGACCGTGAGCCAGGACGGGTCCACGCCCGCCTTCGAGGACCAGCGGGTCGTCCGGTCGCCGTCGCACGCGAAGCGCGCCGCGAGCCCGGCGTCCTGCTCGGTGCTCGCGGAGCAGGCCTTGCCGAGGGCCAGGTTCGGGCCGTTGCTGCCGCTCACCGTGAGCACGGCCGGGCCGCTCGTCACGCTCCCGGCGGCGTTCGAGACCGTCACCGTGTACGTCCCCGCGTCGCCGTCCTGGGCGGAGCCGATCAGGTAGCTGTCGGTGTCACCGCCGATCGGCGTTCCGTCCAGGGCCCACTGGTAGTGCATGGGCGCGGACCCGGTGGCGACCACCGTGAGCGCCACGGTCTGGCCGGCCGCGACCGAGAGGCTCCTCGGCGGCGCGACGATGCTCGGCACGGTCGCCGCCGCGACCGTCAGCCGCACGTCCACCGAGGTGGCCCGACCGGCGCTGTTGGCGACGATGACCCGGAACGTGCTGCCGTCGTCGCCGTTCGCGAGGGCCGGCGTGTTGTAGACGGGCGCGGTGGCGCCCGCGATGTCCCGGCCGTTTCTCTGCCACTGGTAGCTGAGGAGGGGCGAGCCCGAGGCGACCACGCGGAAGCGCGCCTGCTGCCCTGCGACCGCGGTCTGGGCGAGCGGCGGGTTCACGATGGCCGGGGCGGACGCCGCGACCACCGTGAGCGTGGCCGCCTTCGAGGTCACGCTGGCGGCGCCGTTCGAGACGGTCACGCCGTAGGTGGAGCCGTCGTCGGCCGGGGTGGTCGGGCCAGTCGTATAGCTGCTCCCGGTCGCGCCGGGGATGGCCACGCCGTTCCTCGTCCACTGGAACGAGAGCGGGCCCGCGCCGGCGGTGAGGACGCTGAAGGTGGCGCCGTAGCCGGCCGTCGCCGTCTGGCTCACGGGCGACGCGACGATGGCGAGCGCGTCGGCGGCTCGTGCCGGGATGGCGAGCGACGCGCCCTGCATGCCGGGCCCGCTCGTCGGCCGGACCTCGAACGTGGCGCTCCCGGCGCGCAGCCCCGGAGCCGTGGCCGTGACGGTGACCGTGCCGGGCGTGAACTGGGTGCGCACCGCGATCTTGGCGAGGCCGCCCTCGGCCGAGAGGCTGGGGTCGCGCGGCGCGTGGTAGCCCTGCGGCTGCCCGGGCGTGACGCCGTGGTCCGCGCCGCCGCGGTAGGTGCCGGGACCGCTCACCGCGAAGGTGATGACGGGGGCGGCGTCGGGCACGAGGTGGCCGTCGGCGTCGACCACGGCGGCCTGGACGAACGCGGCGTCGGTGCCGTTGGCGGTGATCTGGAACGACGTGCCGTCCGGGCGCGCCAGGGGCGGCTCGACGGTGAGCTGGAGGTGGTCGGCCGCGCCGGCCGTCACGAGCTGATCGGCGACGGCGTGGCCCTGCCCGTCCACCACCGCCTGGCCGCTCCCGTCCAGGCAGAGCGCGGTCAAGGTGCCGGCGGCCCAGGCGACCTTCCAGTGTGCCTGGCCCGGCAGGAGCGTCGTGGTCTGGTTCAGGTCGGCGCTGGGATCGCTGGTCGGCGGGTTCGGGATCTGATCGGCCCCCTGCGGCTGGCCGTCGAGGAGCAGCCGCACCGCGGGGCAATTGCTGAAGGCGTTGACGGTGACGTCGCCGGCGCGGTTCCAGTGATGGGCCAGCTTCACGACCGGCCGGATCGCGTACGGCGTCCAGACGGACTGGTAGGCGTAGTACAGCAGCCGCGGGATGCGATTGGCGTCCATCATCGAGGCGCCGTTGCCGCGGACGAGCTCGGGCGCAGTCCCGTCCGTCTGCGTGTTGATCTCCCCCGGCGTGTCCGCCAGGTACCAGTGCGCGATCCCGAACGACTTCCCGCGCACGCTGGCCGACCAGTTCTTCAGGTACGGCGCGGCGAAGGCGAGCTCGTGGTCGTAGAGCGCGCGGCCGACGCCGTCGCCCCAGTACTCGGAGCCCCAGGCGGGCGAGTTCGGGTAGGTGCGCTTCACCCCGATGTCGCAGCCGTCGCCGCTGCAGCCGAGGAGGTCGCCGTTGGCCGGGTCGGGTGTGCGGTCGGCCTGCGCGCGCGTGAGCACCGGGTCCCAGATCCGGGACAGCGCCTGGAGGCTCCGCGCGAACGCCGTGTCGGTGCTGCCGTTGTCGGCTTCCCACGCCAGGACCGAGGGGTGGTTCCGGTCGTGGACGATCATGTCCCGGTGGGTCTCCTTCTTCAGCTCCACGTCGTTGGTGGACGCGTTGCAGCCGTTGCGGTCGGTGCCCGGGCAGAGGGTCGCGAACCCGTTCTCCCCGTCGCCGCTGGGCTGCACCACCATGACGCCGTAGGCGTCGGCCGCCGCGAGGAACTCGGGGCCCTGGCTCGAGTGGCCGGGTCGGTAGAGGCTGCCGCCGGCGGCCGCGAGGAGGCCGAGGTCGCGCCACTGCTGCTCCTCCGGCACCGCCGAGCCGAGGGCGGGGTAGTCGTAGCGGCCGGAGGCGCCCCAGAGGTAGTGCGGGTGGCCGTTGATGATCGGGAAGTTCTGGTCCCAGGCGATGGTCCGGACGCCGAGCGGCGTCTGGGTCGCGTCCACCACCGCGCCGTCGACGCTCACCGTGTGGATCACCGTGTACAGGTACGGGCGACCGTGAACGCTGTCGTTCGGATACCAGAGCGTCGGCTTGTCCACCGTGAGCGTCTGGTCGAAGGTGGCCGGCGGCGGCGCGGCGTCGGCGGCGAGCTTGGCCGGCGTCCTCGGCAGGGGCTGCGGCGCCAGGCTCTTCGTCTCCTGCGCTACGGCCACGACGTTCCCGCTCGCGTCGACGATCTGGGTCGACAGCGTGACGGAGCGATCTCCGGCGTACTCGTTTCGGACGTTCGTCTGCACCCGCACCACGGCGGCGTCGTCGCTCGCGCTGAGCGTCGAGACGTAGGTCCCCCACGTGTTCAGCACGGCCCAGGTGTTCTGCGGGATGTAGACGCGGTCCTTCACGTACATCCACACCGGCCGGAACAGCCCGCTCCCGGCCTGGCCGAAGCGGAACGCGCCGGAGAAGTTGGGCGAGTCGAAGAACTTGTCGCCGCGGGCGACCTTGACGGCGAGGACGTTGTCCGAGCCGTCGCACTTCACGTAGGGCGTGAGGTCCACGATGAACGGGACGAACCCGACCACGTGGGTCGCCTGCGGGTTGATGAGGCTGTTGCCCGGGAGGAACGTCCCGTTGACGAAGACCTGGGCGCCCATGTGCGCGCCCTCGAACTCCACGAAGATCTTCCGGTCCCGGTACGACGCGTCGAGCGTGAAGTGCTTCCGGTACCACAGGATGTTGCCCGTCAGCTGGCCCTGACCCCCGCCCGACGGGAGGTTCAGGAAGGTGTCGTCGTCGCTCGGGCTCTGCGGGACCCCCACCGACGACCACGCCTCGCGCGTGTTCGCGGCGGTGTCGTCGTAGTCCGGGTTCATGGCGTCGGCCGGGTCGCGGTCCTTGAGGTAACGCCACGGCGTCTCCCCGAGGTTGATGGCGACCCGGTTCGAAGGCGGCACGGTCGCGGTTCCGAGCGCGCCGTCGGTCGGGACGCTGCCGCCTCTGCCGACGATGCTGCTGCTCGACCCCGGCTGGCGGCCGCAGGCGAGCAGGATCCCCAGGCCGGCCAGGACCAAGGACTTGGCGCTGCAGTGCATCCCCGTCACCGTCACCTCCGCGCGGCGAGCCGCTCCTGCCGCGGGGCACCTCTTGTCACCTCGTCGCGCGACGCGTCAACGCGAATGTCGACGGTGGGTGTAACTGCGCCGTGGTGGTCGCGACGGCGCCATGCGCCCGGTCTCCACGCTGGCGCTCCCCTCCATCCGCCCGTGAGCGCCGGGAACTCGGGGAGAAAACGGCGCCGGCCCTCGAGCGCCCGGAGCCTTCGCGCCCGCCGGTGCTCGCGCGCATTCACCGCAGGCCCGCCGCGCGTTCACGCGCCGCGACACCTCGACGCACGCCGCAAACCGACTTGTCGAGTCAGGCGACGGAGCTGGCCGACCTGATCGCTCTGCTCCAGCTCGACTCCGCGACCGCGTCCGTCGGCCGTGGCGCGACCGGGGCCGGGCGACAGGAACCCGGCCGCATCCAGCGCGGCTGGCACGGATCCGTCACCGTCCTGCCGCGTCCCGTGAACTAGCACCGAGCGGCCATGCAGGCGGGCGCTCGGCGGCGGGGACCGCCCGGGTTGCAATGCGACCCTCGATTGTTCTAGGTTGCGCGCGCGCGACGCGGGGACGGCGTGAACGGCGCGTGATCTTCGCACCGATCGTCCCTCCGCGCATCGGTTCACTCGAGCGTCGTCAGCATCCCGCGCTCCGCGGGTGGAGGCAAGCGTGTACACGGATTTCTCGAAGCTCCGGAACATCGGGATCTCGGCCCACATCGACAGCGGGAAGACCACGCTGACCGAGCGCATCCTGTTCTACACGAACCGGATCCACGCCATCCACGAGGTGAAGGGCAAGGACGGCGTCGGCGCCACGATGGACTCGATGGATCTCGAGCGCGAGCGCGGCATCACCATCGCCTCGGCGGCGACCCACTGCGAGTGGAAGGGCCTCCACCTCAACATCATCGACACCCCCGGACACGTCGACTTCACGATCGAGGTCGAGCGGTCGCTGCGCGTGCTCGACGGGGCGATCCTCGTCCTCTGCTCCGTCGCTGGCGTCCAGAGCCAGTCGCTCACCGTCGACCGGCAGATGCGCCGCTACAAGGTCCCGCGCCTCGCCTTCGTGAACAAGTGCGACCGCTCGGGCGCGAACCCGCTCCGGGTGAAGGACCAGCTGCGCGAGAAGCTGCAGCACAACCCGGTCCTCATGCAGCTCCCGATCGGCCTCGAGGACAAGTTCGAGGGCGTGGTCGACCTCGTCACCATGAAGGCGGTGCGCTTCGGCGGGAGCGACGGCGAGGTCATCACCGAGTCCGAGATCCCGGAGTCGATGAAGGCCGAGGCCGCCAAGGCGCGCGAGGAGATGCTCGACGCCGCCTCGATGTTCTCCGACGAGCTCACCGAGGCGATCCTGGAGGACCGCGTCACCGAGGACCTCGTCAAGGCCGCCATCCGCAAGGGCACCATCGAGCTGAAGCTCACCCCGGTGTTCATGGGCTCCGCCTACAAGAACAAGGCGGTCCAGAAGCTCCTCGACGGCGTCGTCGACTACCTCCCGGATCCCACCGAGGTTGTGAACGAGGCGCACGACCTCACGAAGGACGAGGAGAAGGTCGTGCTGTCGATCGACAACGACAAGCCGACCGTCGCGCTCGCGTTCAAGCTCGAGGACGGCCGGTACGGTCAGCTCACGTACCTGCGCATCTACCAGGGCACGCTCTCGCGCGACATGTTCATCACGAACATGCGCACCAAGAAGGACCACCGCATCGGGCGGCTCGTGCGCATGCACGCCGACCAGATGGAGGACATCGACGCCGCCGGGTCGGGCGACATCGTCGCGATGTTCGGGGTCGAGTGCAACACGGGCGACACCTTCACGGACGGCAAGGTCAAGTTCAACATGACCTCGATGCACGTGCCGGAGCCGGTGATCTCCCTCTCCATCAAGCCGGCCGACTCGAAGAGCGAGGCCAACATGGGGAAGGCGCTCCGGCGCTTCACCCGCGAGGACCCGACCTTCCGCGCCGGCGTGGACGAGGAGAGCGCCGAGACCATCATCCGCGGCATGGGCGAGCTGCACCTCGAGGTCTACATCGAGCGCATGAAGCGCGAGTACAACGCGGTGGTGGTGGCCTCGCCGCCGCAGGTCGCGTACCGCGAGACCGTGAGCCAGCGCGCCGACTTCGCCTACACGCACAAGAAGCAGACCGGCGGGTCGGGCCAGTTCGGCCGGGTCTGTGGTTACATCGAGCCGTGCGAGGCGGTGTTCGAGTTCGTCGACGACGTGGTCGGCGGCGCGATCCCCCGCGAGTTCATCTCGTCGGTCGAGAAGGGGTTCCGCTCGATGCTCGGCAAGGGGCGGCTCCTCGGCTTCCCGGTGGTGAACGCCCGCGTCGTCATCAACGACGGCGCGAGCCACGCGGTCGACTCCTCGGACATCGCCTTCCAGGAGGCCGCCCGCGGCGCCTGGCGCGAGGCGTTCGACCGCGCGAAGCCGCGGCTGCTCGAGCCGATCATGAAGGTCGTCGTCGAGACGCCCTCCGAGTTCTCGGGCGGGGTCCTCGGCGGGCTCATGCAGCGCCGCGCGACCATCATCGGC
Source organism: Anaeromyxobacter diazotrophicus (assembly GCF_013340205.1). Lineage (NCBI taxonomy): Bacteria > Pseudomonadati > Myxococcota > Myxococcia > Myxococcales > Anaeromyxobacteraceae > Anaeromyxobacter > Anaeromyxobacter diazotrophicus. The sequence continues at coordinate 272,540 of NZ_BJTG01000005.1, forward strand.
TCGCAGGAGGACGGGCTCCTCTCGCGGATCGAGGCCGAGGTCCCGCTGGCCGAGATGTTCGGCTACTCGACCAACCTCCGCTCCTCCACGCAGGGGAAGGCCGAGTTCACGATGGAGTTCTCGCGCTACCTGCCGGTCCCGACGGCGATGGCCGAGGAGCTCATGGCCAAGGCCGCCGGCAAGAAGGCGGCCGAGGCCGGGAAGAAGTAGAACTGCCGGTGCCATGCACCGGAAGGAAGTGAACCTCCAGAGCCCGCTCCGGATCCTCGATCGGTGGATCCGCGGCGGGCTCGGGAAGGGCCGCCTCGGCGTCATCGCCGCGCCGCCGGGCGTGGGGAAGTCCGCGTGCCTCGCGCAGCTCGGGCTCGACGCCCTGCTGCGCGACCGGGCGGTGCTGCACGTGTCGCTCGGGCAGTCGGTGGAGCACGTCGCGGCGCGGTACGACGCCCTGTTCGACGAGCTCGCCCGGCGCCTGGACCTCGGCGACCGCGGCGGCGTGCAGGAGTCCATGGCGCGCCGCCGGCTGATCTGGGCGGTCGGGGAGGGCGGCTTCGGCGGCCGCGCGCTCGACGAGGCGCTCGCCGCCTTCCGGCGCCTCCTCGGAGCCTCGCCCGCGGACGTCCTCGTGGACGGCTTCGACTGGGAGTCGCCGGCCGCCGCCGCGGCCGTCGCCGAGCTGAAGGCGAGCGCGGCGCGCGCCGGCGCCGAGCTGTGGATGACCGCGCGCGCCCGCGGCGAGCCGGGCGCGCCCGCGGACGCCGGGGCCCTGCCGGGCGGTGCGCTCGTGGACGTGGGGCTCGTCCTCGCGCCTTGCGCGCGGCACGCGCGGCTCACGCTGGTGAAGGACTTCGACCGGACCCCGGCCCCGGACGCCTCGCTGGTGCTCGAGGCGCGCACGCTGCGGCTCCTCTCCCCGGACGAGGCCGCGGGCTCCGCCGAGCTCGACCCCGGCGACTTCACGCTCGTCGCGACCGGCTCCGCCGGCGTCGAGGAGGAGTTCGGCCGCTGCGCCGAGCGCTGGGGCGTCGCCGAGGTCCACTTCACGTTCGCGGGGAGGGGCGAGCTCGCGCGGACGCGCGGGGTCGTGGTGCTCTCCGAGGACGAGCTCCGGCTGGGCGAGGTGAGCGCCGCCTACGTGAAGGCGCACCTCCACCGCACCTTCCACGACCCGGCGGCCCGCGTGCTCCGGGCGATCTGGCACCAGGCGAACACGGCGGACGAGGTGTTCTCCGTCGGGTCGATCCACGCCGACCAGACCGCCCACGGCGGGACGGGGTGGGCGGTCGAGCTCGCCCGCCACTGGGGCAAGCCCGTCCACGTCTTCGACGAGGAGCGGAACGGCTGGTTCCGCTGGCGCGGAGGGGCGTGGATCCCGGAGGAGCCGCCCGCCATCACGCGGCCGCGCTTCGCGGGCGCGGGCACGCGTACCTTGTCGGACGGCGGGCGCGCCGCGATCCGCGCGCTCTTCGAGCGGAGCTTCGGCGCGCCCCCGGCCTGACGGCTTCGCGCGTAGTGACGAGGCCTTGGCCGGCGCCGTTCCGCGGCATGAGGGACCCCGCGCCCGGGGACGGCCTCGGAGAGCTCGACGAGCCCATCGCCTCGTCCCGCAACGACGAGCTCGGGCAGCTCGCGCGATCCCTGGAGCGGCTGCGGAAGAGCATGAAGGCCGCCCTCCGCCGGCTGACCGGGTAGGGGGCCGGACGCGCCTCGCCGCGGAGCGCGACCACGCGGTCGCGGCGGCGCTCAGCGGCCGCCGCGCACCGCCGCCTCGATCGCGGCCACGTCGATCTTCTGCATCCCCATCATCGCCTCGAAGGCGCGCTTGGCCACGGCGCCGCCCCTGGCCATGGCCTCCGTCAGGACGCGCGGCGTGATCTGCCACGACAGGCCCCACCGGTCCTTGCACCAGCCGCAAGCGCTCGCGGCGCCGCCGTGGCCGACGATGGCGTCCCAGTAGCGATCGGTCTCGGCCTGGTCGTCGGTGGCGATCTGGAAGGAGAACGCCTCGCTGGGCTTGAACGCGTCGCCGCCGTTGAGGCCCAGGCACGGTACGCCGCACACCGTGAACTCGACCGTCAGGACGTCGCCCGCCTTGCCGCCAGGAAAGTCGGACGGCGCCCGGTGCACCGCGCCGACGGCGCTGTCGGGGAAGGTCTGGGCGTAGAAGCGCGCGGCCGCTTCTGCGTCGTGGTCGTACCACAGGCAGATGGTGTTCTTCGCCATGTCGAAGCGCTCCTCCCCACCTGGTTACGGGCGGGAGGGGCCTCCGGCTACGGCAAACAGGGTCTCGCGAGCGAGCGCCTCGAGCCAGCCCACAGGACGGTGGAGGACCCGGGGGTCACCGCGCGGCGTGCGCGCGGCAGCTCGGACACCGGCCGTAGAGCTCCAGCCGGTGAGCGGTCACCTCGAACCCGAGGCTCGACGCGACGCGAGCCTGGATGGCCTCCAGCGCGTCGTCCTCGAACTCGATGACGCGGCCGCAGGCGACGCAGACGGCGTGATCGTGGTGGGGCGTGTCCGCCGGCTCGAAGAGCGTGTGCGCGCCGCCGAAGTCGCGCTCGGCGGCGAAGCCGTGCTCGACGAGGACCTTCAGCGTCCGGTACACGGTCGAGAGCCCGGTCTCCGGTGCGCGCTTGCGAACGCGGTCCAGCAGCGCCTCGACCGACATGTGCTGCGCCGCCGCGAAGAACTCCTCGACCACGATGTCCCTCACCCGGGAGCGTCTGAGGCCGGCGTCCCTGAGGCTCGCCGCCACCGTGGCCGCGCGCTGCCCGGCGTGAGCGCGGGGCGCCGGCGGGGGCGCGACTCGGGTCCTGGGGCGAGAGCGGGGCGGCATCGGTCGAGGGCTCCGTCGCCCCGAGTTCTACCACGGCGCGCGGCCGTTCCGGCGCGTCCGCGCCCGCCCGGCTCAGCCCCTCTGACCGGCGGCGGGGCGGCCCACCCAGAAGCCCGCCAGGAGCCGCTCGATCGTCTCGAGCACGCTCCGGCGCGCGGCGGCCTTGTCGGCGGCGTCGGCGACCACGCGGGCGCCGGTGTTGAGCGCGCCGAGCAGCAGCTGCGCCGCCGTCTCGACCGACCTCGTCTCGAGGAGCCCGGCGTCGCGGGCCTTCCCCAGGAGCCCCTCGAACACGCCCAGGCCGTAGCGCTTGTCGATCTCGCACCACCCGCGCCAGGTGAGGAACGGCGGCGCGTCGAGGACGATGATGCGCTGCACCTCGGGTCGCAGGCAGGCGTCGAGGTACGCCTCGCACGCGGCGCGCAGCTGCTCCCACGGCCCCCCCGGCCCCTCTCCCTGGCGACGGACCTCGTCGGTCAGCTCGCGCTCGACCGCCTCGACGACGGCGCGGAAGAGCTCCCGCTTGTCCTCGAAGTGGTGGTAGAGCGCGCCGCGCGTCACCCGGGTCCCCTCGGTGATGTCGTCGATGGACACGTCCGCGTAGCCGCGCGCCGCGAACAGCGATCGCGCCGTGCTGACGAGCGCCGCGCGCGTCTCCTCGGCCCCCTGCTCGCGCCGGCTCCGACGCCCTCGGTGGGGGCTGCCCTTGACGTCCATACTGACGGTATCTTAGATACCTACTGTCGGTATGTCAAGTTGGGCGCGGGTTGAGGCCGGTCACGAGCAGGAGGCGACCACATGCGTAAGTACCTGATCGAGCGGGAGATCCCCGGTGTGGCTCGAATGTCGCCCGCGGAGCTGCGGGCGGTGGCGCAGAAGTCGAACGGGATCCTGCGGGACCTCGGTCCCAGCATCCAGTGGGTCCAGAGCTTCGTCACCGCGGACAAGTTCTACTGCCTCTACTACGCGGCCACGCCGGAGCTGATCGAGGAGCACGCCCGGTGCACGGGCATCCCCGCAGACCGGATCTCGGAGGTCGTCGGGGTCATCGATCCGACGGACGGCGCGTAGCGGGGCCGCCTCCGTCTCGAGCTGTCGTGCAGCACAGGTAGTGAAACGCGGGCCCTGCGGCCCGCGGAAGGACGGGCCTTGCCGAAGGGCCGTGGAGACCCCTCGCTCGCCCGGGCGCAGTGTCACGTGGGAAGGAGCGCGTCATGACGGTCGGTGTCGAGAAGGCGGTGGTGGATGGCTTCCGGAGCAGCCTGCGCGGCGAGGTGCTCGCGCCCGGAGCGTGCGGTTACGAGGAGGCGCGGCAGCTCTACAACGCCGCGTTCGACAAGCACCCGGCCCTGATCGCGCGCTGCTCGGACGCGGAGGACGTGAGCCAGGCGGTGAAGCTCGGCCGCGCACGAGGCCTCGACATCGCCGTCCGGGGCGGAGGGCACAACGGCGCGGGGCTCGCCAGCGTGGAGGGGGGGCTCGTCATCGACCTCCGGGCCATGAAGGCGATCCGCGTGGACCCGGCCCAGCGCACGGTCACGGTCGAGGGCGGCGCGCTGCTGCGCGACCTCGACCAGGCCACCCACGCGTTCGGGCTCGCGACGCCGGCCGGGATCATCTCGACCACCGGCGTGGGCGGGCTGACGCTCGGCGGCGGGCACGGGTACCTGACCCGCAAGCACGGGCTCACGATCGACAACCTCGTCTCCGCGGACGTCGTGCTGGCGGACGGGAGCTTCGTCACCGCCAGCGAGGACGAGCACGAGGACCTGTTCTGGGCGCTCCGCGGCGGCGGCGGCAACTTCGGCGTGGTGACCTCGTTCACCCTCCGGCTCCACCCGGTCACGACCGTGGTGGGCGGGCCCACGCTGTGGCCGCTCGCCGCGGCCCGGGACGTCCTCGCCTGGTACCGCGAGTTCCTGCCCGCGGCGCCGGAGGACGTGTTCGGCTTCTTCGCGTTCCTGACGGTGCCGCCGGTGGCGCCGTTCCCGGCGGAGCTCCACCTGCAGAAGATGTGCGGGATCGTGTGGTGCTACACCGGACCGAAGGCGGAGGCGGCCGGCGCCCTCGCGCCCGCCCTGCGCGTCGCGAAGCCCGCGCTCCACGGGCCGCACGAGCTGCCCTACCCGGCGCTGCAGGGCGCCTTCGACGGGCTCTATCCGCCGGGAGACCAGTGGTACTGGCGGGGCGACTTCGTGAAGGAGATCCCCGACGAGGCGATCGCGCGCCACGTCGAGTTCGCGGCGCGCCTGCCGACGATGCAGTCGACGATGCACCTCTACCCCATCGACGGCGCCGCGCACCGGGTCGGGAAGGAGGACACGGCGTTCAGCCATCGCGACGCGAACTGGTCGCAGGTGATCGTCGGCGTGGACCACGACCCCGCCCGCGCCGGCGCGGCGCGCTCGTGGGCGGTCGAGTACTGGGAGGCCATCCACCCGTACTCGGCCGGCGGCGCCTACGTGAACTTCATGATGGAGGAGGGGCAGGACCGCATCCGGGCCGCGTACCGCGACAACTACGCGCGGCTCGCCCGTGTCAAGGCCGACTACGACCCCGACAACCTCTTCCACGTGAACCAGAACATCCGCCCGGCGCGGTGAGCTTCTCTCCCAGCAACGGCTCCCGGGCGGCGGTACGGTGATGCCGCCCGCGCCCCCGCGCCCGTCCCGCTGCGGGCCCATCGCGACGGCGGTGGCGAGGCGGCGCGGCCCGCGTTGCTCATCTTCCTCAACGTGCCGTTCGCCGCGACCGGAGGCGTGCTCGCCCTCGCGCGATATACGGTTGGTTCGCGAGGTCGCGTCCGGGAGAAGCCCCTGGCGCCGAAGCAGGGCTGGGGAGCGAGACGGTGAGGCCGGGGTGACCGAGAAGGCCCTCGCTCGGAGCTCGCGGCCAGGCGCGGGGACCCGGGCGAGAACCGGGCGCTGCAGCGGTGGCTCTGACGCGGGGGAGACCCCCCATCGCGGGCTCGACGGGCGCGCGAGCCTTAACCTTCCGGCTCCGCCGGGGTCTCGGATGGCATGGCCCCGGAGGCGCTCGGCGTGGATCGATCCTCGCGCACCGGCGAGCTCGCGGCCGGGCCCTCGGGACCGGCGAGCGACGCGGCGCTGCTGCAGCGGTTCGCGGGCGGCGAGGAGGGCGCGCTCGCCGAGCTGTTCCGGAGGCACGAGCGCCTGGTGCTCGACCTCGTCCGGCGATACGCGCGGACCCCGGACGACGCCCGCGACCTCGCGCAGCGGACGTTCGTGCGCGCGCTGCAGGCCGCCCGCGGCCGGCGGCTCGGCGGACGCGAGTTCCCGTTCCGGCGCTGGCTCGTGCGGGTCGCGGTCAACCTCGCGAAGAACCACGTCCGCGACCGGGCGCGGCTCGCCCGCGCGTCCGTCGCGCTGCTGGCGACGGCGGAGCCGGCGGGCCCCGCGGCGATCGAGGCGCTGGAGCAGGCGGAGCGCGCCCGGGCCGTGCGGGGCGCGGTCCTGCGGCTGCCGCGGCGGCAGCGCGAGGTGCTGACGCTGCGGGTCGACGCGGAGCTCCCGTTCGCGGAGATCGCCGCCGCGCTGGGGATCAGCGAGAACGCGGCCAAGGTCCACTTCCATCACGCGACGCGGGCCCTTCGGGCGTCGGTCGCCCCTCGGGAGGAGCCGTGACGATGACCTGCCGCGAGCTGGAGGCGACCCTCAGCCTGCGCGCCGTGGGGGCGCTCTCCCCGGAGGAGGCGGCGGCCGTCGAGGCGCACCTCGCCCGCTGTCCGGGGTGCCGCGCCGAGGCGGAGGCGGCGACGGAGGTGCTCCAGCTCGCCCGGCTGCCGCCGGCCTCGGCGGCCGAGCTGGGCGCGGTGAGCAGCGCGGGCCAGACCCTCGGCCGCGCGGTGCGCCGCGCCCGCGGACGCAGGCGCGCCGGCCGCTGGGCGGCGGGGATCGCCGTCGCGGCCTCGCTCGCGGCGGCGACGCAGCTCCCGCGCCGCGGCCCGGCGCCGGTCGGAGGCGAGCCGCGGGCGCCCTGGGAGCCGCCTTCGATGGAGGAGCTGTGGAGCGCGAGCGCGGTGCTCGAGCTGAGGGACGAGGAGCCGGTGGTCGAAGTGGACGACGTGCTGGCCGGGATCGATCCCGGCCTGGAGGAACCATGAAGAGGATTCGCGAGGCGGTCGCGGTGCTGGCGGTCATGCTCCCGCTCGGCGCGCTGGCGCAGGGGGGCCCGGGGGGGCCCGGGCCGATGCGCGGCGGCGGCGGGCCCGGTGACGGGACGAGGATCGCGGGGCAGCGGATGCGGATGGCGCGGACGCTGGGGCTTGCCGAGGCGCTCGGGCTCGACGAGGCGCAGGCGCTCGCGCTCCGGCAGCGGACGATGAAGCTCGACGACCGGCGCGCGGCCGCGCTGGACCGGATGCGCGAGGCGCACGCGACGCTGCGCCGGGCGGCGTCGGGCGAGAAGGTCGCGGCCGCCGACGTCGACAAGGCGATCGCCTCCGACCTGGACGCGCGCGCCGAGCTCTCGGCCCTCGACCGCGAGCTGGTCGGCGCCGTCACGAAGGATCTCCCGCCGGAGAAGCGCGCGCGCGCCGCGCTGTTCCTGGCCCGGTTCGACGATCGCTTCGGCCCCGGAGGCGGGGGAGCGCGTGGCATGGGCGGGCGGGGCATGGGGATGCGGGGCGGCATGGGCCCCGCCGCGATGCAGCGCGGCGCAGGCTGCCCGAATCCCGAGTGCCCGATGCGCGGGAGCGACATGTAGCGGGACGGCGCGGGCCTGGCGCGGCCGGGAGCTCCGTCTCGCGGCAGGCCAGGCCCGCCAACCGCTCCATCCCGAGCGCCCCTGCCCGGCGCCGCGGCGCCGACGGTGCTGCCCCAGCCGAGCGCCCGCGCGGTGAACGGCGTGAACGTTCACGGGCGCGGCGCGACGGACCGAGGGTGGACTCACGCAGCGTGAAAGGCGCGCCTGGGCTTCGATGGGGCACTCCACCCCGGGCTGGGCGAAAGCGCGCAGCGGCCCGCTCTCCAGCGTCAAACGGTCTCACCTCGACGGGCGGGTTCCCTCCTCTTCCGGGCGCGCCGGCCCGAAGCTCGCGTTGACTCACGGTGCAAGGCACGCACGGTGCTTCTCTCGTGCACGCCCGGAGCGCGTCGCGTCGCTCGATCCGCGCTCCGGCTGGCGAAGGGGGAAGCACCCAGCGGACGTGAACGGCGTGAACGGCACGCCGTGAACGGTCCGCCGGAACGAGTCAGACGACGCCGCGCCGCGTAGCCGGCGCGGGAGGGGACGACCAAGTGACAGGGAGAGAGACGACGCGCGGGCGAGTGCCGCTGGCACTCCTCCTCGCGGCCGCCGGGGTGGCCTGCATGTCTGCGGCCAGCAAGCAGCCGGCCCCGGCCAACAAGCAGGCCTCGGGCGCGCTCACGACGCACCACACCACCGACGCGACCGGCGCCATCACGCTGCGCGACGAGACGGGCGCCGCGATCCTCGCGGGCTCGACGGTGCCCTACAGCCCGGAGAAGACGTGCGGCGGCTGCCACGACGTGGACGTGATCACGCGCGGCTACCATTTCCAGCAGGGCCGCACCGACGCGACCAACCAGATCGTGGTCTCGGACAGCTTCAACCCCACCAAGCCGTGGCTCCTTTCGAAGGGCATGTACGGCAAGACTTGACCCCCGTCGTCCGACGCGAGCCAGTTGGCCCGCAAGAGCAACACGACCTCCACGGCGATGGACAAGACCTCCTACTTCTTCACCTTCCAGTGCGGCATCTGCCACCCGGGCGGCGGCCCCACGCAGTACGACCGTGACGGCCAGCTGTACTGGAACGGCACGCAGTTCGGGTACGGCGGCGGCGTGGCGGCGCTGCCCGACGCCGCGAAGCTCGACGGCGACTACGGCTTCATCGCCCCGAAGAACGTCATGTCCGCCGACGGCCTCACGGTCGTGACCCCCGCCGGCACGCCCATCCCCGCCGCCGGCTGGAAGAAGAACGGCGTCCTCCAGGCCGACTGCCTGATGTGCCACCTCGCCGGCTACAGCTGGAAGAACCGCGCCGCTACCCTGGCCGGAGGCGCTGGGCTGCCCGGCGTGGCCGCGTTCAAGGTCGCGCCGACCATGGGCGCCGGGTGGGGCACGGTGACCATCGCTGCCGCTCCGGCGTTCCCGCCCACCGCCTCCGCGGTCGGTCCGGTGGACTACGCGCTGGGCGTCACCGGCGGCACGCTGGTGGTCGACGCGCAGAACCAGCTGGTCATCCCGCTCGGCAAGATCGGTCCGACGCCGCAGGCGAACTGCCGCGGCTGCCACGCCATCCCCGACACGAAGAAGTCGGGCCGCACGCTCGCCGCGACCAACGACGTCCACACGGCGGCCGCGATCGGTTGCACCGCCTGCCACCCGAACGCCGCCGGCGTCCCGGGGGGCCGGCTCGAGCACCAGATCGGCAAGGGCGACATCACCATCGGGTCCGTCCGCGACGACCTCGACAACACCGGCCTGAGCTGCGCCGACTGCCACCTGGGCGGCAAGGCGCCGGCGGGGCTCTTCGCGCCGGATCCGACCCGGGCGCACGCGTCGATCGCGCCGCTGCACTTCGCCGCGCTCGCGTGCCAGGCCTGCCACGTCCGCTACATGGAGGACGATCCGTCCACCACCAGCGTGGACGTCCCCGAGCTGGTCTACGAGATGAGCACCACCGGCTCGCAGAAGGTCTCGACCTGGGATCGCTACTTCGCCTCGGTCGGCCCCGCCGGCGCGCCCTTCCGGTGGTACCCGGCGGTCCGCTCGTGGAAGGGCAAGCTCACCACCGTGAAGCCGCTCCTCACGGCGTACTACGGCGACTGGCTGAGCGGGACGGGGGACGGCGCGATCATCCGCCCGCTTCCGCTGCGCCTCGTCCGCAAGGTGCTCACCGGCGCTTACCCGCCCGGTGGCGCGCGCCTCGGCGCGCTGCCGCTGACGGGCGGCGGGCCGGATGCCGCCAACCCCGTCCAGTACCGGCGGTCCGACATCCAGGCGTCGCTCACCGCGCTCGCGGCGGAGGTCGACACGGCCAACGACGACCCGGCCGCGGACAAGACCATCGCGGTGCGGCCCGTGCTGATCCGCGCCGGGAAGGTCTACTACCTGGACGACGCCGGCAAGGTGGAGTTCTTCGACAGCGCGGTGGCGGAGAGCCATGACTTCGCGATCAATCACAACGTGGTCCCGAAGCGGGATCCGGCCGACCCGTCGCTCAAGCCCGGTCCGTACGGCGCGGGCGGCTGCACCGACTGCCACTCCGCCGGCTCGACGTTCTTCTTCGGCAAGCAGCTGATCGAGCCCGCGGAGGACGAGTTCCTCGACGCGGCCGGGACGGTCCCGAACCCCAACGCCGGCCAGCCGAGGTTCATCGCGCGCTGGGAGGCGATGGGCTACTCGGAGTTCAGGGTGGCGTCGCTCACCGGCGAGCGCGTCCCGGTCGCCGTCCGGATGCTGGGCAGCGGCCCGGGCAGCACCGTCACCGGCGGCGGGATCGACTGCCGGTTCGCGGGCGGCCTCTGCACCACCACCGTGGCGCAAGGCAGCGCGCTCGTCCTCACCGCCAACCCCGGCGTCGGGGCCGCGATCTCCTCGTGGGCCGGCTGCACCTCCGTGTCGGCCGACGAGCTCACCTGCACGCTGTCCGTGGCGGGCGGCGCCACCGGCCTCAACACCGGCAAGGTGGTCACGGCGACGTTCGGCGCCCCGGCGCAGACGACCCCGGTGACCGGCTCCGGCCTCAACCTGAGCGTGGTCGGCACTGGCTGGGGCACGGTGAGCGGTGGCGGGTTCAACTGCAACCTCGGCACCCAGGGCGCCTGCAACGGCGCGCTCGCCGACGGCACGCTCGTGACCCTCACCGCGACGCCCGGCCCGAACACGGCGCTGGTGAGCTGGCAGGGCTGCACGCCCTCGGCGGGCGCGCCGGCCCAGTGCACCGTCACGGTCGCCGGGACCACCGCGGTCACCGCCCTGTTCAGCAACGGCTCCGGCGGCGGCCCGTACTCGCCGACGCAGGCGCTGGTGGTGACCGTGGGCTCGCTCGTGGCGCACAACACGATCACCGGCGGCGGCATCGCCTGCGCGAGCGGCACGGGCGGCACCTGCCGCATCGACCCGGCCACCGGCTCCACCATCACCCTGACGGCGGCGCCGGCCGCCGGCTCGGCGTTCCTGCGGTTCGAGGGCTGCACCTCGACGCCCACGCCGACCACCTGCACGGTGACGATGACCCAACCGACGCACGTGACCGGGTACTTCAGCCCGTGACCGGCGCAGCGTAGCGCCGGGGGCTCGCCCGAACGGGGCCCCCCGAGGACGAGAGCCCGGCCAACCCTCCGCGGTGGCCGGGCTCTCCTCGTCCTGGGCAACAGCGGCAATTTGGCGCAGGCCCCGGACGAAACGATGGTCCTGGAATTTGGCTCAAACCGGGCGGGTGAGCGGACCTGGCTTGGCACCTCCCGACATCGCGGCGCTGCCCTTCCTCGGCCTCGGCAGCGAGGGCGCGGTGCGCCAGCTCGCGGATGCGCTGCCGCACGGGCTGTTCACGACCGACGTCACGGGCCGCATCACCTACTGGAACCGCGCCGCCGAGCGCGTCACCGGCTACACGCGCGACGAGGCGGTGGGGGGGTACTGCTCGCTGCTCGCCGGCGACGCGGTCCGGGGCTGCGCCTGCGGGCTCGGGCCGATCAAGTGCGGGATGGTCGAGCAGCAGCGCGTCACGAAGACCTGCACCGTCCGGACGAAGGACGGCCGGCTGCTGCTCATCGTGAAGAGCGCGGTCGCGCTGTTCGCGCCTGGAGGGGAGCCGGTCGGAGCGCTGGAGACCTTCACGCAGGCGGCGGTCGAGCCCCCCGGCCGTCGCGCCGCGGCCGGGGAGGAGCCGAAGGCGCTCCTCGGCGGGGCCTCCGCGATGGAGGAGCTCCACCGGATGGTCGGGCTGGTCGCCGGGTCGGGCGCGACCGTGCTGATCCTCGGCGAGAGCGGCACGGGGAAGGAGCGGGTGGCGGAGGCGATCCACGCCGCCAGCCCCTGGGCCAGCGGTCCGTTCCTGCGGGTGAGCTGCTCGGGGCTCGAGGACGTCGCGGCCGAGGCGGAGCTGATGGCGAACCTGCGCGCCTCGGCCTCGACCGGCGGCGACGATCGCGGGACCTTGCTCCTCGACGAGATCGCCGACCTGTCGCCGCTCGTCCAGCTCCGGCTGCTGCGCGCGCTCGAGGAGCGGGAGCGGAGGAGCGAGGGGGCGCCGGCGGGGCGGCGGCTGCGCCTGCTCTGCACCTCGAACCGCGAGGTCAAGGGGCTGGTCGACGCCGGGCGCTTCCGGGCCGACCTCTACTTCCGGTTGGCCGTCTTCCCGCTGCGCGTGCCGCCGCTCCGGGAGCGCGCCGCCGACCTCCGGCTCATCGGCGAGGCCTTCCTGGAGCGCCGCGTCCCCGCCCCGGAGGGCCGCCACCGGCGGATCCGGCCCGAGGCGCTGGCGGCGCTGGAGGCCTACCCGTGGCCGGGGAACGTGCGGGAGCTGCAGAATGTGCTCGAGTTCGCCGCGCTCCAGGCCGGGCCGGCTGACATCGAGCTCCGCCACCTCCCGGCCGACGTGCGCGCGCTCGCGCCGGCCAGCGCGGGCGGTCCGCGCGCCGCCATGCCCGGGCCGGCGGAGATCCGGACGGCGCTCGCGGCCTGCGGCGGGAACCGCGCGGCCGCGGCGCGACGGCTGGGCATCTCGCGGGTGACGCTCTGGAAGAGGCTCAAGGGCGAGGGGCAGGGCTGACGGCCTCGGACGGAGGCGCGCCGTCGAGCGCCCTGGCCGCCGGGCCCGTGACCTGAGGGCGGCCGCCGCCCCGGCACGGCCCTTCGCGGCCGGCCGTGGCGCCCTCGCGCGCCGCGACGCATGTTGTCCGTGCGCCAGCCGTGGCGGCGCGCTCGAGGCACGCCGACGGCATGCACGGCCTCTCCGACCGCCAGTTCCTCGTCTTCCTCCTACAGTTCACGGTCCTCCTCGCCGCCGCGCGCGCCCTGGGAGGGCTCGCCCGGCGGCTCGGGCAGCCGAGCGTCATGGGCGAGGTCATCGCCGGCGTGGTGCTCGGGCCCACGGTGCTCGGGCACGTCCTGCCGGGCGTGGAGGGGTTCGTCTTCCCGAAGGATCCGCGGCAGGGTGGCCTCCTCGAGCTCCTGAGCTGGATCGGGATGATCCTGCTCATGCTGCGGACCGGCATCGACACCGACGTGTCCCGGTGGCGGACGCTGAAGGGCCCGGCGCTGCTCGCCAGCCTGTGCGGGATCGCCGTGCCGTTCGCGGTGGGCGTCGGCACCGGGCTCGTCGTCCCCCTCGACCTGGTCGGGCGCGGCGGGCGCCCCCTCTTCGCCGCCTTCCTGGCGACCGCGATGTCCATCTCCGCGGTGAAGGTCATCGCCAAGATCCTGCTCGACCTGAACCTCACCCGGCGCGACGTCGGGATCGTGATCATCGGCGCGTCGGTCCTCGACGACACGGTCGGGTGGGTGCTGCTCGCCATCGTCATCCGCGTCGCCAAGACCGGCGCGGTCGCCTTCGGGAGCGTCGCCGGGACGCTCGCGGCGACGGCCGGGTTCGGGGTCTTCGCGCTGCTGGTGATCCGGCCGCTCGCCGGGAGGGCCATCCGGTGGCTCGAGCGTGAGGGCCGCCTCGAGCACGGGACCACGAGCGCCGTCCTCGTGCTGACGCTCGCGTGCGCCTCGCTCACCCAGGCGCTCGGGATCCACGCCATCTTCGGCGCCTTCGTGGCCGGGCTCATCGTCGGCCAGTCGCCGCGCATCAAGGAGGGCACGCTCGGCTCGATCGACAGCATGGTCATGGGCGTGTTCGCGCCGGTGTTCTTCGCGTACTCGGGGCTGAACGTGGAGGTGCTCGCCCTGCCGGCCTGGCCGGTCACGGCGCTGGTCCTCGGCGGCGCCATCGTGGGCAAGATCCTCGGGGCCGGGCTGGGGGCGCGCCTCGGCGGCATGCGGCCGCGGGAGGCGCTGGCGGTGGGCGTGGGGGTCTCGGCGCGCGGCTCGACCGAGCTCGTCGTGGCGCGCATCGGGATGGACCTCGGCGTGCTCGCCGCGCCGATGTACGCGCTCATCGTCCTCGTCCCCATCGTCACGAGCCTCGCGACGCCCATCCTGCTGCGCTGGGCGCTCCGCGGCGTGCCGCTCGGGGCCGACGAGGCGCAGCGCTTCGCGGAAGAGGCCGCCGAGCGCCGGTCGGTCATCCGGCGGCGCGGGACGAAGATCCTCGTGCCCACCTCGGGCGAGCCGCACGCGCTGCAGGCGCTCCGGTTGGCGGCGCCGCTCGGGCTCCAGCCGGGCGCGACCCTGGTGGGACTCGTGGTGACGGGCCCCGGCGGCGCGGCGCCGCGGCGCGGCAGCCCGCCGGCGGAGGAGATCGCGGCCCAGGCGGAGGCGGTCGCGCGCGCGCTCGAGGTGCCCGACTTCCACGCGTCGGTGGTGGCCGCGCCGTCGGTCGACGAGGCGGTCACCGCCGAGGCGGCGCGGGACTACGATCTCGTCTTCCTGGGCCTGAACCGGCGGCGCGCCCTCTCGCACCGCCTCCTGCGCGCGCTGCTCGCCTCGGGCTCCTGCGACGTGGTGGTGGTCCGGGCCGGGGCCACCCCGGAGACGTTTCGCCGGATCGTGCTCCCGGTGACGGGCATCGCCCCCTCCCGCGCCGCCGCGGAGCTGGCGTTCGCCTACGCCCGCCAGACGCGCGCGCGCCTGCACCTGCTCCACGTCGTCGAGGCGGAGGCCTCGTCGGGCGGCCGCGTCCGCACGGAGCTGCGGCTGCTCGGCGCGCGCATGCTCGAGCAGCTCGTCGCCCGCGGGCGTCGGGAGGGCGTGGACGTGCGCTGCCGGCTCGCGTCGTCGCGCTTCCCGGGCCGGGTCATCCTGGACGAGGCGGTCGAGGAGCGCGCCGACCTCATCCTGCTGGGGGCCACCCCGCGCTTCGTGGCCGGGCGCGCCTTCCTGGGGGCGATGACGGACTCCATCCTGGCCCGCGCGCCCTGCGCGGTCGCGATCTACACCGGCGGCGTGCGGCCCGAGGCGCTGCGCGCCACCGCCCCCGAGCCCGAGCCCGAGGGCGATCGCGAGACGGCGAGCTAGCGCCAGGTCGAGGCGCGCGCGGCCGCGCCGGGCCGCTCGCGGCGGCCGGCAGCCGTGTCCCTCGCGGGAACAAGCGCGTGCGCGCCCCGGCGGGTCGTGCTACTCGGACCCGAGGAGGAGACGGCATGGGCGGCACGGTGGTGGTGATGCACGCGGCGGAGCTGGGGCGCGGGGACGAGGTGCTCGGCGCGAAGCTCGCGGGGAGCTTCCTGCGGACGCTCGCCGCGGTGGAGCCGAAGCCCGAGGCGATCGTCTTCTACAACGCAGCCGTGAAGCTCCTCGCGCCGGAGTCGGCCGCCCTCGAGGCGCTGCGCCAGCTCGAGGACGCGGGCGTCGAGCTCCTGGCGTGCGTCACCTGCCTCGAGCACTTCGAGCTCACGGAGCGCCTCGCCCTGGGAGAGGTGTCCAACATGCGCGACATCGTCCAGCGGCTGAACGCCGCCGCGAAGGTCCTGACCGTGTAGCGGTCGCTCGGAGCCGAGGTCGCGCGGCCGGCCTCTTGCAGTCACCTGGCCGGCGCGCGCACCTGTCCGCCGGCGAGCGCGGCGCGCATGATTGGGGCTCCAATGAAACGCTGGTCCAACCAGGATTGGGTGCGCGCGCACCGCGGGGTGGGTGACGCACCGGCATTTGGGTTGCGGCCGAGCTCGAGGAGGGGCCGATGAGCGCGGCGCCCGATCCTCGCGAAGCGGGCGAGCGCACTGCGCTCGTGCAGCCGGACCCGCTCTGGCGCCGTGAGCCCTGGCGCCTGCTCTTCCCGGAGGCGATGCTCGCCGCCCTGGCCGGCGTGGGCGCGTGGCTGACGTACGGCCTCGGCGCGAACGTCGGCTATCCCTCCGACTTCCACGCCGTGGCCCAGATCGAGGGCTTCCTCGCCTGCATCGCGGCCGGCTTCCTCTTCACGTTCCTCCCCCGCCGCGTCGGCGCGCCCCCGGCGACGCCGCTCCAGGTGGCGCTGGCGGTGCTCGCCCCGGCGGTGGCGGTCGTGGCGGCGGCGCTCGGCGCGGAGGTCGCGTCGCAGGCGGCCTGGCTCGTGCTCGTGGGCGTGCTCCTCGCGTTCGCCGCGCCCCGGCTGGCGGCGGCGGGTGCCACGCTGAAGCTGCCGAACGCCATCGTCTGGGTGCCGGCGGGGCTGCTCTTCGGAGCGGCCGGCGCGGTGCTGCGCGTCTGGGCTGGCGCCGCGGAGGACGTGCCGCTCCGCCTCGCGGGCCAGGGCCTCCTCACCCAGGGCATGCTCACCGCGCTCGTCGTGGGCGTGGGCGCGACCCTGCTGCCGGTGCTCACGCGCGGCGTGCCGCACGCCGAGACGGCGGGCACGGCGCGCGACGCGGCCGCGAAGGCGCTGCACCTCGCCGGCGCCGCGGCGCTGGCGGCGAGCTTCTTCGTCGAGGCGGAGGCCTCGCCCCGGCTCGGCTGCGCGGTCCGCGCGGCGGTGGCGCTGGTCACCCTGCTCGCCGCTGCCCGGATCGATCGCCTCCCGACCGTCCCGGGGCTGCACCGGCGGTTGGTCTGGCTCTCCGCCTGGCTCTTGCCGCTCGGCTACGCGCTGGCGGCGGTGACGCCGCGGTACGAGGAGGCGGGGCTGCACGTCGTGTACATCGGCGGGTTCGCCCTGATGGCGCTGTCGGTCGGCCACCACGTCGCGCAGGCGCACGGGGGGACGCCCCGGGTGCTCGCCGGGCGCCCGCGGCGCCTGGTCGCGCTGGCCGCCCTCGTCCTCGGCGCGCTCGTGCTGCGCGGGATCGTCGATCTCGACCGCCCCCATGAGCGCGTGTGGCTCGCCCTCGCGTCCCTCGCGTTCCTCGGCGCGACGGCCTGCTGGGCGTCGCTGGTGCTGCCGAGGCTGCGGGGGGTCTAGCGCGCCTGAGGGGTTCCGTGCGGCCGGACGGTCACTTCCTCGCGATGAACGCCTCGCGATCGGTCGCCCGCCACGTCACGAGATGGTCGCCGAACTGGAGCTCGTAGGCGTGACCGGTCGTCGAATAGCGCAGGATCGTCCCGCGCAGCGGACGGAGGCACATGCGGCCCTGCGCGACAGCCTGCTCGAGCGTTGCTGGGTAGTGGCCCTCCCGCTCCATGTACCGTCGAAGTCCGCCACGGATCGCCTCACCGTGCTCGACGCACTCGTTGTAAGCCCGCGTCCTGCTCCGGCTCCCGACCAGGAACCCGACCCCGGCGACGGCCACCAATGCCAGCGCGGCGAGGAACCGGACGGAGCGGCGCTGCCGCTTCGTGAGCCGCAGCACGGCGCCCGCGGCCAGGGCCGAGTCGAGCGCGATCCACGCCAGGCTGCCCATGGGGTCCGAAACATCCTCGCCGAGGTAGACGGCACCGACCAGCACCCCCGCGAGCACGAGCGCGTTCGAGGCGATCATCTTCGAGGACGGGATACCCGTGCCGAGCTCAGGGCGGATCCGGCTCGAGGACGGCCGAGCACGACGAGCGCCAGGAGGGCGGGGAGGGTCGGCATCCGGGGATGACAACACGTCGCGTGGCGTGCCGTAAACCCTCAGCCCGCCGTCCGGCGCGGAGCGCCAGCCCGCGTGCGGCCCCGGGCCGCGTGCGCATCTTCTCCTCTCACGGGGAGGACGGACCTTCCCGTCGAACGCGCCTCAGGGAGCGACCATGATCGAGCACGTCAGCCTGCGCTGCAGCGATTCGAAGGCGAGCCGGCGCTTCTACGAGCGCGCGCTGAAGCCGCTCGGGTACCGCTGCGACATGAAGTATGGCGACTCGTTCGGGTTCAAGGACGAGGCGGGGCGACACGACTTCTGGGTCACCGCCGGGAAGGTGGGGACGCCGACGCACGTCGCCTTCCTCGCTCCGTCGAAGGCCGCCATCGACGCGTTCCACGCCGCGGCGCTGAAGGAGGGCGGGAAGGACAACGGCGAGCCCGGTCCGCGCGAGGGGTACGCGGCCTACGCGGCGTTCGCCTTCGACCTCGACGGGAACAACGTCGAGGCGGTGCTCTGGGAGAGCGCGCCGGCGGCCTCGGGCCGGAAGCGGCCCGCCGCGGCCGGGAAGCGGAAGAAGAAGGTCGCACGGCGCTGATCCCGCGGCCGAGCGCTCCACCCCGGCGCTCCCTTCACCGCGGCGCGCGGGGCGCGCTTTGCGCCGCTCCCGGCCGAGTGGCAGGATGACCCCGGGTCGGCTGCCGCGGCGCCCGGAGGCGGAGCCCGCGCGCGCCGCTCCCCGGCCCCAGGAGCTTCACGACATGCATCCGTTCTCCCCGGCCCAGGTGGTCGGGTACGTGGCCCTCGCCCTGGGGGTCACCGGGTTCCTCCAGCGCGACGACGGCCGGCTCAAGTTCTTCGTCGCCTTGGAGTCCTTCGTCTACGTCCTCCACTTCGCGCTGCTCGGGCGCCCGCCAGCCGCCTCGAGCGCGGCGGTCTCCGGCGTGCGCACGCTGCTCTCGAGGTGGTTCCGCTCGGCCTGGCTGGCGGCGGCGAGCGTCGCCGTCAACCTCGCCCTGGCCGTGGCGCTCGCGACGCACGGCGCGGGCTGGCTCCCCGTCGCCGCGTCCTGCCTCGGCGCGGTGGCGGTCTTCACGCTGGAGGGGATCCCGATGCGCGTCGCGCTGCTCGGGAGCACCTCGCTCTGGCTCGCGAACAACGTCCTCAGCCGCTCCATCGGCGGCACGGTGCTCGAGTCGCTCATCGCCGTCGCGAGCCTCTCGACCATCGCCCGGATGGCCTTCGCGCAGCGCGCCGCGGAGCGGGAGGCGGTCAGGCCGGCGACACGGGCCGCGACATGACCGTGCTGCCGCCGGGCACGAAGGCGGTGTACTCCTCCGAGGCCTGCAGCGCGGCGGGCACCGCCTCCGGCGCGACCTTCCGGAAGCCGTGGCCGGCGAAGAAGTCCTCGGCCGTGGAGGTGACGACGTAGAGCGTCCGGACGCCGGCCAGCACCGCCTCGAAGAGGAGCCGCTCGTGGAGCCTGCTCCCCAGGCCGGCGTTGCGGCGCGTCCAGTGGACCGCCATCGAGCGGACGAGGCCGTCCTGCCCGGCCACCTGGAGCCCGGCGCAGCCGATGACCCGGCCGCCCTCGCTGGCGGCGAGGAAGCGCTGGTGCGCTCCGCCGACGTCCCGCAGCGGGAGCAGCGAGGCCGCCAGCAGCTGCTGGATGGCGCCGAGATCGCCGCCCGAGGCTGGTCCGATCGCGATGGTGGCGGCCCCGGTCGCGGCGGGCGCCGCCAGCTCCCGCGCGAACACGCGGATGAGCCGGCGCCGCAGCTCGTTGCGGACGGCGCGGTAGCGCGCGAGCTTCTCCTCGCCGGTGCCCCCTCCGTCGGCCGGCTCGGGGAGCGGCCAGTGGACCTTGAGGACGCCGCGGAGCGCGGGCGGGGTCGGGTCTTCCTCCGACAGGACCACGATCGCCTGCACGTCGGCGGTGTCCACCTCGTCGAGCGCCCGCGGGGGCTCGTCGGCGACGCCCACCGAGAGCTCGGCGAGCACGCGCTGCGCGAGGGGATCGACGCGCCCGCGGCCCGGGGCGGCGGAGGAGATGCGGATCTGCCGCGGCGCCAGGGCCCGCGCCATCCCCTGCGCGAGCTGGCCCAGGGCCGAGTGGGTCCGCGACAGGATGAGCGCGTGCCGCGCGCCGCTGGAGTTCAGGAGGTCCGCGTCCGCTTCCCAGCTCGACATGGCCACACCTCGCGTCCGGGCCGAGGCTCCCGCGCGGACCGGCCCCATACCCATAGCACGGGCCGTCGCCGCCGCGCCCCGGCGACGGCGGCTCCGACGGCCGCGAAGCCCTTCAGTGCACCGTCGCGCCGCCGGGGGCGAGGCGCGAGACCACGTCGAGGAGCGCCTGGAGCTCGAACGGCTTCGCGACGCGGCCCTCGGCCCGGACCTCTCCGTCGTCCGACGCGGACATGACCACCACCGGGATGCGAGCCAGCCGCGGATCCTCGAGCTGCTCGGCCCGGAACTGTCGGCCGTCCATCACCGGCATCATGAGGTCCAGCAGGATGAGCGCGGGCTGGATGAGCCCTTGGCGAAGGTGCTGGAGGGCCTCCTGTCCGTTCCGGGCGCCCACGGCGGTGAACCCGCCCGCCCCCAGGATCTCCATCACCAGCTCGCGCACGCACACGTCGTCCTCGACCACCATCACCGTACCCGCCATGCCCGCGCCTCCGTCCCCACTCCCGGTGCAGACGGTAGCGCGCGACTCCGACACGTCGAGATTTCGGCGCGGGCACCCGCACGGGTCGTGAACGTGAACGGACGGTGCGCGGCGGGTGGGACCCGCGCGGGGTCAGCGGGGCGGTCCGAGGACCGCCGCGGGCACCGCCCCCACGTACAGCGCCCGACCCACGACGTACGTCGGGGTCGCGTTGACGCCGGCCCGGAGCCCGGCGGCGATCTCCTCGTCGAGGCGCCGCGCGGTCTCGGGGGCGTCCTGGCAGCGCCGGAGCGCGGCGACGTCGAGGCCCACCTCCGCCGCCAGCTCCTCGACGGGGCGCCCCGCGGTCTGGTTCGCGAACAGCGCGTCGTTGAGCTCCCAGAACCGGCCCTGCTCTCCGGCGCACAGCGCGGCCCGCGCCAGGGCGCAGGCCTTGCGGTGGAAGGGGCGCGTCACCGCCGGGTTGCACGCCTGATCGAGCGGGAAGTTGCGGTGCTCCAGGCGGATCGCCGGCCGGCTCTTCAGGGCGGCGCGGAGCTCGGCGTGCGCGCGGGCGCAGTGGGGGCACTCGTAGTCGCTGAACTCGAAGATCGTGACGCCGGCTGGCCCGGAGCCCGCCTCGGCCGGAGGCGGAGGCGGGGGCGGCGCGCTCGCCGTGGGGGCGGGACGCGCGGCGGCGCTCGCCGCGACCGCGCTGGCGTAAGCCGCGAGCGCGGCGGCGAGCAGCGCGCCCGCGGCGGCGGAGACGGCCAGCGAACGCCAGGGGCGCTGCGCGAGGAGGCGGAGGTCCTGGGCCACGGCCTGGGCTGGGCCTCCGGCCGCGCGCGCGCCCCGCAGCGCCGTCGCGAACAGCGCCCAGTCGATCGCCCACGTCGCCGCGCAGAGCAGGCACAAGCTCCGCAGCAGGAAGGCGCTCGCGAAGGCGAGCGGGACGGTGAGCGCGGCGGCGGCGCCGGCGAGCAGCAGGGAGAGCCCGGCGGGCCAGGACGACGGGCCGCGGCGGCGCAGGCCCGCGAGCGCGAGCAGCAGCATGACCGCGTACGCGAAGGCGCCCCACAGGGCGATCGGGACGCCGAGGACCACGGAGTAGGGGCTCAGCGCGACCCGGTCGCAGTTCACCGTCTCGCCGAGCGAGCAGAAGCTCGGCGCGGCGCCGGCCACGGCTTGCGCGTGGACGCGCGCCAGCAGGAGCGCGAGCGCGAGGCCCGCGGCCGCGAGGCAGGCGTAGAGCAGGCCGCCGGCGCGGCGCGAGGGTCGGGTGGGCGGTGGCTTCGATCGCTTCATCGCGGGGAGACCTACCATGTCGGGTCGCGGGAGTGGTCGCTCCGGGCCCCGTGCTTCTCGAGGAGGCGACGAAGGCCTCGCGCTCCAGCTCGGCGCGCTCGACGGCCTTCGTCGCGGTGCCCCCTCGTACGCAGTGAGCGGGCAAAAATGACGGGGAGCGAGGCCTGCGGGGGCAAGGAGGGGTGTAACAGCAGCCATCACGGTGTAATCGAGCCGTCCGGAAGCTGAGGGCGGGCAGGCAATGGGAAAACCCTGGAAATCTGCGGAGTCCCAGGCCCACGGCCGCGAGCGGTGCTCGGCACGGGACGTGCTCTTCCAGCAGGAAACCCTCACCGGAGACTTCCCTTGAACCTGACCGCTCTGATCCTGGCCCCTGCCGTACTCCTCGGCGCTTCGTCCGCCGCGCCCGCCCGCGCCTGTGACTGCGAGGCCGAGCACGCGAGCCCCGCCGCCGCCACCGCGGCTGGCCACCACCTCGTCGCGGCGGCGACCCCGGCCACCAAGGGCGCCCAGACGGTCGAGCTCGCCGTGACGAGCGAGGGCTTCGTCCCCGCCGAGGTCACCGTGAAGCACGGGAAGCCCGTGAAGCTCGTCGTGACGCGCAAGGTGGAGCGCACCTGCGCCACCGAGATCGTGATGAAGGACTTCGGCGTGAACCAGCCGCTGCCGCTCAACCAGCCCGTGACCGTGACGGTCACGCCGAAGAAGGCGGGCGAATATCGCTTCGCGTGCGGCATGGACATGATCGCGGGTGTGCTCAAGGCGAACTGACCGGGCCTGAGCCTGGCTGCGACGCGGGGGGGCGCCCGCCTGGTCCGGCGGCCGCCCCCCTCGCGCGCGTTGCGCACCCCTCGTTCGAGGAGGTTCCGACGGTGAAGGTCATCAGCTCGCTCATCGCCCTCGCGTGGGCCCTCGCCGCCGCGGCCGAGCCGGCCGCGGTGACGGCCGATCCCGTGCGCGACGCGATCGTCGCCGAGGCGCTGGAGAAGAGCCCGGAGTACGCCCGCGCTCGGTCGACGGTGGAGGCCGACCGCCAGCGCGAGCCGCAGGTCTCGGCGCTCCCGGATCCGACGCTCTCGCTGGGGATCCAGAACGACGGCTTCCAGGCCATCCAGATCGGGACCATGGAGACCTCCTACTGGCAGGTCATGGTGACGCAGCCGTTCCCGTGGCCGGGCAAGCGCGGCGCGCGCGAGCGCGCGGCCCGCGCCCAGACCAGCGTCGTCGAGGCGCAGCTCGACCGCATCCGGCTGTCGGTCACCGCCGAGGTGGAGCGCGCCTACGTCGATCTCCTGCTGGTGCGCGAGCAGCTCGCCCTCCAGCAGCGGCTCGAGGCGCTGTGGAGGGAGGCCGAGGCGATCGCCCGGACGCGCTACGAGGTGGGCGGCGGGGCGCAGTCCGACCTCGTCCGCGCGCAGCTCGAGCGCTCCAGGTTGCAGCAGCGCCGGATCGCGCTCGAGACGAACGAGCGCACGGCGATCCAGGGCCTGAACCGCCTGCGCGTCCACCCGCTGGACGAGCCCATCCCCACGGCGCGCAGGCTCGCCGACCTGGGGGTGCCTCCGCCGATGACCGGCGAGGAGGCCGCGGACGACGCCGAGCGCCGCAGCCCCGACCTCGCCCAGTCGCGGCGCGCCACGGCCGCCGCCGAGCGTCGCGTGGAGGTCGCGCAGCGCGACCGGTGGCCGGATCTCTCCGTCACCGCCGGCGTCATGCCGCGCGGCTCGCTCGATCCGATGTGGCTCGCGAGCGTCGGCATCACCCTCCCCATCTTCTCGGGGAGCAAGCAGTCGCGGGCGGTGGACGAGGCGGCGAGCCGGCGCGCCTCCGAGGCGAGCGGCGAGGAGGCGACCCGGCAGGTGGTCCGCCTGCGCGCGCAGGAGCGGCAGGCGGTGCTCGCGGCGCTGGCGCGCACGAACCAGCTCTACCGCGACGCGGTGCTGGTCCAGTCGGACGCGGCCGTCAGCTCGACCCTGGCGCAGTACAAGGTGGGCAAGGTCACCTTCGCGTCGGTGCTGGAGGTGCTGCGCGGGCTGGTGGCGGACGAGGCGGGATACGTCGAGAGCCTGGCCCAGGCCGAGCGCGTGGCGATCGCCCAGCGCGAGGTCAGCCTCGACGCGCCCCCGGGCCTGGCCGGCGGGGTCTCCTCGGGCGCGGTCCCCGGCGCCGGCTCGATGGGCCGCCGGGGCGGCGGCGCGAAGGGCGCGGCCGCCGGCAGCGAGGAACAGGCTCCGGCCGCGGCCGGCGCCGGTGGAATGTCTTCAGGGATGTAGCTCGGAGATCGACATGGAATACGGCACCCCCCCCGCCTCGACCTCGAAGCGCCGCTTCGGCCCCGGGGCCCTCGCCCTCGTCCTCGTCCTGGGGCTCGCCGCCGGCGGTGGGGCCGCGGTGCTCGCGACGCGCGGGCACGGCGACCACGGCCACGCGACCTCCGCCGGGCCGGCCGAGCAGGGCGCCCAGCCCGCCGAGCAGAAGCCGCTCTACGTCTGCCCGATGCACCCGACGATCACCTCGGATCACCCGGCCGACTGCCCGATCTGCGGCATGAAGCTCGTCAAGACGGCGGCGCAGCCTGGCGGCGTCGCCGCCAAGGGGCCGCGCAAGGTCGCCTTCTACCGCTCGCCGATGGACGCCAGGCAGACCTCCCCGACGCCGCGCAAGGACGAGATGGGGATGGACTACCTGCCCGTCTACGAGGACGAGGCGAAGGGCGGCGCGCCGGTGGAGGGGCTCGCCACGGTGGACATCGACCCCCAGCGGCAGCAGCTCATCGGCCTGCGGACCGCGGCCGTCGAGCGCGGGACGGTGGGCGCGACCTGGCGGACGGTGGGGAAGGTCGCGGTGGACGAGACGCGGGTGCACCACGTCAACATCAAGGTCTCCGGGTTCGCGGAGCAGGTGTTCGCGGACTACGTCGGGAAGCCGGTCCGCCGCGGCGAGCCGCTCTTCACCATCTACAGCCCCGACCTCCTGAGCGTGCAGCAGGAGTACCTGCTCGCGCTCCGCACGCGGAAGGCGCTCGCCGGCAGCGGCCAGGGGGAGGCCTCGGGCGACGAGCTGGTCGAGGCCGCGCGCCAGCGGCTGCGCCTGTGGGACATCCCCGAGGGCGAGATCGCGCGGCTGGAGCGGACCGGGACCCCCACCAAGACGCTCACCATCCTCTCGCCCATGTCCGGCGTGGTGACGAAGAAGGACCTCGTCATGGGCCACCGCCTGAACGAGGGCGACATGCCCTACGAGATCACCGACCTCTCCTCGGTGTGGGTGCTCGCGGACGCCTACGAGTCCGACCTGTCGCGCCTCAAGCTCGGGATGACCGCGACGCTGTCCCTCCAGGCCTTCCCCGACCGCGCGTTCAAGGGGCGGGTCATCTTCATCGACCCCGTCCTCGACGCCAAGAGCCGGACCGCCAAGGTGCGGCTCGAGTTCCCGAACCCGACCGGCGAGCTGCGCCCGGAGATGTTCGGCGAGGTCACGCTGCAGGCGGCGGCGCGCCAGGGCCTGCGCGTGCCGGCCGACGCGGTCATCGACTCCGGCACGAGCAAGGTGGTGTTCGTGGCGCTCGGGGAGGGCAAGTTCCAGCCGCGCGAGGTGAAGCTGGGCGTGGTCTCGGGCGACGCGGTCGAGGTGCTGTCGGGGCTGAAGCAGGGTGAGCAGGTGGTGACGCGCGCCAACTTCCTCATCGACTCGGAGTCGCGGCTGCGCGCCTCCCTCTCGGCCATGGGCGGGAAGTAGCGATGATCAAGCGACTCATCCGGTTCTCCGCGGAGAACAGGTACCTCGTCATCGCGGGGGTGATCGTCGTCCTGGCGCTGTCGGTCTGGACGATGAAGAACATCCCGCTCGACGCGCTGCCCGACCTCTCCGACACGCAGGTCATCGTCTACTCGCGCTGGGACCGGAGCCCCGACATCCTCGAGGACCAGGTCACCTACCCCATCACGACCGCGCTGCTCGGCGCGCCGCGCGTGAAGGCCATCCGCGGGTTCTCGGACTTCGGCTTCAGCTACGTCTACGTGATCTTCGAGGACGGGACGGACCCGTACTGGGCGCGCACGCGCGTGCTCGAGTACCTCTCCAAGATCACGCCGCAGCTGCCGCAGGGCGTGAAGACCGAGCTCGGGCCGGACGCGACCAGCGTCGGATGGACCTTCCAGTACGCGCTGGTGGACCGCTCGGGGAAGCACAGCTCCGACGAGCTGCGCTCGT
This sequence comes from Anaeromyxobacter diazotrophicus, assembly GCF_013340205.1. Classification (NCBI taxonomy): domain Bacteria; kingdom Pseudomonadati; phylum Myxococcota; class Myxococcia; order Myxococcales; family Anaeromyxobacteraceae; genus Anaeromyxobacter; species Anaeromyxobacter diazotrophicus. The sequence goes on from NZ_BJTG01000005.1 coordinate 298,109, forward strand.
TCCAGGACTGGTTCCTGCGCTACGCGGTGCAGGCGGTGCCGGGCGTCTCCGAGGTGGCGACGGTCGGAGGACAGGTCCGCCAGTACCAGATCACGGTGAACCCCACCGCGCTCGCCGGCTACAAGCTGCCGCTGCAGTCGGTCATCGACGCGGTCCGGCGCGGCAACAACGACGTCGGCGGGCGGCTGGTCGAGCTCTCCGGCCGCGAGTACATGGTCCGCGGCCGCGGCTACGTGAAGTCGCTCCACGACCTGGAGCAGCTCGTCCTCAAGACCGAGGGCGGGACGCCCATCACCGTGAAGGACGTGGCGCAGGTGACGCTCGGCCCGGAGATGCGCCGCGGCGTGGCCGACCTCGACGGCCAGGGCGACGTGGTGGGCGGCATCGTGGTCATGCGGCAGGGCGAGAACGCGCTCAACGTCATCGAGCGGGTCAAGGCGAAGCTGGCCGAGCTCAGGCCGTCCCTGCCGGCGGGCGTCGAGGTGGTGACGACCTACGACCGCTCCGAGCTCATCGACCGGGCCATCGACACGGTGAAGCACAAGCTGGTGGAGGAGATCATCATCGTCTCCCTCATCATCCTCGTCTTCCTGTGGCACGTGCCGTCCGCCATCGTGCCCATCGTCACCATCCCGGTCTCGGTCGCCATCGCCTTCATCCCCATGTACCTCATGGGCCTGAACGCCAACCTCATGTCGCTGGCCGGCATCGCCATCTCGATCGGCGTGCTGGTGGACGGGGCGATCGTCGAGGTGGAGAACGCCTACAACAAGATCCACCACTGGCAGGAGGGCGGGTCGAAGGGCGACTTCCACCAGGTGCGCCTCGAGGCGCTGCTCGAGGTGGGGCCGAGCGTCTTCTTCTCCCTGCTCGTCATCGCGGTCGCCTTCATGCCGGTGTTCACGCTGGTCGACCAGGAGGGGCGGCTGTTCCGGCCGCTCGCCTACTCGAAGAACCTGGCCATGGCCATCGCCGCCCTGCTGGCGGTCACGCTCGACCCGGCCATGCGGATGCTGTTCGCCCGCATCGAGCCCTTCCGCTTCCGGCCGAAGGCGCTGGCGTGGCTCGCCACGCAGGCCTTCGTCGGCAAGTACTACTCGGAGGAGCGCCACCCCATCAGCCGGCTCCTGCACCGCGTCTACGAGCGGCCGTGCCGCTTCGTGCTGCGCCACGCGCGCGCCACCATCGCGGCGAGCGTGCTGCTCGTGGCGCTGACGGTGCCGCTGTACCTGAAGCTCGGCTCCGAGTTCATGCCGCCCTTGAACGAGGGCACGATCCTCTACATGCCGAGCGCGGTGCAGCCCGGGATGTCGGTGGCGGAGGCGCAGAGCGCGCTGCAGCTGCAGGACAAGATCCTGCGCACCTTCCCCGAGGTCGAGCGTGTCTTCGGCAAGGCGGGGCGGGCCAACACCTCCACCGACCCGGCGCCGTTCTCGATGATGGAGACGACGGTGGTGCTGAAGCCGGAGCTCGCCTGGCGCGAGAAGCCGCGCTGGTACTCGCCCTGGGCGCCGGAGTGGCTGAAGCGCACCCTCCGGCCGTTCTGGAACGACCGCATCACCGAGGACGAGCTCAAGAACGAGATGGACGCGGCGCTGCAGCTGCCGGGCATCTCGAACGCGTGGACCATGCCGATCAAGGGGCGGCTCGACATGCTCTCGACCGGCATCCGCACCCCCATCGGCATCAAGATCTCCGGCGCCAAGCTGGAGGAGATCGAGCGGGTGGCGCTGGCGACCGAGGCGGCCCTGCAGAAGATGCCGGGGACCCGCAGCGCCTACGCCGAGCGCGTGGCCGGCGGCTACTTCCTCGACTTCGTGCTGAAGCGCGACCAGCTCGCGCGCTACGGGCTCACCGTCGAGGACGCCAACTCGGCGGTGATGACCGCCGTC